>JAZMZY010000001.1:0-87635 GCA_045586265.1 Acutalibacteraceae bacterium
AGAGAATCCAAGCACAGTTACGCCTGCGAAAAGAAGACCAACAAGCAATACTCTTGGAAAGAATCCGTGACAGAGAACACGCTGATGTTTACACGGAAATGCTCACAACCTGCGAAAGTGATATCGAAAGGCTTGAAGCAAGGCTCAAGGAACTTCAGAATATTGATGAAACCGTAAAAAAGAGAAGAGCTGAAATGAAAAGCAGTATTGAAATGCTTGAAAGCATCATAGAAGATGGTGAGATATCCGACTCCAACCTGCGAATGTTGGTTGATACCATAACAATTTATGAAAATGAAGATGGCTTAAAAATCAGCGTAAAGTTCAATGGTGACTTCCCATACCACGAAGACTATTATGACGAAAACGGACAGTTGGTAGAAAAACTTCAAGAATCATGGAATTACGATATTGACGATTGGGATTTCGATGGTGACGAGGTTGAGGTAGTTGGCTGAAAGCCCAACATGGAGAAATAACCACCTGAGAAACTCAGGTGGTTATTGGTTTCGGTAAAATTGTAAGTTCGTGTAACTCTAAATCGAATGTATTTTATAATATATACTGTGCTTATGAAATCGTAACAATGAACATAATAAAAAATAAGCAAAGACCACTTTGTGAAAAAATGGTTGTTTTTTATATGAGTTGTTTAGCTAAAAAATGACTATTAAAATTCTTTATGCTTTACAAAAAAGTTTATTGGTGTTACAATAATAATGAATAATTGTATGCAGGAGGCGATCGCATGGCAACAGCAGAACATATTAAAAACTTAATTAAAGCACATATTGATCGCGATGACGAAAAATTTAAAACAGTCGTTTTACAAGTAGCGGCATACGAAGCAAAGCATGGACATGAACCGTTAGCTAGAGATTTGAAATCTTTGGCTGATCGTATTGGTGCTAACAAAATGGGGTTATTTCGTATAAACAACCAAAATCCAATGCTTTCTATGTCTATTCCATCTGATAAACTTACTGACTTGGTAGTATCGGATGAAACATTAGAACGCATTAAACGTATTTTGAATGAGTTTAGAAATAAAAACAAATTGCAGAAATATGGGTTGTGCAATAGACGTAAAATCTTAATTGAGGGGAATCCGGGAACTGGAAAAACTTTTACGGCCTCTATAATCGCTTCTGAATTGGATTTGCCGTTATACACGATTCAAATGGACAAAGTTGTAACTAAATTTATGGGTGAGACTAGTGCGAAATTACGACAAATTTTTGATTCGATAAACACGACCACTGGTGTATATTTTTTCGATGAGTTTGATGCTATTGGTGCTGACCGTAATTTGGACAATGAAGTTGGAGAAGCTAGGCGAATATTAAATTCTTTCTTACAATTCATCGAACAAGATTCTTCGCAGAGTATAATCATTGCAGCAACAAATAATCAAAAACTTTTAGATCAGGCTTTGTTTAGACGTTTTGATGATGTACTGCATTACTCAATGCCTACTGACAAAGAAATTAAACGGTTGTTTGAAATGCAAATTAAAGCATATGACAAGAATTTTATTGTATCAAAGAATTTAATTGAAATGGCACTTCCATTAAATCATGCAGAGATTATTAGGGTTTGTGAAGATGCAATAAAAGCATCAATATTAAGTAATAAAAAAATTACCGAAGAAAAACTGGTACTTTTGATTTCAGAACGCATCAGTGCTTATTCGAAAAAGGAGGCGTAATGCGTGGCTGTTGATAAGAAAAATATATTTTTAGAGAGTACTAAAGATGTATTGCCTTATGTTTCAGGAAGTAAACCTTTTGGAAGAAACTTTCCCTTTCGAAGGGATCCAGCCGCACATGCCACACTTATAAGTAAAAAACTGCAAGAGTGTAAGGAACAATCACTGTCACAAAAACAGGTAGCTGCAATTCGGTATAAAGAAGGTACATACCTAGAGTTTTCAGGAGCATCAGAACACGATTTAAATATTAAAAGTTTAGAAAACAGACAGCAAGGCATCCGTTTGTTGACAGTAAAAAACGATGGCGATACGGTTAGAGCCACTGTATATATCCCTGCCGGAAAAGAATCGTATTTCCTCAAAAAGGTTGAAGCATATGGAGAAACTGCTGAAGGTACGACAAAACCCAAAAATAACGATTTGATTTGTAGTATAGAAAATGTTAAACTAGCAGTTTTGAATTCCTTTTGGCTTGGCAATGAGCAAGATATGCCAGAAGATGTGCCAGTTTGGTGTGAGGTTTGGGTTAGATACGATGGTCCTCTAAATTCAGATAATGTTAACATGGTAGAGTCTAATTTTAAAACCTGTTGCACACAATTAAACATATCAGTAGATGAACGACGGATATTATTTCCAGAACGAATTGTATATTTGATTAGGGCCAATAAAAGCAATCTAGAGGATTTAATTCTTGGTTGCGATTATATTGCTGAAATTCGCAGAGCACCTGAGTCTACTAGTTTTTTCGAATCTTCCACTAAATTCGAACAAAAAGAGTGGATTGATGAATTGCTTTCAAGAACAAGTTTTGGGAATTCTAACACGGCAATATGTCTTTTAGATACTGGAATGAACGCAACTCACCCGTTGATACATCCTACAACAGAAGAAGGCTTTGTTCAGTCTGTTGATAGTTCTTGGGGTTTAAATGATGAATTAAACCATGGAACTGAAATGGCAGGTGTTGCTATATACAACAATTTAAAGGAACGGTTGTTAACTGGAGATGCACTTGCTGTAAATCATAAAATTGAGTCAGTAAAAATTTTGTCGAAAAGAGCGGAGAATTCTCCTGAATTATATGGTGCTATTACCGAGCAAGCTGTTTCTTTGGCTGAAATTTCTAATCCTCAAGCAAATAGAGCCTTGTGTATGGCGGTTACATCTAATGTGTACAATACTAATGACGGAAGCCCAACATCGTGGTCTGCTGCTATAGACTCCATCGCTTCTGGTACTGATGGAAGTAATGAAAAGAGACTATTCTTTATTAGTGCGGGTAATGTGTGTGAAGATGAGCACGCTAGCGTTGGTTATCCAACCGCAAATAAATTACATTCAATTGAAAATCCTGGACAAGCTTGGAATGCAATAACAGTAGGTGGTTATTCAGAAGATGTTTCTATAAATTCTGATGAGTTCGAGGGCTTTTCTGCTGTCGCTAATGCATATGAGTTGTCTCCTTATAGTTCTACGTCGGTTTTGTGGAATACTAAATGGCCTGTAAAGCCAGAGATATTATTAAATGCTGGCAATATGGCGAGTAATGGTACAGATTATACCGCTTGTCCCGATTTATCATTATTAACCACAAACAATAAAACAGAAACTAGGCTCTTCTCTACAATTTGGGGAACTAGCTCTGCTACTGCACAAGCTTCTTGGATGGCTGCTCAACTGATGAATGAATATCCAACCATGTGGCCAGAAACAGTTAGAGCATTAATGATTCATTCGGCTCGTTGGAGCGAAAATATGGTGAGACAGTTTAATACTGATGATAAGAAAACTAGCGGTCGCAAAAATCTTCTCCGCCATTGTGGGTACGGCATTCCAGATTTGAATCGAGCAATACAATGTTACAACAATTCTGTTAATATGATTATTCAAGGAGAATTGCAACCTTTCGAAAAGCAAACTGGTTCACAACCACATATGAAGGAAATGGATTTACATAAGATTCCTTGGCCAACAGAAGTGTTGCGTGATATGGGTGACATTGATGTTGAACTTAGAGTAACATTGTCCTATTTTATAGAACCTGGACCTGGTGAAATAGGTTGGAAAGATAAATACAGGTACCCATCATGCGGATTACGATTTGATGTAATTAATTCTGATGAGCGTTTAGATGATTTCAAAAAACGAATTAACATTAGTATGCGCGGAGAAGACAGAAAAGACAAGGGCGAAGGCAGCAGTGGTAGTTCGCGTTGGTATTTGGGTTCTGATAATAGAGATACAGGATCTATTCATTCCGATTTTATTAAGGCGAATGCCGTAGAGCTTTGTGATGCAAATTATATTGCAGTATATCCTATTATTGGGTGGTGGCGCGAAAGAAGCTATCTAGGTAAGTGTAATGAGAAAATCAGGTACTCATTAGTTGTTTCAATTTCTACTCCAGAAAGAGACGCCGACTTATATACACCAATAGTTTCTCAAATTCCAACAACAGTTGTTACAGAAGTTCCTACACCATAACAAATTATTATTGAAAAAACATTCACACGCAAATTGCGGGTGGATGTTTTTTGTTTATATATTTAAAGTAGGTCTTTGTACCAATAACAAGCAGTTTTATAATTCTAAAACAGACGGATTATATATTTCAATAAGCTTTTTACAATTTTCCAAGCAGATTTTTGTGTCTTCATACGATGGGCAGATTCCGTCGTGTGTTGCATTATTTCGAACCGTAATTATTGTCTTTTTATAGTCAGTAACAGGAATGGGGATGTTTTTTTCAGACAACCAGCTGAATCGACCACTCAACATACTATGATTCTTATTATTTTTTGCTCGCTTGAATTTAGTGTTACTCGGATATTCTTGACGAAGACGATTTAAAATGGCTTGTTCAACAGCACTGCCACCTAGTATTACTGAACTTCGAAAATCATGTTTCTCCATAGCTTGATATGCTGTTATTAACAATTCATATGCTAGTGATATTTCATTAAAACTTCCTGCTTGAGAAAATATATTTTTTAGTTTGTTTGCAGTATATGATTCTTTGGTCTCTATAAAACGTATTTTTATGTGTTCTACTGTACGTGAATTTTTAACATATTTAAGGGGAGTATCTTTTTCAACTTCAAATATCTGAAAGCCGTCATCGAATCCACCACCAACTATAAGTGATGGTAGTTTTTGCTTTGGCAGTAGATAGTTTCCTGTATCAATTATATTTAATTTATATAACTTTTCTTTCCATCTGGGAAAATCTTCGTATATTTCTTGAATGTCCTTTTGATCTGCAGAAATATAACACAATAGTGCCTTGACAGAAAACAAACCTTGTGGCCATGCATTTACAGTTCCCCATATTACCTTTTCTTTAAATAAATTACCTGGAACAACTAGGTCTCCGCTTTTAAGATTAGGCTGATTTGGGTTATAATCCTCCGGAATGTATGGAAATATGATTGAAACATTATGACCGGCAATCTTGCTTTTAAATGTTTTCCCCGAAACATCTTTTTGACATGGAATAGATTTATCAAGAGTTATTACACCAATATAGTTACTCATATATATGCACCTTCATCTACATATGAAATTTTCGAGCTTTTTATAAAATAAACATAGCACAAATACAGTTTTATTTCAATATTTGCCCATAGTCAATGGCAGGTGCATAACATTAAGTTATGCATCTGCTTTTTTGTTGTGATTGTTTTTTCTTTGCCAATAAAAAATGCCCAAAGCCTTGCTATATAAGGCTTTGAGCGATGGTGCGGGTAACAGGACTTGAACCTGCAAGTCTCGCGACATATGGACCTGAACCATACGTGTTTGCCAGTTTCACCATACCCGCATATTAACTTTTTTAGTGTGATTTTCATCACTATTTTATCATTGGCTTTTGCACTTTTCAAGCCCTTGCACTTAGGATAGGTTACCTGAATCTAGCGCGTCTGCCAATTCCGCCACCCCTGCATATTCGGTTAAGAGGTAAGAGTGAATAGTGAAGAGGTGAAAGTTGTTCTTCACTAAACCTACTCTGTACTTTTTACGCGGATTGTATTTTACCATATATATTTTTAAGTGTCAATAAAACATACCCTGCAAATTTTAAATTTCCTTTTTGAGTTTTTTCAGTATTGTAAATTCTCTTAAATACAAGCTTGCGTGGTCGGTTTCTTTGCTTTGATAATCGCTGAAAATTTTTATTGCTTCATCAATATCCACCCATTTTGCAGAAACCCTGTTATATTCTTCACTTTCGGTTAAATGCCTTTCGCACTCGCCCTCTATTTCGCAAATAAAATAGTTGTTTTCCCAAAGAACCTCATAGGCATATTCTTTAACCTTAACAAAGGGCTTTACAACCTTAACCCTGAAGCCTGCTTCCTCTGCCAGCTCTCTGATTACGCATTCTTCAAAGGTTTCGTTCCCTTCAAGACCGCCACCGGGGCTCATATAAACATCTTTTCTTTCTTCCCAGGATAAAAGAACCTTATAATCCTTGATAACAAGCCCTCTGCAGCCCACTCTCACTCTTTCGGGTGGGTAGGTATATGCTCTTGCAAATTGTTTTATTGTTTCAAAATTAACTTCTGTTTTCATTTCGTCACCTTTTGTTTTTGATAACTTGATTATAATATCTGTTTTTTAAAAATGCAACACTCTACGATTCATAGGTTGACTATTTTACTTGCTTTTAACTATAATGAACACAAGGTGGTGATACTGTGAACTCAAAAGACTGCGGTAAATTCATTTTTGAATTGAGGAAAGAAAAAGCTCTTACACAAAAGCAGTTAGCGGAGATTTTAAATGTTTCCGATAAAGCAATTTCCCGTTGGGAAACAGGAAAAGGATATCCCGATGTAAACTCTCTTTTAGCTTTAAGTAAGTTTTTCGGGGTAAGTGTTAACGAGCTTTTAGCAGGGAAACGGATTGAAGAAGAAAAGTTTACTGAAGTTGCAGAAAAAAATGTTATACAAACAATCCAAATAAAAGAAAAAGAAGTAAAAAAGAAAAAACTTCAAATGATCATATTCTCATCGCTGTTTATTGCTTTGCTTTTACCTGCTGCTATACCAACATTAATTTATTCTTTTGATATCATTGCCTCAAATGTATCTTTGGAAAACGGTACGGAATTTATTGGCTTGCTGACTGTTGCAGTTTTTTTGCTTGCTTCAGGATTTGCAATAAAGAAAGGACATATTTCTCTTCTTCATTCCTATCACTATAAAAATGTTGTAGACAGAGATGGATACTGTAAAGCTATGGGTAAGGGAATTATGTTAATGAGTATTCCAACTTTTATTTGCAGTTTAACATCCTTATTTCCTTCAAATCATTTTGTTCAGGTATCGGGCACTTCTGTTTTAATTATAGGGTATGTAATTTCTGTGGCTGTTCTGTTTAAAAATCAGTACAAGTATAATGGTGGGTTGTTTTGATGTAAGGTACAGGCAAGCCTGTACCTTACACTTTACTTTTTGCGAAGCTCATTCCGCACTCCGCATTTTTTATATTGAAACACCAACGGAAAAATGATAAAATATTTTCAAATAGTTTTATCATTCGAGGTGACGTGGATTTATGTACCCCAACCCATTCATCCCCCAACGAGCAGACCCTTATATCGTTAAGGGCCCTGATAGTTTTTATTATTTTACAGCTTCTTATCCTGCATATCAGAATGTTGACAGTGGTTATGACCGAATAATCCTTCGTAAAAGCGAAACTGTTATGGGCTTAAGGGATGCCAAAGAGCATATTATCTGGAAGGCTCATAAAACAGGCAATATGGCAAAGCATATATGGGCTCCCGAAATTCATTTTATAGGCGGTAAATGGTATATTTTCTTTGCCGCAGGCGATTCTGATAACATCTGGAATATACGACCCTATGTTCTACAATGCAAGGGCTCTGACCCTGTAAACGACCAATGGGAAGAAAAGGGCAGAATGCAGACATCGGAAAATGATTGTAAATCCTTTACAGAGTTTTCTCTTGATATGACCTATTTTGAAAATAACGGAAAGCATTATTTAATATGGGCGGAAAAGCTGGGAAACTCCTCTCTCTTTATGGCAGAAATCAACCCTGATGAGCCTTGGAAATTAATTTCAAAGCCCATACTTTTAACAAAGCCTGAATATGATTGGGAAAAGGTTCGCTTTGCAGTAAACGAAGGTGCATCGGTTCTTAAAACAAAAGAAAATGTTTTTGTTTTCTTTTCTGCATCGGGAACAGGTGAGGAATACTGTATGGGTATGCTTTTTGCGGACAAAAATGCAGATTTAATGAACATCACGTCTTGGCAAAAGCTTCCTCATCCCGTTCTTGAAACAAAGGATTTAATTGATGAAGCAGGCCCCGGTCACAATAGCTTTGTAGTTGATGAAAAAGGCGAGCTTCTCCTGATTTATCACGCTCGTCCCGTTTCTCACGCAGAGAAAAAATGCGGAACCTTTTGCGATGAGGTGCTTTATGACCCCTGCCGTCACGCAAGAATAAAGGCAGTAAAATTTGATGAAAATGATATGCCTGTTCTGAAATAAAAAGAAAAGTAGCTTTCATAGGTACTTTTCTTTTGTTTTGCGGAAAATTTACCGAAAAATATTGTCATACATACATAATAGTGGTATACTATAGTTTAAAGAAATTTTTGTCCGGAGGTGCATTCGGTGAAAAAAATCGACCCTACTGTTTTAAAGGAAACGGGCTATATTGCAACAATGGTTTTTATCTTCAGTCTTTTATTGCAGTCTGTCTTTTTAATAATCGGTAAATGGGATTACACCGTTCTTACAGGTAACCTTTTAGGCTTTGCTGCCGCTGTCGGAAATTTCTTTCTTATGGGGCTTTCAGTTCAATCTTCTTTGGGTAAAGAAGAAAAAGATGCAAAAAATTTAATGAAGGTTTCGCAGTCATTAAGATTACTTCTTACATTCATAATTGCTCTTATCGGTTATCTTGTTCCCGTTTTCAACACAATTGCGGTGCTTATACCTCTGCTTTTTCCAAGGATTGCGGTAGCTTTAAGACCCTTTTTTATGAAAAACAAATAATTCCTATTATTATAAATCGAGGTGATGCGTTTGCAAACTTCAAAAAGCCTTAAATTTAAAGTGGTAGATATTTTCTACATTGTTATGATGATTCTTCCTATCGTATCTGCCGTTGCTTTGCAGGTTCTCACTGAGCCACCATCAACGGAAATCACCATAACAGGTGCAAGAATATTCTTTACCATTCCAATGCCCCTGCAGGATTTTCCCGTTACGGAATCCCAGATAAATTCCGCTATGGTGCTGATAACACTTTTCTTCTTCTGCCGGTTTATTACTCACGGTATAAGCGAAAAGGCAGACCTTAAAAGGCAGCATATTGCAGAGCTTGCAGTTGAAAAAATCGATGGTATGGTTATTGAGAATATGGGCGAATATTTTAAAGGCTATTCCCCTTTTATTCTTGCAATTTTACTTCTTTCTGCATTTTCAAGCCTTTTATCTCTCTTCGGTCTTTTCCCACCAACATCAGATATCAATATCGTAGGTGGTTGGGCAATTCTTGTTTTCTTTATTATAACCTATTACAAAATGAAATGCGGACCGATAAATTATCTTAAGGGCTTTGCTAAACCCGTTGCATTTTTAGCACCTATTAACTTTATCAGCGAATTTGCAACACCTATTTCAATGTCCTTCCGTCATTACGGAAATGTTCTTTCGGGTACGGTTATTTCAACGCTTTTAGCATTTGCATTAGGTAGCCTTTCAACAAAGCTTTTGGGCTCCTTACCCGGCTTTTTAGCAGATATCCCGATTTTTCAGGTAGGTATTCCTGCTGTATTATCAGTTTATTTCGATGTTTTCAGCGGTTGTCTTCAGGCATTCATTTTTGCAATGCTTACAATGCTCAATATCTCAGGAGCATTTGATTTCGAGCTTTATGAAAAAAGAAGGCAGAAAAAGCTTTCAAAAAATAAAAAAGCAAAATAAATTTTTGGAGGAAATATTATGGAACTCGCACTCGGTATTATTTTAGGATGTTGCGCTCTTGGCGCAGGTTTGGCAATGATTGCAGGTATCGGCCCCGGTATCGGTGAAGGTCATGCAGTTGCAAAGGCTTGTGAAGCTATTGGCCGTCAGCCCGAAAGCAAAGGTGCTGTTACAACAACAATGCTTATGGGTTGTGCTGTTGCGGAAACAACTGGTCTTTACGCTCTTGTTATTGCAATTCTTCTTATTTTCGTTGCACCCAGACTTCTTGTTAACATTCTTGTTGAAACAATCCAGTCTCTTTAATTTTTAAAAAGAGGAAAATTGGAGTAAAGCATTATGCAAACATTAGACGTTATTTCAATAAACATATGGCAAATGCTTGTTTCTCTTGCCAATCTTGCACTTCTTTTCTGGGGAGTAAAAAAATTTCTTTATAAACCCGTTAAGAAAATGCTTAAAGCACGTCAGGATGCTATTGATGTACAATACAGCGAAGCAGAGAATGCAAAAAATGAGGCATTATCAGAAAAACAAGCTTACGAAGAAAAGCTGTCAGGCGCAAAAGCAGAGGCTGACGGTATCATTCAGTCTGCCGTAAATCTTGCCAAAATGAGAGAAAATGAAATTCTCGAAAAAGCAAAAACTGATGCAGATGTTATTGTTCGTCAGGCAAAAGAAGATGCTGAGTTAGAAATGACTAAGGCTGAAGAGAGTATCAAGCGTGAAATTGTTGATGTCAGCACAGTTCTTACAAGCAAAATTCTTGAACGCGAAATTAATTCTGACGATCACAAACAGATTATCGACTCCTTTATCGAGGAAATAGGTGACGGCTATGACACAAACTAATAAAGAGTATGCTACTGCTCTTTTTACTCTTGCAACAGAGAACAATGCCGTTGACGAATACGAAAAAAGTCTTCTTGAAATCGGAAATATCTTTAAAGAAAATCCCGATTATATCAAGGTTCTTGAATCCCCTGCTATTCCTTTGTCCGAAAGAATCAGCTTCATTGATAAGGCTTTTGAAAGCACATATACTGAATATCTTGTTTCCTTTATCAAAGTGCTTTGCGAAAACGGACATATTACGGAAATCTGCAGTTGCATTGAGGCGTTCTGCGACCTTGTAAGAATTTATAAAAACCGCACAATCGCTACGGTCTACTATGTTGAACCGTTGAGCGTTGAACAAGAAACTGCACTTATTGAAAAATTGCAGAAAATCAGCGGTAAGGTTATTGAGCCCGAGTTTATCAAAGACGAAAGTCTTATCGGCGGTATCAAGGTTCAGATTGATGACAAAATTTTTGATGGCAGTATTAAAAATCGTTTAAATAAGGCAAAGGGAGTGATAAGCAAATGAATAATCCCGGCGAAATCAGCAGTATTATTAAAAGTCAGATAGAAAATTATAAATCCCGGGTTGAAATGACTGAAACGGGTAAGGTTATTCTTGTTGGTGATGGTATTGCCAGAGTATATGGTCTTTCCAACTGTATGGCTAACGAGCTTCTTGAATTTGAAGATGGCTCTTTTGGTATGGCACAGAACCTTGAAGAAGAAACTGTTTCTGTTGCGGTTCTTTCAAACAAAAATAATATACGCGAGGGTTCATCCGTAAAAAGAACAGGAAAGGTTCTTTCCGTACCCGTTGGCGAAAAGCTTTTAGGAAGAGTTGTTAACGCTCTGGGCGAACCCATTGACGGCAAAGGTCCGATTCAATATAGCGCAACACGTCCTATTGAATCAGAAGCTCCCGGTATCATTGAAAGAAAAAGCGTTAGCGTACCCTTGCAGACAGGTATCAAGGCTATCGACAGTATGATTCCTATCGGAAGAGGTCAGCGTGAGCTTATTATCGGTGACCGCCAGACAGGTAAAACAGAAATTGCCATTGATACAATTATCAACCAGAAAAGCTCCGATGTTATCTGCATTTATGTTGCTATCGGACAGAAAAGCACATCAGTTGCACAATTGGCAAATGAGCTTAACAAAAATGGCGCATTAGGCTATACAATTATCGTTTCTGCTTCTGCTTCGGAAAGCGCGCCTCTTCAATATATCGCACCATACAGTGGTTGTGCTATGGCGGAATATTTCCGTGAGCAAGGCAAAGATGTTTTAATTATTTATGATGATTTGAGTAAGCACGCAGTTGCATATCGTGCGCTCTCTCTTCTTATACGCCGTCCTCCGGGACGAGAGGCATATCCCGGTGATGTTTTCTACCTTCACTCTCGTCTTCTTGAACGTGCGGCTTGCGTAGCAGAAGAATATGGCGGTGGCTCAATTACCGCTCTTCCCCTTATCGAAACACAGTCAGGTGACGTTTCTGCATATATTCCCACTAATGTTATTTCTATTACTGACGGACAGATTTTTCTTGAAACAGAGCTTTTCCATTCAGGTATTATGCCTGCTATCAACCCCGGTATTTCTGTTAGCCGTGTTGGCGGTTCAGCTCAGTTAAAGGCTATGAAGAAAGTATCAGGTGAGCTTAAGCTCCTCTATTCACAGTATCGTGAATTGCAGTCCTTTGCTCAGTTCGGTAGTGACCTTGATGCAGATACCAAGGCAAGACTTGCTCTGGGTGAGCGTATTGTTGAGGTTCTCAAGCAAGGTAGAAACAATCCTGTTCGCGTTGGTTGCCAGGTTGCAATTGTATATGCGGCAATCAAAGGCTATCTTGACAGCGTTCCTGTTTCAAAGGTTCACGAATATGAGAAAAATCTTTTCCTGAAGCTTGAAAACGAAAAGGGCGACTGGCTCAAGAGAATTGAAGCAGGTTTCTATGACGAAGCAGACGAGGAAGAGCTTAAAGCAGTTCTTTCAGAAATGCAGGTGTAAGCTATGGCAGGAAATACAAAGGCGCTTCGAATAAGAATTAAAAGCGTTAACTCCACCCTGCAGCTTACAAAAGCAATGGAGCTTGTGGCATCTTCAAAAATCCGTCGTGCAAACGAGGCTATGCAAAAAGCGAGAGAATACACCGCTTCTTTGGAAAAATCAATTTCTCTTCTTACAAGCGAAAAGGAATGTTTAAAAAGCCCTTATATGCGCCAGTCTGAAAATCCGAGAACAAAAATAATTGTTATTGCGGGTGACAGAGGTCTTGCAGGTGGCTACAATGCAAATGTTTTCAGACTTTGCAACTCCTTTCCCGATGCAGAATTCATCCCCATCGGCAAAAGAGCTTGTGAGAGATTTGATGCAGAAATAAATTCATCCGAGCATTTTTCTTTCAGCGATGCAGCTGTTCTTGCAGATGAGCTTTGCAAGGATTTCAGCCAAGAAAAATTTGACAGATTGGGTGTTATTTTCACAAGATACAACTCAGTTATGTCCTGGGATGCTCAAATCAAATGGCTTCTCCCCTTCCAAAAAAGTGAAAAAGACTCAACTGTAAGCACAATTTTCGAACCCGACCACCTTACAGTTCTTAATCTTACTGTAAGAGAATATGTGGCAGGTATTTTGATTGCCTGTCTTCGCGAAAGCTTTGCTTGTGAGGTAGCCTCAAGACGAATTGCCATGGATTCTGCAGGTAAAAACGCAAAACAAATGATAGACGATTTAGGTCTTCAATATAACCGCGCTCGTCAAGGCGCAATTACTCAGGAAATTACAGAAATAGTTGCCGGTAGCGGTAACTGACACCAGATTATGAGGTGAAAATAATGGACAAATTAACTGTGGGTAAGGTTGTTCAGGTTATGGGCCCCGTTGTTGACGTAAGATTCAACGAGGGTGAGCTTCCTGAAATCCTTAACGCACTTACTATACCCGTTGGGGAAAGAAAGCTGACTGTTGAGGTTGCTCAGCATATCGGTGATAACACTGCAAGATGTATTGCTATGGCTTCTACGGACGGCCTTCAGAGAGGCACACCCGTTACTGATACAGGCGCACCAATTTCTGTTCCCGTAGGTCGCGAAACCTTAGGACGTATTTTCAATGTTTTAGGTGACGCTGTTGACAATGTTCCCAATCCCGAAACTGCAGAGAAATGGAGCATTCATCGTTCTGCCCCTGCTTATGACGAACTTGCTACAAGTGCAGAAATCTTTGAAACAGGCATTAAGGTTATTGACCTTGTATGCCCCTATTCAAAGGGTGGTAAAATCGGTCTTTTCGGCGGTGCAGGTGTTGGTAAAACAGTTCTTATTATGGAGCTTATCAACAACATTGCAAAGGAGCATGGCGGTATTTCCGTTTTCTCAGGCGTTGGTGAGCGTACCCGTGAGGGTAATGATTTATACTGCGAAATGAAAGAGTCCGGCGTTATTAATAACACCGCTCTTGTTTACGGACAGATGAATGAGCCACCGGGAGCACGTATGAGAGTTGCTCTTTCAGGTCTTACAATGGCAGAATATTTCCGTGACACAGAGGGTCAGGACGTTCTCCTTTTCATTGATAATATTTTCCGTTTCACTCAGGCAGGTTCAGAGGTTTCTGCTCTTTTGGGCAGAATGCCCTCCGCTGTTGGTTATCAGCCAACTCTTGCAACAGAAATGGGTGCTTTGCAGGAAAGAATTACATCCACAAAAAAAGGTTCTATCACATCTATTCAGGCTGTTTATGTGCCTGCGGATGACCTTACAGACCCTGCTCCTGCAACAACCTTTGCTCACCTTGATGCAACAACCGTTCTTGCAAGAAATATCGCTTCTCAGGGTATTTACCCTGCTGTTGACCCCCTTGAATCTTCAAGCCGTATTCTCTCTCCCGAAATAGTGGGTGAAGAGCATTACTATGTGGCTAAAGAGGTTCAGAGAATTCTTCAGAGATACAATGAGCTTATGGACATTATCGCAATTATGGGTATGGATGAGCTTTCTGACGAAGATAAGCTCCTTGTTCAGAGAGCCAGAAAAATCCAGCGTTTCCTTTCCCAGCCCTTTGATGTTTCTGAAAAATTCACAGGTATTCAGGGTAAATATGTACCCATTAGTGAAACTGTTCGTGGCTTCAAAGAAATTATTGAAGGTAAGCACGATGATTTACCCGAATCCGCTTTCCTTTTTGTTGGTACAATTGAGGAAGCTATTGAAAAGGCAAAGAAGGTGCAGAATTGAGCACATTCCACTTGACTGTATCTTCCCCCGACGGCAACAAATTTGATGGCGAGGTTTTCAAATTTGATGTTCGTGGTGTTGAGGGCGAGCTTGCAATTATGGCAGGTCACATCCCCTTTATAACATCGGTTATCAAAGCTCCTTGCACAGTCTGGCTTGACGAAGACAAAAAGAAAACGGCAGTATCAGACGGCGGTTTGCTTACCGTTGATACTGACCGGGTGACCTTTATTTCAGGTTCTTTTGAGTTTACAGATTAAATAACAGTTCCCTTAGCTAAAAAGCTGAGGGAACTGAATTTTTATTTCAACTTTTCCAACTTGTTTACATCTGCAATAACGATAAGCTTCATGCTTTGCTCTAAAGGCATTTCCGGGTCAATACTTGTAATTACCTCTTCCCCTTTTAAGATAGCCACAACATTAATTGCATATTTTTTCCTTAAATTAAGCTCTATAAGATTTTTTCCAACCCATTGAGGCTTCATATCAAACTCAACCATAGAAACATCTTTTGAAAGCTCAACTATATCTACAAAACCCGAGCTCAAAAGGTTTTTTCCAAGTCTTGTTCCTGCTTCTTTTTCAGGAAAAACAACTTTGTCTGCACCAACTCTTTCAAATATCTTACCATGCATTTCTTCAACGCATTTAGCAATAACAGTAGGAACGCCCGCCTCTTTGCAAAGCGTTATAGCCATTACTGTTGCCTCAAGGCTGTTTGCCATTGCAATAATAACAATATCAACATCTGCAATATCAAGCTTATCAATAACCTCGGGCTCTGTAACATCGGCACATTTGCAAACCGGAATAGTCTGCGCCGCATCATTTACAAGCTCTTCGTTGCTATCAATTGCAATAACATCCGCACCATTTTTTACCAGCTCTTCTGCAACTGCTCTACCATATCTGCCTAAACCAAAAACTGCATAAGTTTTATTTATACTCATATTATCCACCTCTCACCCTACGCTTATATCTTCAACGGGGTTTTTTATTATATTTGGATTTTGCTTTTTCAGATTAAGTGCCACCGCTAATGAAATGGGACCAACTCTTCCGAAATACATTGTTGCAATAATTATAATTTTGCCCACTGTATTCAATGATGCTGTCAAATTCCTTGTAAGTCCCACTGTTGCTGTTGCACTTACTGTTTCATAAAGAATATCAAGGAAATCTGCATCAGTTACCGCAGTTAAAAGGGCAGTTGATATAAACATTATAAAAAACGATGTGCAAACAACCGCAACTGCTTTGCTTACCGCTTCCTTTGACAAAGTTCTGTTAAACAAGGTAACATCATTTTTATTTTTTATTGCCGATATTGCAGAGGCAATAACAACTGCAATTGTTACAGTTTTAATACCGCCTGCCGTACCAACGGGAGAACCGCCAATGAACATCAATAAAACTGATATAAGAGCAGAACCATTTGAAAAATTCTCCTGAGGAATTGTAGCAAAGCCTGCGGTTCTTGTTGTTACAGATTGAAAAAATGACGCCTGGATTTTTTGATAAAGTGTAAAACTTTCCATAGTTTGCGGATTATTATACTCAAAAAGGAATATGGAAATTGCACCGCCGAAAATCAAAATCAAGGTTGTTGTAAGAGCAATTTTACTATGCAAGGTTAAAGTTTTCAAAACTTTGAGTTTTCTCTTTTTTCTGAGCTTTAAAACCCTTGCAACATCCCACCATACAATAAACCCTATGCCACTGAAAAAGATTAAAAGACAAGTTGTAAGATTAACGATAGGATTATGAACATAATTGCACAAACTATTTTCCGCAATTATATCAATTCCTGCATTGCAGAAGGCAGAAATTGCCGTAAAAACAGAAATCCATATACCCTTTAAACCGAATTCGGGAACAAACACGGTCATATAAAGGAGAGCACCGATACCCTCAACTAAAAAAGTTCCCAAAACAACTTTTTTAACAAACTGAGAAAGACCTGACAGAGTGTTCAGATTAAAAGCATCCTGCAAAAGAAGTCTGTCAGAAAGCCCCATTTTTCTGTGAAACATCATAGCGAGTATGGAAACAACTGTAATAACTCCCAATCCGCCAATCTGAATTAAACATAAAATAACTATATGACCAAATGTGCTCCATGCAGAAAATGTAGGTACTACAACAAGACCTGTAACGCAGGCAGCAGTTGTTGATGTGAAAAGGGCATCAACAAAGGGAGTTCTCTCACCTGTAGCAGAGCTTATAGGTAAAGAAAGTAAAACCGCACCCACAAGCACAGCTACCAAGAAACTTAATAATATTATATGTGTTGTAGAAAGCCTGAGCTTTGATTTTTTCATAACTTCGCCTTTCTATTTGTTCTGAATTATGTTTTTAATTATATCACACCTATATTTTTTCGCAACATTTTTAAAATAAAATATGACAAAACTCCTTTATTGTGATAAACTGTTATTAATACATAAAAAACAGGTGATAATATGCCATATTTGTTTGTTCATTTTAAAGAAAAAATTACTGTTGATGGTGAAGCAGTTTATTTCGGTATCAGTAAAGACGGCTTCAACTGGGAAAAGGTCAATGACGGAAACCCGATTCTTATGAGCACCAAAGGTGATTTGGGTTGCAGAGATATTGAAATAGTCAGACTTCACACAGGCGGGTTTGTAATCCTCACAACAGACCTTTGTATTGTTCGTCAGATGGATGAAAATTACAATGTGGATTGGAAGCACATAAACAGCCACGGCAGTAAATGCCTTTCAATGTGGAAAACTGATGACCTTGTTAATTTTTCAGAACAGAAATTAGTTCATTTCGGCAGAGATGATTTCGGCTGCCTCTGGGCGCCTGAAATATTTTTTGATGAAATCAATGAAGAATATCTTATACACTGGGGCTCAACAGTTGCAGAAAATGATTTTACTCATATGTCTATATACTGTTCTGTAACAAAGGATTTTGAGACCTTTTCCAAACCCAAGCTTTACTTTACAAAAGAAAATGAAATTCTCGATTCCCATATAACCAAGGTTGGCGATACATATCACCTTTTCTATAAAAATGCGCATAACCCCGGTATGAATATGCACGCCACGTCAAAAAATCTCTACGGACCTTTTGAACATGACCAAGGTTTCCGGGATTATATGGAAAAAGAAGTTCCGAATCCCGGGGCATACGAAGGTCCCACCACCTATACTCTCCCCGATGGCAGATGGTGTCTGATGCTTGATTTCTTTGGTTGCGAGAAAGAAAAAATGGGATATGTTCCCTTTGTTTCCTCTTGTCCCGGTGATATGAATTTCAAAAGAGCGGATGAAGAATTTTCTTTCCCTTATGGCTTTAAACATGGTAAAGTTATTGAAATAACTGAAGAAGAATATAAAAGACTTAAGAACATATAACAAAAATACTCTTGCTACATTCAGCAGCAAGAGTATTTTTGTTTATTTATTCATTTCTTCTCTTTTTGCAACCACCTGATTGTGTATATCTTCTTTTGTTTTGCCTGTGAGCTTGTAGAAGAAGAATGGAACGCCTGCAAGGAACATCATAAGACCGTGGAATATGGTGTAGAAGAAGAGCATAAGAATTTTTGTGTTAAGTGTCTGTTCAGGCTCGGGGACAAGCTCTGTAGGCTGAATGTACTGAATAATAGAGCCCTCGCCATAAAGAATCTGAGGAGAAAGAGCAGTAGCGATAGTGCCGCTTATCATTGTACCGATACCGATAACAAAGGGAAGCGTTGCATCAAGGCGTTTGCTTGTTTTGAGCTCAATAACCTCAAGAACATCTGCCTGGAACATTGAGGGAAGAAGATTTGATGCACCAAATTGAAGACCGATAAGGAACAAGCATCCGATAAAGGCTATCTGCAAAATGCTTGAGGGCGAATTGAAATATGTATAGCCGATTATAAATGCTATTGTATTTGCAATAACGGAATAAATACCTGATGCAATATAAAGCTGTTTTGCGTTGAATTTTTTGAGAAGTGCGTTGATAATAAGCATACCAACCGCAGTACCAATTCCGGTAGGAAGACCAAACAAAAGAAATTTACCTGTTCCGAGAAGCGCTGCTGCAAGGAAAACGCCCATATAGTTCGCAATTCCACGGAAGCTCTTAAGAGTTTCGCTGATGATAATAACCCATGCATATTTGTTTTTAAGAACATCTGCTATACCAACAAACGGATTCTTCTTTTCCTCGCTATAGGTTATACGCTCCTTCATAAAGCGCATACCAATGAGAGTAATCATTGTACCAACAACACTGATAAGGGAAGCACCGATGATATATTCAAGATATTCTCTGTTGGGATTATCAGGAGAAACTGCCTTGATAATTTCATCAATAACAAGAACAACAACCAAAGGTGCAGAGTTACCAACTGCACTTGAAATACTGCGGAAAGAAATCACCTTATCACGTTCTTTATTATTAGGTGTCATAACATAAGAAACGAGATTAATTGCATTACCAAAGCTGCAGCAAGCACCGTGAATCATACCAATTGATATAAGGTAAATCATAAGAAGAGTGCCTGCAAGTCCGTCAGGTGTGTAGAAAAGAAGCATTGTTACAATACCCATAGGAATTGCAACTGCATTAACTATTGGTATAAATTTGCCTTTTTTACCGATTTTGCGGTTATCAATAATAAGAGCATAAACAAAGCTCATCAAAAAGCCTGCAACGCTTAAGAAAGCATTGTAAAAGGAAACGGCATCGTCTTCCATTCGCAACACATTAACAAGATATGCCTGACGATATGAGCCAACCATACCTGTCATCATAGTGTAAAAAAAGATAGCTGCAAGATAGAATATCATTTCCTTGCTTTTAATGTGATTTTGCTCTAATGGGTTTTTTATTTTATTTTCCAACACATCACAACCTTTTTATTTAATGCTTTAATTATAAGTTTACAGTACCTTTTTTGCAATATCGGCACTCATTTTAGCATCCTTGGCATAAAAATCTGCTCCGATTTTTTCTGCATATTCAGGTGTTAAAACCGCACCACCAACCATAATTTTGCAGTCGGCTTCAGCTTCCTTTAATGCTTTTATGGTGTTTTCCATTGCAGGAAGAGTTGTTGTCATAAGAGCAGAAAGACCAACGAGCTTTACATTATGCTCTTTCTGTGTCTTAACAACCTCTTCTGCAGGAACATCTCTGCCCAAATCAATTATATCGTAGCCATAGTTTTCAAGAACTGTTTTAACAATGTTTTTTCCTATATCATGAACATCACCTTTAACTGTTGCAAGAATAATTTTACCCTTGCTTTCAGATTGGGTGTTGTTCTTTTTCATTGTTTCTTTTATAACCTCAAAGCAAGCACCTGCCGCATCAGCAGCTCTCATAAGCTGTGGCAAAAAGAGCTTCCCGCATTCAAAGCCTGCACCTACTTTATCAAGGGCAGGTATTAAAACATTGTTTATAATGTCTTGTGCATCGGTTTCTTTTAACTCATTTTCAGTTAATTCTGCACCTTGATTTTTAAGACCTTTTTCAATGCATTCGCCAATTGTCAGCATTTTTTTCTCTTGAATAGTGGATTTTTCGCCTGCAAAAGCAGAAATATACTCAACTGAATCTGTATCAATCTTTTTAAGCACCTTATATGCTCTGACTGCGCCCATCATTGATGGTGTGTTAGGATTCATAATAGGTAAATCAAGCCCGTTTTCGAGAGCAAGTGTTACAAAAGCAGTATTCACGACCTCTCTTTGAGGTAAACCAAAGGAAACGTTAGACACACCTAATGTGGTTTTTACTCCGAATTTCTCTTTAACCTGCTTCATAGCATCTAATGTTGTCTGTGCTGCAGATTGATTTGCGCTGACAGTCATTGTAAGGCAGTCGATAATAATATCTTCTTTTGGAATACCGATTTCTATTGCACGAGTTATGATTTTTTCTGCAATTTCAACTCTCTTTTCTGCAGTTTCAGGAATTCCCTCTTCATCAAGTGTGAGACCCACAATAGCTGCACCATATTTTTTTGCAAGAGGAAGAACTGTTAAAAGGGATTTTTCTTCCCCGTTAACTGAATTTATAATCGCTTTACCTGTATAAATTCGCAGTGCTTTTTCAAGCACCTCGGGAGAAGTGGAGTCAAGCTGTAAAGGCAGACCGAGTGAGCCCTGCAAGGAGATTACAACCCTTTGCATCATTTCTTCTTCATCAATTTCGCTATGACCCACATTCACATCAAGAATATCTGCTCCTGCTTCTATTTGTGAAATGCCCTCATTTAAAATATAATCAAGGTCATTTCTTTCAAGAGCTTCCTTGAATTTCTTTTTTCCTGTGGGATTAATTCTTTCACCGATAATCCTTGGCTCATCAAGCACAACTGACGTTGTAGCACCACTTACTACACCGGTAATAATTGATGGCTTTTCTTTGATTTGCGTATTTCCGAGTTCCTTTTTAAGCGAAGCAATATATTCGGGACTTGTTCCGCAACAACCACCGAGAATTACTGCACCTTTTTCATAGAATTTTGCCATTAATAAAGCAAACTCTCCGGGACACATTGAATATTTCCCTGTTTTTAAATCGGGAAGCCCTGCGTTTGGTTTTACTATTACAGGAACTGAGGAACATTTTAAAAATTCTTCTACAACCCCTGACAATTTGTCAGGACCTAAAGAACAGTTAAGCCCCACCGCATCTGCTCCTGCAGCAACAAGTGTTACCGCTACTGCAGAGGGAGTACTACCATTCATTGTAAGACCGTTTTCATCAAAGGAAAGTGTTACTGTAACAGGTAATTTTGTGTTTTCTTTTGCGGCTAAAAGGGCTATTCTTGCCTCTCTTAAATCAGTAAAGGTTTCAAGGCAAATAATGTCTGCACCCGCTTTTTCACCGCATATTGCAACCTCTTTATAGCACTCATAAGCACCTTCAAAGGTCAAATCCCCTGCGGGTGCAAGAAGCTTACCCGTTGTGCTCACATCTAAAGCAACAAGGGTATCTGTTCCATTTGCAACCTCTTTAGCAAGAGAAATTGCAGTATTTATACATTCTTCAACACTATGCCCTGAGCCTTCAAGCTTGAAAGCATTTGCTCCGAATGTATCTGCCATAATGATATTACTACCGGCATCTATGTAGGCCTTGTGTATTTCCTTTACCCACTGAGGATGGTCAAAAACTGCATTGACTGTATCTTCCTCAGGCAGAAGCCCTTTTTTTATAAGCTCCGTTCCAAAACCACCGTCAAGGAGAATATACTTGTTATTTAATAGTTCCTTTAGCATCATAAAACCACTCTTTAATTCTTTATATTATCATAATACCACATTTGTTTTTTTCATTCAACTGCATTTCTTCTTATAATGCCGACCGCAGGTCCCGACACTCCTCACTCCTAATTCCTAACTCCTAACTACAAAACCCGCTTCACATTGAAGCGGGTTTCGTCTTATTTATGATATAACTTTTTACTTTCGTAATGAGGCTCACAAGTAAGGTTTATTCCCAATTTTCTGAATGTATCTCTGTCAACCTGGGAAAGAATAACTGTAGCATGAGCTTCACTTCCCTTAAGCGCTTTGAGAGCATCAAAGGCTTTTTTAGCATCTGCTGACTCTACCGCACTCATTGTAAGAGCAATAAGGACCTCGTCAGTATGAAGACGGGGGTTGTGATTACCGAGAATACTTGTTTTTAAATCCTGAATAGGCTCAATAATTTTTCTTTCAATAAGAAGAGCACTGTCATCAATACCTGCCACAACCTTTAATGCGTTAAGCAATGCTGCAGAAGCAGAGCCTAAAAGGTCACTTGTTTTACCTGTAACAATTGTTCCGTCAGGAAGCTCAATTGCAACTGCGGGTCTGTTTCCTGTGGTTTCGCTCTTAACGAGAGCTGCCTTAACTGTGGGGCGCTCTGTTTCAACAGTAATACCCGCCTGATTCATAAGGCTCTCGATTTTTGCGATAGCTCCGTCATTCTTGTGTCCGGTTTTCTTATCGCAAAGAGCGGCAAAATATCTTCTTACGATTTCTTCATAGGATGCTTTTCTGCACACTAAATCGTCCGAAATGCAATAGCCCACCATATTAACACCCATATCGGTTGGTGATTTATAGGGGCTTACGCCTTCGATTTTCTCAAAAATTGCATTAAGAACAGGGAATACCTCAACATCGCGGTTATAGTTTACTGTGGTTGTGCCGTAAGCCTCAAGGTGATATGGGTCAATCATATTAACATCGTTAAGGTCCGCCGTTGCCGCTTCATAAGCAAGGTTAACAGGATGCTTTAGAGGTAAATTCCAGATGGGGAAGGTTTCAAATTTAGCATAGCCTGCTTTGTTTCCACGAGCATTTTCGTGGTAAAGCTGAGAAAGGCAGGCAGACATTTTACCACTGCCGGGACCCGGAGCAGTAATAACAACAAGAGGGCGAGTGGTTTCAATATAATCATTTTTACCGAAGCCATCTTCACTGACGATTTTCTTCACATTATAAGGGTAGCCATCAATTGTATAGTGAACAAACGCTTTGATTCCGAGAGCCTCAAGCTTCTCTTTGAACTTGATTGCAGCAGGCTGTCCGTTAAACTGGTTAATAACAACGCTACCAACAAAAAGACCTGCACTTGCAAAAGCATCCATAAGGCGCAAAACGTCGCTATCGTAGGTTATTCCATAGTCACCTCGGATTTTGTTGCTTTCAATATCTCCCGCAGAAATAACAATAACAATTTCCGCATGGTCTTTAAGGTTTAAAAGCATCTGGAGCTTACTATCGGGCTTAAAGCCGGGAAGAACTCGTGATGCATGAAAATCATCAAAAAGCTTACCGCCGAATTCAAGATAAAGCTTACCACCAAATTCGTCAATACGCTTCATAATCTGTTCAGACTGTTTTTCGATATACATATCGTTGTCAAAACCGATTTTCTTTTGAAAAACCATAAATACCACCCTTTCACAAAATATAATTTTAGCATTACCCTCTTATTTTGTCAACGGAAAAACCTACTGATTTATTGACATTAATTTGTATAAGTTGTATTATTTAAAATAGATTAATACGCACTTTAAAAATCATTTAAGGAGTATATATATGGAACAGTTCTTTGACAGATTTAAAATCGACTGCTCACCCGTAGCACACGAAAGTCATACCATTGTCCGTAATGGAGTAAGGCTTACTGTGCTTACCCCTTGCCTTTTACGAGTTGAAACACAGAGCAAAGGAAAATTCTGTGATGAACCCACTCAGAGTGTATGGTTCAGGGATTTCAACAAACCCGAATTCAAGGTTAATGAATCAAGCGGTACCATTGAAATCAAAACAACAAAAGCAAATTTTCTTTATAATCTCAAAACAAAAAAGATGGTGCGCATTAAATTGCGCGATGGTAGAGTTGTTACAAACTACAAAGCAGGAAACCTTAAAGGTACCTGCCGTACTCTTGATATTACCGCAGGTGTTATTACCCTCGGTGACGGTGTTTGTTCAAGAAACGGCGTTGCTATTCTTGACGACAGCGATACCCTCGTTCTCAAAGAAGATGGCTCAATTTTACCAAGAAAGCACAAAGGCTCTGATGAATATTATTTCGCATATGGCAACGATTATGTAGGCGCAACAACTGACCTCTATAATTTAACCGGCAAAGTTCCGCTTATCCCCCGATATGCACTCTCTAACTGGTGGAGCCGTTACAAAGCATATACGCAGGAAGAATATCTCAACCTTATGGACCGTTTCAAAGAGGAAGAAATTCCTGTAACTGTTGCAACTGTTGATATGGACTGGCACTGGGTTGACATCAAAGGTAAATTCGGTAAAGACAGCCACAAGGTTTTTCCTCATCAGAACCTTATGGAATATGTTTATGATGTATGGTCAGCAGGTTGGACCGGTTACAGCTTTAACACAGACCTTTTTCCCGATCCTGCAGGCTTCCTTAAAAAGCTTAAAGACGATGGATATAAAGTAACCTTTAATCTTCACCCCTCTCAGGGTGTTCGTTGGTTTGAAGACCAATACGAAGAAATGTGTCAGGCTATGGGTCAGGATTCTTCAAAGAAGCAACCTGTTAAGTTTGATATTACAGATAAGAAATTCACCGAACATTATTTCAAGGTGCTTCACCACCCATATGAGAAAATGGGCGTTGATTTCTGGTGGATTGACTGGCAACAGGGCACAAAAACTCCTGTTCCCGGTCTCGACCCTCTCTGGGCTTTGAATCACTACCATTTCTACGATAATGCAAAGAATAACAACAGACCCCTTATTCTTTCACGTTTTGCAGGTGCAGGCTCACAGCGTTATCCCTTGGGCTTCAGCGGTGACACAACTCAGACCTGGTCTGCTCTTGACTTCCAACCGGGCTTCACCGCAACTGCCTCAAATATCGGTTATCCTTGGTGGAGCCATGATATCGGCGGTCACTGTATGGGTAAAAAGGATGATGAGCTCTACACCCGTTGGGTTCAGTTGGGTGTGTTCAGCCCCGTTATGCGACTTCACTCCACAAATAATGAATTTGCCGGTAAAGAACCTTGGAACTATAGTGGTCCCGTTGAGAAAATCGCAAAAGATTATCTTCGTCTTCGTCATAAGCTTCTTCCTTATATTTACACAATGAACTACCGTACTCATACCGAGTGCCGTGCAATATGCGAGCCTATGTACTATGCATATCCCGAAAGAAAGAGTGCTTATGAATGTAAAAATCAGTTCTTCTTCGGTACAGAGCTTATTGTTGCTCCCATCACAGAGCACACCTCAACCGATAACAATATGGCAAGTGTTAATGTCTGGATTCCCGAAGGAAGATACACTGATATTTTCACAGGCAGAATTTACTGTGGCAAGCGTTTTGTAAGAATGTACAGAGATATTGAGAATATTCCCGTACTGGCAAAAGCAGGCGCAATTATCCCTATGAGCGCAGACGACAGAACAAACGACTGCTCTAACCCTGTTGATATGGAGCTTCTTATTTACAGAGGTAATAATACATTTAAGCTCTACGAAGACGATGGTGAAAGCCTTTCTTATCAGAATGGTGCTTTCTGCAAAACGCCCTTTACTGTTAAAGAAAACGGCTCTTCTGTTTACTTTACAATTGACAAAGGCGAGGGCGATGTAAGTGTTGTTCCCGAAAAGAGAAATTACAAGCTCTTCTTCAAAGATATTGTGAGCGGTGAAATCACACTTAAGGTTAACGGCAGAAAACGTGCTCTTAAAACCGAAAAAGGCAAAACTGTTACAATCGTTCTTGACGGAATCGCTCCCACAGATACAGTTGAAATTGAGTTCCTTGACTGTGTATACCTTACAAATGTTGATAAGAAGCAGGCTCTCACCGAAACAATTGCAAAATATCAGATGGGTAATGATAAAAAGGGTATTCTTTTCACAGAATTCCTTAAAACAGAGAAGCCCTTACCCCCTATGGCAGATAATTTCTCAGGACCTATTGAGGAAATTCTTGCACTTTACAGAGGCTGATATAAAGTTGAAAGTTGAAAATGGAAAGTGGCAAGTTGCGGGACCTGCGGTCGACATTATAAAGTCGCCAGTCGCCAGCTGCTAGTATAGATGGTCTGCGACGCTATTATATATAAAAGGATTTGTGTTATGTCAGTTATTGATATATTAAAAGATAATGCTTCTGATTATGGTATTGAAATTAATCAGGATTTAGCCAAAAAATTAGAAATTTATGGCAGACTTTTAAAGGAATGGAACGATAAAATAAACCTTACTGCCATTAAAGACGATGAAGGCATTGCTGTTAAGCATTTTCTTGACTGTCTTCTGGTAGGCAAGGTTGCCGAATTCAAAGACGGAATGAACATTATTGATGTCGGCACAGGTGCAGGCTTCCCGGGTCTTGTAATTGCTGCTGCTTACCCCAATGTTAATGTTACTCTGCTTGATTCAACAGGCAAAAAGCTTAAAGCGGTTGAGAATATGGCAGAGGAAATGGGCGTTAAAAATGTGAAAATCGTTCATTCCAGAGCTGAGGATTCGGGTAAAAGCCCTGAATTCCGCGAAAAATACGATTTTGCAACCGCAAGAGCAGTTGCAGAGCTGAGAGTTCTTTTGGAATACACTCTCCCTTTTGTAAAAGTCGGCGGTTCGTTTTTATCTCTTAAAGCAGCCACTGCAAAAGAGGAAATTGAGAGCGCAGGCAACTCATTAAAAACTCTCGGCGGTAAAATTGACAGCATAAATGACTTCACCTTACCCGGTGGTGACACAAGAGCTATCATAAATGTGAAAAAGATTTCGCAAACTTCGTCAAAATACCCGCGACCTTCGGCACAAATCGCCAAAAAGCCTTTATAAACCTATCAAATCAAAGCATTTTCAGTCGAATTCACCCGACCGAAAATGCTTTCTTTTTTTGTTTTTTGGTGGTATAGTGTTATCAAAGAGAGCCGGACAAGGCTTTGTGGATGAATGATTATTTTTTGAAATCGGAAAGGAAAACCAATGATTAAATCTTCAAAAAGCAAAGCAACAACTCAGATACAATTCATACCTCACGACCTTATAAAACCAAATCCTCAGCAACCGCGAGTGCGATTTGACTACAACGAATTAGAGGGGCTGGCTTGCTCAATCCGTGCTAACGGATTGCTTCAGCCGATTAATGTGCGAGCTTTAGAAACCAATGAATTTGAGCTTATTTCCGGTGAGCGCCGTTTAAGAGCCGCAAGAATGATTGGTATGACAAAAATTCCCTGCATTGTGATGAATGTATCCGACCAGCAATCCGCTCTTTTTGCCATAATTGAAAATGTTCAGAGAGAAAACCTTGATTTTTTTGAAGAAGCAGTTGCAATCGAAAGGCTTATGACGGAATATGGGCTGTCTCAGGATGAAATTGCCGAAAAATTAGGCAAAGCACCCTCTACCCTTTCAAACAAGCTTCGCCTTTTAAGGCTACCCGAGGAAATTCGGGACAGAATTTCTTACGCAAGCCTTTCTGAACGCCACGCAAGAGCTTTACTGACCCTGCCGGATAACAACACCAGAAAGCGTGTTCTTGATTTAGTAATAGAACGTCATTTAACAGTTGCGGAAACCGAAAGGCTTATTCAGGATGTTCACCGCAGAAGAAAAGGCACAAGAAAGCCACAAACAAAAGCGTATAAGGATATGAGAATTTTTCTTAACACATTAAACCATGCAGTTGATAGTATAAGAAAAGCAGGAATTGAAGCCGATACTGCAAAAAGCGAAACTGATACTTATTTTGAGTATGTAATCAGGATTTCAAAGCCTGAAGAAGCAAATATGGTAGCAGTAACAACGCAAGCCATTTAAATTGAAAGTTGAGAGTTGAAAGTGGCAAATTTAGGGGCGCAAAAATGCGCCGTAGAAGAAGCTATTTAATTTTACAAATCCTTATACAATGATTGGAAGCAACGCTTCCCCGAAATTTTCCATTTTCCATTTTCAACTTTCCATATTTGCAAAAGCAAATTCGGTATAATCTCCTTTTGGAGTTTATATAGTGGCGAAAGCCACAGCCATATCTTTCTCTTTCACACCCCACATCCACAGCGGAAAACCATCGTCACAAGGCGGTGGTTTTCTGCTGTTATAATATGCATATTAATGCAATGTTTTTATAAAGATTACCTTTTGTTGTTGAGTGAAACCGTAGGGAACGATCTTGACCGTTCCGCAAAATAAATCGTCACAAAAACTTGCGGTCGGGTCAAGACCCGACCCTACGTTGTTCTATCTTACTGCAACGTGTGGTACAGGCGAGCCTGTACCTACGGTTATGGCTCTAACCAAAAATCTCACTTAAACCATCACACCCCGTAAGGCACTGGCTTGCCTGTGCCATAGAACGAAACCTCAAAAACCCTAATTTGCTTTATTTTTACACATTATTTTATAATCCTTTAGTTTTTTATAAAAAACTTTTTCTCTCGCCACATTGGGACAGTTTTCGACAAGGTTGATATGTATAATGTAGTTAAAGAACGAAAAACCACAAGATGTTGATTTTTTGCTCTGAATTTAAAGAAAAGGAGACGCTGTTTTATGAAAAGCCTTAAACTGAAAATACTTGCCATGCTTATTGAATACCATTGGTGGCGCGTTGACTGTTTGCAAAAGAAAACCTGCCACGAAAAAAATGAAATCGCACTTAACCGTGAAGACTTTCATAAATTCAGAGCAGAACAGTTAATGGTGCTCTATGAGATGTTTTTAGGTTTGCGCGATTGTTGCGGAAACATTGTTGCATAATAACTGTTTCGTCAAAATTTGCCGTTTTCGTTTTTATACGAAGACGGCCTTTTATATTGAAGAAAACCTCTTTATATGCTAAACTAATTGTGGTGAATATAATGTTAAATTTTAAAATTGATGATTTTTCTGTCTGGGAAAAACTGCAAAAAACAACAGAACCCATAATTATGTACGGTACCGGAAACGGTGCCGACAAGGTCGTTGATATTTTTGAAGAGCTTAACATAAAGCTTTCAGGCGTTACTGCAAGCAGTGGTTTTGTCAGAGAACGTTTTTTCAGAGGCTTCCCTGTAAAACCCCTTGAATATTTTGAAGAGATATACGATAACTTCACCATTATTATTACATTCGGCACATCAATTCCTGATGTTATGAATAATATTTTTTCGTTAGCAGAAAAGCACAGAGTCCTCGTTCCCTGCGTCCCTGTTATAGGAACAGAAATTTTTGACAGAAAGTTTTTAGAAAAACACACAGACGAATTAAATCTTGCTCATTCTCTTTTAGCGGATGATTTTTCAAGAAAAATCTTTAAAGGCTATGTTAATTTTCAGTTCGGCGGACGAATTGAAATTTTAAAAGAAATTGAAACACCTGAAAGCGAAGTGTATGAAAACATTTTAAGCTTTAATCATAACGAAACCTTTATTGATATTGGTGCATATCGTGGTGACACGGTAGAAAATTTTGTTAAACAAACAAATGGCAAATATAAAAAGATAATTGCCGCCGAGCCTGATTTCAAAACATATCAGAAGCTCATAAAAAACTGCGAAGCTCTTGAAAATTTCATGGGGGTTAATGCGGCAATTACAGATTTTGATGGAGAAATCGGTTTTTCATCCCTTGCAGGCAGACAGTCTGCCGTGGGTGGAGATAATATGATAAAATCCCTTTCCTTGCCCACGCTTTGCAAAGAAAGTGAACCCTCATTTATTAAAATAGATTCCGAGGGATGCGAGCTTGAAATTTTAAAGGGCGGAGAAGAAACTTTAAAGAAATTCAAGCCTAAAATGAATGTTGCAGCATATCATAAAAGCGAAGATATTTTCAAGCTTCCCATTCTCATAAATACTATAAACCCCGAGTATAAAATCCACCTGCGCCATCACCCTTATATTCCCGCGTGGGATACACTCTTTTATTGCATTTGATCCCTCAGAAAACCACAGAAAAATTTATTTTACAACAATTTTAAAAATATATTGACATTTTATATAAATATATATATATTTAAAGTGCAAATTAATATTTATACATATTATATGTATTATCTTTTTTGAGCGAAAAACTCACCTTTTTGAAGAATGAAATCATAAATTCTTTGGTTAGGTGGTTTTTTCTATTCTTAATTTGCAGAAAGGGGTTGCATAATTGTCCAACAACATTATTGATTTGAAAAACATTTCCGTTTCCTTTGATGGTGAAACGATTATTGATAATATGAATTTATATATCCGCGACAAAGAGTTCATCACCTTTTTAGGCCCCTCAGGTTGCGGTAAAACAACTACGCTCCGAATTATTGCAGGCTTCCAGGAGCCTGATTCGGGTGATGTTGTCTTTGATGGTAAAGTAATAAATGGTGTTCCGCCTCATAAAAGGCAATTGAACACCATTTTTCAGCGTTACGCTCTCTTCCCCCATTTGAATGTTTATGAGAATATTGCCTTCGGCTTGCGCCTTAAAAAAACTCCTGAAAAGGAAATTAAAGAGGCAGTTACCGAAATGCTTGCTCTTGTAAACCTTAAGGGCTTTGAGCGTAGAAATATAGCTTCTCTTTCAGGTGGTCAGCAGCAGCGAGTTGCAATTGCACGCGCTCTTGTTGTTAAGCCCCGTGTGCTCCTTCTTGACGAGCCTTTAGGTGCTCTTGACCTTAAGCTTCGCAAGGATATGCAGGTAGAGTTGAAAAACATTCAGAAGCGTCTGGGTATCACATTTATTTATGTTACTCACGACCAGGAGGAAGCCCTTTCAATGTCCGACACAATTGTTGTTATGGACTCGGGCGTTATTCAGCAAATCGGTACACCTACTGATATTTATAACGAGCCTAAAAATGCTTTCGTTGCAGATTTTATCGGTGAAAGTAATATCATCGAGGGTGTTATGCGTGCTGACTTCTGGGTTGAAATGGCAGGTCATAAATTCAAATGTCTTGATAAAGGCTTCGGCGTTGACGAAGAGGTTGACGTTGTTGTCCGTCCTGAAGATGTTGATGTTGTGCCTGTAGAAGAGGCTATGATTTCAGGTGTTGTTACCTCAACAACCTTTAAAGGCGATTACTATGAAATTATCGTTGAAATCAAGGGCTTCAAATGGATGATTGAATCAACCCATAATCAGACAGTTGGTTCAACAATCGGTATTAACATAATCCCCGATGCTATTCACATTATGAAAAAATCCAAGTACTCCGGTCTTTACGGCGACTACAGTTCCTTCAGTGAAGAGTTTGATGAGCTTTCTGACGCCACCTACGAGGAAGAGGACGATTAAACCTCCCTCCCGATTTTTTGAAAGGAGTGCTTGTAATGAAGAAAAAATCTTCTCTTATGACTCATATAGCAGGTTCTCCATACATCATCTGGGCGGTTCTTTTCATTATCGTTCCTCTTTGTATGGTTGCCTACTATGCATTTACCGATAAAAACGGTAATTTTACCTTTGATAATATGCTGAGCATCGGCAAATACACCGATACAATAATTCTTTCTATATGGTTAGGGCTTTTAGCTACTGTTATAAGCCTTGTTGTTGCATACCCTCTTGCAATGATTATGGCTGCAAAGGGTCCCGAAAAGCAAAGCAGAATGACTATGCTTATTATGCTTCCCATGTGGATGAATTTCCTTTTAAGAACATATTCCTGGATGACCATTTTAGAGGATAACGGTCTTCTCACAACAGGGCTTAACTATATTGTGGATTGCTTGAACACATTGCCAAATGTAAGCCTTGACCCTGTTCACCTTATAAACACACGTGGTGCAGTTGTTCTTGGTATGGTTTACAACTTCCTGCCCTATATGATTCTGCCCATTTATACTGTTATGCTTAAAGCAGACCGTTCACTTGTTGAAGCGGCTCAGGATTTAGGCGGAAACAAGCTTGATGTTTTCAGAAATGTTACCATTCCTTTAAGCGTTCCCGGTATTGTTTCAGGCTTTACAATGGTATTTGTTCCCTCTGTAAGCACATTCTTTATTTCACAAAAATTAGGCGGAACAGGTACAACACTTATCGGTGATATTATCGAAACTCAGTTCCAGACTGCAAACAATTTCAATTTAGGTGCATCACTTTCATTTGTTCTGATGATACTTATTTTCATTTGCCTTGCAGTTATGAACAAGTTCTCTGATGATGACGGAGGTGTTGTAATATGACAAAGAAAACATCTCTTGGCGGAAAGCTTTATACAGCTCTTGTTTTCCTTTTCCTTTATGCACCTATTGCGGTTCTCGTTCTTTTCAGCTTCAACTCAGGAAAAAGCACCGCGGTTTTTGAAGGCTTTTCTCTTCATTGGTATGAAGAGCTTTTCCGCGATGCCGCAACCCTTACCGCATTTAAAAACTCGTTGATTATTGCGGTTATTTCTTCAATAATTTCAACAGTTATGGGTACTGCTGCCGCAACTGCAATATTCGGCTATAAAAACAAGCTTGTAAAAACAAGTGTTATGACTGTTACAAATATTCCTATGATGAACCCCGAAATTGTTACAGGTATCGCAATGATGCTTCTTTTCGTGTTCATAGGCGGATTATTCGGGAAAACAGGTACTTTAGGCTTTGCAACTCTTACAATTGCTCATGTAACCTTTGAGCTTCCCTATGTTATTCTTAACGTTCTTCCCAAATTAAAGCAGACTGATGCCCACCTTTCAGAAGCGGCGCAAGATTTGGGTTGCACACCCTTCCAGGCTTTTTACAAGGTTGTTCTCCCTGCAATTATGCCCGGTATCATTTCGGGTCTTATGATGGCTTTTACCCTTTCAATTGATGATTTTATTATCAGCTACTTTGTAAGCGGTACAAACTCACAGACATTACCTATCAGAATTTTCTCTATGACAAAGAGAAGAGTTACACCTGATATGTATGCCCTTTCAACTCTTATCTTCCTTGCAATTCTTATACTTCTGGTTGTATCAAATGTAATTTCCTCAAGGGGCGATAAGAAGAATACAAAAAAAGGCGGTGGAAAATGATGAAACGCCTTTTTTCAGTAGTATTCAGTTTGATTCTTTTCGCACTTACAGTTGTACCCTGCTTCGCAGGTGAAAAGAAGGATTATTCCCACCTTGAAGGAACAACCCTTAATGTTTATAACTGGGGCGAATATATTTCCGATGGTGCAGAAGGCACCCTTGATGTTAACAAAGAATTTGAAAAACGTTACGGAATAACTGTTAACTATTCAAACTACGAAAGCAACGAGAATATGTATAACAAGCTTCAATCAGGCGGTGCAAACTATGATGTTATAACCCCTTCGGATTATATGATTGCAAAGCTTATTGAAGAGGATATGTTGGCAGAACTTGATTTTTCTAACATCCCCAATTACAAATATGTACTTGAAAAATACCGTGGTCTTTATTATGACCCTGATAATAAGTTCTCTGTTCCCTATACTGTTGGTATGGTAGGGCTTATTTACAACACAAAATTGGTTGACGGTAAGCCTGACAGCTGGGGCATTTTGTGGGATGAAAAATACGAGGGTAAAATCCTTATGTTTAACAATCCTCGTGATGCTTTCGGAGTTGCCCAGTGTTATCTGGGGCAGAGCATAAATACAGATAATCTCGATGATTGGGACAAAGCTATTGAAACCTTGAAAGCACAAAACCATCTTGTTTCATCCTATGTTATGGATGAGATTTTCAACAAAATGGAAAATGGCGAGGCTGCTCTTGCACCTTACTATGCAGGTGACTTCCTCACAATGTATGATGTTAACCCCGACCTTGCTTTCGTTTACCCTAAAGAAGGTGTTAACTTCTTCGTTGATGCAATGTGCGTTCCTAAAACCGCAGAGAACAAGGAAGCTGCTGAGCTTTATATCAACTTTATGCTTGAAGAGGAAATTGCAGTTGCAAATGCAAACTACCTTTGCTATGCAACCCCCCATTCAAATGTCCTCGAATCTGATGATTATGAATTAAAGGGTGACCCCGTTCTTTACCCTGATGAAGAAAATACACCAAAAACAGAAATGTTCGAAAACCTTGATTATGAAACTCAGAACTATATGAATATGCTCTGGAACGAGTTGAAAATTGAGGGCAATTCAAACCTTGATGCTTATATTGGTCTTTCTGTTACTGCAATTCTTATTATTGTTTACGCAGTTTATAAATTCATAAAAAAGAAAAAACGCGAAGCGATGTATTAAAAAAATCCTCCGAAAAATCGGAGGATTTTTTCATTTCGCATTATAGTAAATAGTGCTTCCTGCTTCAACTGAATGAGTAAGCCATGTGTTACCACCGATAACACAGTTATCACCGATTTTTGTGTTACCGCCAAGAATGGTTGCGTTTGCATAAATAACAACATTATTACCGATATCGGGGTGACGCTTGATATCTTTAACAGGTGCTCCGTTTTCATCAAGCTCAAAGCTTTTTGCACCAAGAGTAACGCCCTGATATATTTTAACGTGATTACCGATTGTGGTTGTTTCACCAATAACAATACCTGTGCCGTGGTCTATGAAGAAATATTCGCCCACAGTTGCACCTGCGTGAATATCAATACCTGTTTTCTCATGGGCATATTCTGTCATTACTCGTGGAATAAGCGGAACCTTAAGGGTATAAAGCTCGTGAGCAAGACGGAAAATTGAAATTGCATAGAATCCGGGGTAGCAGATAAGCACCTCTTCGTGGCATTTTGCTGCAGGGTCGCCCTCATAAATCGCTTCAATATCTTTAATAAGCAGTTGTTTTATTTTAGGAAGACTTTCAATAAAAGCGTTACAAAGCTCCTCGGGAGTTTTTTCCATTGATGTCCCATTAAAAGCATATGCACCCTTTATCTGCTCAATAAGTCTGTTATAAATATTAAGAAGCAACTCTGTTTGTGAAAGCACATTTTCGCTTCCCTCACTATGCTTGAAATAGTTAGGGAACAAAAGTGATTGCAAGTCTTTTATTACTTTTACAATTTCTTTTCTGTCGGGAATAAGCTCTTTGTCCGCATCCTTTTTAAGAAAGCATTCGCTGTTTATTGCTTCAAGATTTTTAACAGTTCCTGTTATCAATCCTACTGACTCCAAAAATCTTTCCATATTATTTACCTCATTTATAAAGCTCTGTTGAAAGATAGCGTTCACCCGTATCTGTCAACACAACAACTATATTCTTACCCTTGTTTTCGGGGCGTTTTGCAAGTTCAATTGCTCCGCAAAGAGCCGCCCCTGACGAAATACCGACTGCAATTCCCTCTTTTTGCGCCATTTTACGAGCATAACAGAAGGCGTCCTCATTTGAAACATCAATTATTTTATCAATAATTTCTCTGTTAAGATTTTCGGGCACAAAGTTTGCTCCTATGCCCTGGATTGCGTGAGCCCCTGCAACACCTTTTGTAAGCAAAGGCGAACTCAAAGGCTCAACACCAACAACCCTGATTTCAGGGTTTTGCTCTTTGAGGTATTTACCTGTACCCGAAAGAGTACCGCCCGTACCAATTCCCGCAACAAAAAAATCAACTTTGCCCTCTGTATCATTCCATATTTCAGGACCTGTGGTTTTATAATGGGCTTCAGGATTTTCGGGATTATCAAACTGAGAGGGAATAAAGGAATTTTCATATTCCTCTGAAAGCCTTTGAGCCTCTTCAATAGAGCCCTGCATACCCTTTTTGCCATCGGTTAAAACAACCTCTGCTCCGTAAGCCTTCATAAGCATAATCCGTTCTTGGCTCATTGTATCGGGCATAACAATAATAACCCTATAGCCCTTTGATGCACCAATTGCCGCAAGGCCAATACCGGTGTTACCGCTTGTGGGCTCAATAATAACACTGTTTTCTTTGAGAATTCCATCTTCCTCCGCCTTTAAAATCATCTGAAGGGCAGGTCTGTCCTTGGCGCTACCCGTAGGGTTAAAGCACTCTAATTTTGCAAAGATATCCGCCTGTAAATTTTCTTCTTTAATAATATTGGAAAGCATCATCAATGGTGTTTTTCCAACTAATTCATCTATATTTTTATAAATATTCATAATATCTACATCCTTTTACCACTACATAATATCACAAAGCAAAATTCTTTACAAGGGTGTTACAACCTGTAAATTTTTTCAAAAAAGCTTTCACTGCTTTTTCCGTAAGGTCTGTTAAATCTTCCTAATTCTTCAAGACTATCTCCAACAGAAATTCTGTTTATTTCTTCTCTGCACGTCAATGTAATTTTAAAACCTTTTTCTCTGACGATTGTTACTAAGGCTTCATTTTTTATTCCGTATGGATAAGCAAAAATATCAGTTTTTTCTCCTGTTATTCTTTCAAAATCCTTCTTGAATTTTTTAATATCGTTATATATAAGTTTCTTGTACTTCTCTTCACTTTCTCCATAAATTTTCCCCATACCTCTGCGACCGCTTAAAGAATGAAGATTATATGAATGGCACCCTAATGTAACCAATTTATTTCTTGCTAATTCCTTTACATCATTTTCATTCAGATACGCATATCTGTCATCCGTGTCACCATTTTGGGTATAAAGTTGAATAAGAGAACCTACTACATTCATATTGGCAGGAAAATTATATTCTTCAAGGAGTGGCAAAACCTTTGTAATAAAGCTTCTTTCTCCGTCGTCAAAGGTTATGATTATAGGGTTTTGAGGCAGTTTTTCCCCTTTTTCTACATATAATTTCATTTGCTCAAATGATATTGGGGTTATATTGTGATTTTTCATATATTGAAAATCCTCTTCTAACACAGAAAGCGGAATTACATAATCTCCCCATATTGATTTATTTTCGCTTATCTGATGATACATAATTATGGGGATTTCCACCCCTGTGTGAGAAAACACCTCTGCATATGGTGATAAAGAATTAAGAAAACTGCCCGAAAGCATTATAAAACACAGAAAAAAGGATATTATTGCAATTTGCCTGAATGTAAAAATTTTAAACATACAACCTCTCCCACACAAAAAATTAACCTTTTTCTAAAAATATATGAAAAATTTTTTCATTTTTTGCAAACAAATGTTTGCTTTTTTGAAATATATGTGGTATTATATATCCAGGAAACAGAAAATTTGTTCGGAAAGGTGTTTTTTATGGAACCTATTAACGAAACCCAAAAAAGAATATATGAATTTTTAGTGGAGCGTTCTCAGGATGGTGTTCCACCGTCAGTAAGAGAAATCGGTGCAGCAGTTGGTCTTAAATCCACATCCTCTGTTCAGGCTAACCTTGATGCTCTGGAAAAAGCAGGCTACATTATGCGTGACCCTCTTCTTAAAAGGTCAATAAGAATTTTAGGTCAGGCAGAAAATATTACTCATGTTCCCCTTCTGGGTACTGTAACCGCAGGTATGCCCATTCTTGCAGTTGAGCAGATTGAAGGCTACATTCCTTATACAGGAAGAGTTTCAAGGGATAAACCCCTCTTTGCCTTGAAGGTTCGTGGCGAGAGTATGCTCTGGGCAGGTATTCTTAACGGCGATATTGTTATTGCAGAAAAAACCCCCTATGCCTCAAATGGCGAAATTGTTGTTGCAATGATTGAGGATGAAGCAACTGTTAAGCGTTTCTATAAAGAGAACGGGCATTTCCGTCTGCAGCCCGAAAACGATGAATTTGAGCCTATCATTACAGATGAGGTTATCATTCTCGGCAAGGTTGTTGCTTTAATGAGATATTATTAAAAACAAAAATTTACCCCATACAAATTCGTAAATGAATTTGTATGGGGTAAAATCATTTATTTAGTCTTCTTGTTCAGCTTGTTTTATAACTTCATCAGGAACTGCTTCACCATGTTTTACGAACATAATGAGAATAATTGCTATTGCGAACATAATGGGACTGTAATAGAAGAGTGACATATATGTTCCTGCAAACATTCTTATAAAGCCATAGATAATGGGAGATGCAATCTGAGCTGAGAAGGTTGCTGTGTAGTAGTATCCTGTGAATGTACCAACCTTTTCAACACCACCGATTTCAAGAACAAGAGGAAGAGTGTTAACGGTGATAAACATATTTGCCGCACCTGCAAGAACAAGAACGGGGTAAATGAGAATCTGAAGAATTTTTGTAACACTGTCAACAGTTTCTGTCACCACTGTCAAAGCACCGGCAAAATCGGTTTCTCCGTTAACAAGAACTTCATTTGCAACAGAAATTACTGCGTCATAAATGCCCTCACCTGCATTTTCTACAAGGTATTTATCAAACTTTTCATAATAGCCCTTGATATCTACGCCTTCAGCTTTATATGCAACATAGCCTGCCATATTAAGAACTTCATCATCTGCAAGCTCTCTGCCCTCTGCTTCTGCAAGGTCGCTTACCTTTGCATTGTATGAATTAATATTATCATCAATTGCAATATAAGCATTATTTACTTTAACATAGTTGTTGATTGTAAGGTTTTTGCTACCAAGCATACCAACAAACACACCAAAGAAAACAACAAATGCTGCAAGGAATACTGCAAGACCTGCCATAATTGTTTTCTTTCTGCCAACCTTTTTACCCATTTTACCTGCAGGAAGAGCAGCAAGACCTGAGCAAACTGCAAAAATGAGCATAACAATTGTTGCCTTTGAGGTAATCATATGAAGGATTTCCTGAGCAAACAATGAGAAGAAGGTAGTAATAGCATTTGCCGCACAGAAAAGGAAGAAAAGAGTGCCAAGCATAAAGATAAGGCTCTTTCTTTCTGCCTTTGAAAGCTTCATAGCTTTGAGAGCCGCCTTCTGAGCTTTTGCTTCTGCCTTTGCAGCAGCCTTTTTAGCCTTTGCATCTGCATACTGATTCAATTCGCCTTTAAGCTTGATGCTTGTATCCTCTTCTTTAACGAAGAAAAGAAGAACAAGCATACCGATAATCATAACAACAGAACCAACAATGAAAACATAGGGGAAGGAAAGAGTTTCATCAGCTGTGATTTCTGCTTTGCTATGACCTGTGAAAATTGTGCAAAGAAGAATACCGAGAGTACCTGCAACCATACCGACTGCAGAACCGATACCACCCATAAGGTTAATAACCGCGTTACCCTCTGAACGAAGCTCGGGAGGTGTAAGGTCGGGCATAAGAGCAACAACAGGAGCTCTCCACAAGGACATTGAGAACACAAACAAAATAACCGTTGCCATTGTAAGCGGAAGCTGCATAGTTCCACTTGTGTTAAGTGCAACAATGGGAATAAGTGCAAAAAGAAGTGCAGAAATTGGTGCACAGGTCACAATAAAGGGACGGCGTTTACCTAATTTTGAATGGCAGTTATCGGAAAGCTTACCGAATGTGGGCTGGAAAATAACACCGAATATGTTATCGAAGGTCATAATGATACCAATAAACAAGGGAACAAGTGTAAATCCGCCGCCCAAGGAAACTGCATTACCCTGAGCCTCTGAGAATTTACCAATCCACGGGATTGCTTCTGCCAAGGCATTACTTAAATTTGTAATAAAATCGCTTTCTGAAAGAATTTTATTAAGAATTTTTGTTATGTATGGGTCATAAATTGCCCATGCAATAGATGTTGCGAGAAACCCGAAACCTGTAAGAATGGTTTTCTTATAATTAAGCTTCATTTGTTTTTCTGCCAACGTTTTCTCCTCCTTTATGATTTCAAGGAAATCATTTTTATACATATTTAATTCTAACATAGAATTGCGAAAAAGCCAACAAAATAAAGAGCCTATATTATTTTTTGGAACATTCCATAAATAACACAGGCTTTTTTTGTTTATTTTATTAAGGGATATTTTTACTGTTGCTTACTGCGATAGCTTTCTGCTTCCCAATTCACGATAAAATCTGTCAAATCCTGACTCTGATGCCTTGCGCCGCCAAAATTTTGGGCATACACTGCAATTTTCATTGCATCATTAAAAAGTGACGCCGCAGTTTCACTGCCCTTGGGGGAATAATCAATTGCATAAAGACCGCAATCCTTAACAAAGAAAATTTTAGGCAAAAAGCCGTTTTCGTTTTTGTATTCCTCAACTGCATTTTTAATATCTTCTTTGTTTTCAATATACACAGGGTAAGGCTTGCAATAAACTATCTGATCAGGATTAAAGGGCTCATAAATTTTATTGAAGCTTTCCTTGTTCCTTGCAAATTCCAAGGAAACTGCAGATGGCTCATAGGTAATAACACAGTCCTCACCGAAGACATCGCAAAATTCATTGAATATTTCCTGACATTTATCACCATCAAACTCGCCCACAGAGATATCTGCCTCCATTTCCACCTCTGAGCGGATTTTTGCCATTACGGAATAAAGCTTTTCACCTAAACCGTCAACAGTATTATCTGCAAGAAAAATACCGTGATTTGCAAGAAGAAGGAAATCCGCATCCTTGCCGAATTTTTCTTTGTATTCCTTTAATGTGTCACAGCATTTTTTTGCAAGAGTATAGCCGGGCTTACAGGGTTCAACCCATAAAACATCGTCACCAAAAAGCCTTTTTGCCGCTTTTTCACCTTCAACTGAGCAAGTAATACCGTTTACAAGAGCAGGATGAAGATGCAAAACAAAGGTATGGGGAAAAAGCGAGTGAAGAGTTGTTTCAACACTTGGTCTTTTGCTTTCCTGGTCAGGTAATTTTGCCGCCATTAAATCTGCAAGGGAAAGAGCTTCTCTTTCTTTATCATTATCGGGGTAGATTTTTGTGAAAATCTCTGCTATTTTACTGCGACTCATTTTCACAAAGCCCTCTGCGGTAATGTCTGCAAGGCGTGTGCCTGAGCCTTTTATATACATAACATCGCCATCCTTTGCAGAGGTGTTGCCCCCACCTGCAAGAACAAGCTCCTCATTGCTTCCGTAAAGGTTGGAAAATCCAACAAGCTCATCAATAATCATATATGTAACCTCTCAAATATGGTCGGGGTATCTTTCAACCCAAATTTTTCCGTCTTCAACGTGCATTTTTGCAATACGGGCATTTCTTCTGTCACCGTTGAGTCCGTCTGCTTCAGTATTTCTTGCGTGGTAAACAATGTAATACTGTCCGTCTTCCTTTATAACGCTATTGTGACCTGTACCCTCTTCCCAATCGTTACTGCGAAGAAGAGGCGCATAAGTATTGTCATCGGGCATCTTCCGGAATTTAACCTTTGTTAAATCCTGTTCATTTGTTTTTGCTGCCGCATATCCAACAAAATAGGTTTCGTCCTCGTAGCGACCGCCACTATACATAAGGTACTGCCACTCACCCTCCCGGAACCAATATGCTCCCTCAATTGTGTGCCAGTGCTGACCCTCTTTATAGCGATTGCGACTGAAAATTTCTTCATCAATGGAAGCCATAACAACAGGAACTGCCACGCCGATAGGTGTATATGGGTCCGCCATTTTCTGAACAACAATATGAGTGCCTATTCTTTCACCCTCAAAGGTGTTGGGCGAATAGAAAAGGAACAAGCCTTCATCAGTTTTTACAATATGAGAATCAATCGAGAAGGGCATTAAAATATTCTTTGCCTCGGAAAATGGTCCTAAAGGATTTTCACTTTCAATTACATGCATTGCCTGATGGTGTCCCCCTTGGTCAGGCTCTACATCATAATATTCAAAGGAGAAATAAATATAAAATTTACCCTCGTGGTAAATAGCGGAAGGTGCCCAGAAGCATTCCTTGCCTGGAATGGTGAAAATTCTGCCTTCAAATTTCCATTCGCCCAAAAGGGTATCGCAGGAATGGGCATAGAGTCCGTCATCACCTGTGGTGTAAATGTAATATTTATCATTATGCTTGAGAATATACGGGTCTGCCTGACCAACATAATTCTCTTTATCTATTTTTAAAAGCTGCATTTTATCTCCGTTTTCCTTTCGCAGTATTTCTACCGTTGCCTCTTCGGTTCTGATTTTTATTATTTCTTGAAGCATTCTGCTTTTTTGCCTGTTCAACTCTGTCTTTATAAGATGGCTTAACGAGGCATTTTTTATCAAAGCCGATAAGGTCTTCCCTGTGGCATTTTTTAAGGGCAATTCTTACTAAATCTGCATTTTTAGGATCTGCACATTGTAAAAGTGCTCTTTGCATTCGCTTTTCTTCGGGAGTTTTTGGCACATAAACCTCTTTCATTGTGAAGGGGTCAAGCCCTGTATAAAACATAACCGTGGATGCAGTGCCCGGTGTGGGGTAAAAATCCTGAACCTGCTCGGGATTATAATTCCATCTTTTGATAAATTCTGCCAGCTTCACCGCATCTAAAAGCGTACTACCCGGGTGACTTGACATAAGATACGGAACAAGATACTGCTCCATACCAAAGCTTTTTGTCAGTTCAAAATATCTGTCCTTGAATTTTTCATAGACCTTGAAATCGGGCTTACCCATAAGGCGCAGGACATTCCCTGAGCAATGCTCGGGAGCAACCTTTAGCTGACCGCTTACGTGGTCCTTAACAAGCTTTTTGAAAAAGGCGTTACCTGAGGGTGATTTATCTGCATTAAGATAATCGTATCTGATACCTGAACGGATGAAAACCTTTTTTATTTTTGGTAATTTCTCAATCTGAGAAAGTAGCTCAATATATTCACTGTGGTCTGCCTTTAAATTTTTACAGGGCTCGGGTGCAAGGCATTTTTTGTTTGCACAAACACCATTTTTCAGTTGCTGTTCACAAGCGGGATAACGGAAGTTTGCAGTAGGACCGCCCACATCATTTATATAACCCTTGAAATCCTTTCTCTCAGTTAAAAGCCTTGCTTCATTTACAACGCTTTCAATACTTCTTGAACGGACACTCCTGCCCTGATGGAAAGCTAAAGCACAGAAATTGCAACCACCAAAGCAGCCTCTGTTATGAGTAAGAGAAAACTGCACCTCTGTAATTGCAGGAACACCGCCCTGCTTTTCATAGGATGGGTGATAATCTCTCATAAAGGGCAAATCATAAACCGCATCAAGCTCTTCTCTTTCAAGTGGTGGCATTGGGGGATTCTGAACAAGCATTTTATCGCCGTAATATTCTACCAACGCCTTACCGTAAGCACTATCCTGATTTTTATACTGAACAGAAAAAGCCCTTGCATAATATTCCTTATCTGTTTTAAGCTTATTAAAATCCCATTCACCCGAATAATCGAAATGGATTTTATCATCACGATTACCAAGCCATACTGTGCCTCTCACATCACGGATTTTGGAAACAGGCACACCTTTATCAAGAAGGCTTGCAATTTTTCTTATAATATTTTCGCCCATACCATAGGTGAGAATATCTGCTCCTGAAGAAACGAGCACACTTTCAAGCACCTCATCCCTCCAATAATCATAATGAGCAAATCTTCTGAGGGATGCTTCAAGACCACCGATAATAATCGCAGTATTGGGATAAGCCTCTCTTATAAGACGGCAATAAACCTCGGTTGCTCTGTCAGGACGAAGCCCCGTTTTACCTCCGGGGGAATAATAGTCATAATTTCTTTTTCTTTTAGCAACGGTGTAATGAGCCACCATTGAATCTATATTACCTGCACTTACAAGAAAGCCTAAGCGAGGCTTACCGAAGCGCTTGAAATCCTCTGAATTATGAAAGTTCGGTTGAGCGAGGAAAGCCACATTAAACCCCTGCTCTTCAAGAACACGGGTGATTATTGCAGCACCAAATGAGGGATGGTCCACATAGGCATCGCCACAAACATATACAAAATCTACTTCTGCCCATCCACGCTCCTGAACCTCTTTAGCGCTTATGGGTAAAAAGCTTGTACCCTTCATAAATCTTACCTTTCGTTGATTTCTTTTATTAATTGAGGAATTTCTTTAACTGTTTCAACCTGTAATTCCGGCTTTTCTATTTCGGGAAAGGTCCATGTGCCTGTTGTTTTTACCCAAACGGGAACACACCCTGCTTTTCTTGAACCATCAACATCATTTAAGGGGTGGTCACCGATATAAAGCATTTCATTTGTTTTTATACCAAGGCTTCTTGCCATAAGCTGAAAAATTCTCTTATCAGGCTTTTCATAAGCAGTTTCGCCACTGATTATGATTTCATCAAAGCAATCTGTAAGACCCAAGGACATAATTTTAAAATTCTGAAGCTCGGAATCCCCGTTAGTGATAAGCGCAGTTTTAATTCCCATTTCTTTAATTTCTCTTAAAACGGGAATTGCAAAATCATATTTAACTGTAGTTGTTATAAAGCTTTTTAACACACATTGTGCATATTCCTCATAGGATGGTGCAACCTTGAAAAGATTTTTGTTCACAAGATATTCGTGAATTTTTCTCCAGCCCTTATGAACAAACTGCTTGTCCGCATAGCAAAGCTCTTCTGCAAAAATTTCTGAAGTTACACCATCTGCAACATCAAGAGAAGAAACAATCTGTGGCGCAATTTTTTTAATTGTGCCGTAGCGGTCAAACAATGTGTGATCAAGGTCAAAAACTGCCGCTTTTATCATGTAGAATCACCCCACGCTATTTTCCTAATTCAAGCGTTCTTTCATAAGCCTTTCTTACGGCATCCATAGCACTTGCTCTGAAAGCACCGTTCTCAAGAGCCTTAACACCCTCAATTGTGCTTCCTGCAGGACTGCAAACCGCATCCTTAAGCTTGCCGGGATGCTCCCCTGTTTTAATAAGCATTTCTGCTGAGCCGATAAGAGTCTGTGCGGCATAAAGAAGTGCTTTATCTCGTGGAAGACCACATTCAACCGCACCATCTGCAAGAGCCTCGCAGAACATAAATACGAATGCAGGGCCACAGCCTGAAACACAGCTTGCCGCATCAATTTTATCTTCTTCGATTTTATCAAGGCGACCTGCATATTTCATTGTATCAACAAAACCATCAAGGTCTTCCTTGGAAACAAATTCATTAGAGGTATAAAGAATCATTCCCTCGCCTACACTGACGGGCATATTGGGCATAATTCTTATTATGGGGCAGTCAACCTGCGCCATAGCATTAAGAGATGCAAGTGAAACTCCCGCCGCCATTGAAATAAGCACAAAATCTGTTGTTCTCTCTTCAATTACAGGGACTAATTTTTCAAAAAGCCCTTTAAGCATCTGAGGTTTAACCCCAAGGAAAATATAATCACAGTTAAGGACAATATATTCAGCATCTGCAATATTTACATCTGTTTCCTCAGAAAAAGCCTTTACCTTCTGCAAATCTGTGTCAGTCACAAATATGCTTTCCGCACCAACGGATTTAACCGTTGCTCTTGCAAGAGCGCCACCCATATTACCGCAACCGATAAAGCCGATTTTTTTCATTGAAATCATCCCTTTCAGCGAATCTGTCCGTCACCTTTTATAATAAATTTATATGTTGTTAATTCCTTTAATCCCATTGGTCCTCTCGCGTGAAGCTTTTGAGTTGAAATACCCATTTCACAACCAAGACCAAACTCACCACCATCTGTAAAACGGGTTGAAGCATTTACATAAACTGCTGCACTATCAACTCCACCAGTGAACTTTTCTGCATTTTCACTGTTTTGTGTAACAATTGCCTCGCTATGACCTGTTGAATGAATGGAAATATGCTCTATTGCCTCTTCAACACAGTCAATAATTTTAACTGCAAGAATATAATCAAGAAATTCTGTATCGAAATCATTTTCTCCTGCGATTTTGCCGTCAATAAGCTTAATGGCTCTTTCATCAAGTCGAAGCTCAACAGGAATTTTATCCTCTTTAATTCTGTTATCAACTATTCTTTCTTTTAAAAGAGGTAAAAACTCGTTTGCAATTTTGCTGTTAACAATAAGCACTTCTGCCGCATTACAAACAGATGGTCTGCTTGTTTTGGCATTTTCAACTATATTAAGTGCTTTTTCTATATCTGCACTATCATCAACATAAATGTGGCAGATGCCTGTGCCTGTCTGAATGCAGGGCACCTTTGCATTTTCTGTAACCGCCTTAATAAGACCTGCGCCACCACGAGGAATAAGCAAATCCACATAACCAACTGCATTCATAAGCTCGTTTGCACTCTGTCTTGTAGTGTCCTGAACGAGATTTATAAGGGTTTCGGGAAGCTCCAAGGAAGCGAGGCCCTTTCTCATTGCAGTAACAATTGCATCTGCAGAAAGGAAAGCCTCCTTACCACCACGAAGAACGCAGACATTACCGCTTTTAAGAGCAAGTGCTGCCGCATCCGAGGTTACATTTGGTCTGCTTTCATAAATAATTGCAACAACGCCCATAGGAACAGCAGTTTTTTCAACTACTATTCCGCTTGGTCTTTCTATTCTTGCGAGAACCTCACCAACAGGGTCAGGCAATTCAACAACCTCACGAATTCCGTCTGCCATACCCTTGATGCGCTCTTTAGTAAGACAAAGTCTGTCAAGCATAACATCAGAAATAGTGCCCTTTGCCCTTTCCATATCTTTGGCATTGGCTTCAAGAATTGCATCACAATTCTCCTCCAACGCATCTGCCATTTTTAGAAGAGCCTTGTTTTTTTCTTCTGTATTAAGAGAGCAAAGTACAGACTTAGCCGCCTTTGCTTCCTTTAAAATATCAAATGTTGATTTCATAAAAATCCCTTATTTCTTTGAAATAAATCTTGTTCCTACCCTTTTGCCATCTGTAATATCATAAAGAACAGCAGGTGAAGAACCATTTGCAATTACAACATCTGTTCCTCTTGCAATACATTTTTTTGCAGCGGAAAGCTTTGTTGCCATACCGCCTGTTCCCAGATTTGTTCCGCTTTTACCACCAAGATTTTCAATTTCAGGGGTAATTTCAGTAATTTCTGAAATAAGAACCGCTTTTTTATCTGTTCTCGGGTCTGCGGTATAAAGTCCGTCAATATCTGAAAGCATAACAAGTAAATCTGCGTGCATACTCACTGCAACAATTGCACCGAGTGTATCGTTATCACCAACGGAAATTTCATCAGTATTAACTGTGTCATTTTCATTGATAATGGGAAGAACATTTAGCTCAAGAAGTCTGTTCATTGTGTTCTTGATGTTGTGATATCTTGTTGGGTCCTCTAAATCAAGACCTGTAAGAAGAATCTGTGCAACTGTATGATTATACTCTGAAAAAAGCTTATCATAGGCATACATCAATTCGCATTGACCAACGGCTGCCGCCGCCTGCTTTGTGGGCATATCGGTAGGTCTTCCTTTAAGAGAAAGCTTGCCTACACCCATTCCGATAGCACCTGAAGAAACAAGAATAATTTCGTGACCTGCATTTTTAAGGTCTGAAAGCACCTTACAAAGCTCTTCAATATGGCGGATATTAAGGCACCCCGTACTGTGAGCAAGGGTTGATGTGCCTACCTTAACTACTATTCTCATAACAGCATCTCCATTTAGTTTTCGTCTGAGCCTGTTCTGCTCTTTAATTTTGCCGCTCTTGAAACTGCAAGATCTTCCATCATCTGTTCTCTCACCTTACCATCAACATTGAAGAAGGAAAGTGAAATTGCCTTACCGATTCGTCCGAATGCAGGAGCAAGAGTAAATACTGCCCAGATAGCCTTAAGCATACCGGGGTCTGTCTGAGGAATAACAACTCCGTAGGAGTTGATAAGCGGCTCGTATTTGATTGCAGCGATAATAATACCGCTGAGAATTGTTGAAATATTGTTTGTAATAAGAGTGATATAGCCCATAGCCGCACTCATCATACCCTCATTACGAATACCTGTTTTCCACTCAACATAGTCATATAAATCACCCTGAAGAGCTGTACCGCAGAAACGCTGAACAGAGTTCATTGCGCCGGCAAAGGTAAGTCCGACTACTATGATAATAAGGTTAATTATGTTATTGTCCGTGGGAGCATATCCAATAAAGTACATTATAAGATAAACTATACCACAATAACCATAAGCTAAAACAGAAAGCTTTTTAACACCGATTTTCTTTGCCCATTTATTAGCAAAGGGTAAAACGAAATAACTGGGCAGACCTGTAAATATACCTGAAATTGCCGCATTGGAAAGTTTACCTGTACAGTTAAGCCAGAAATAATTTGCAACGCTCTGACCTGTACCCTTACCCATACCGCAGAAATTCTTTGCCATAAGAGACCACATAGGACCACAGGATGCAACCTGCTTAACGGATTTCCATACACTTGTGCTGTTCATTTCATCACGGGATGCAAGGGGCACCCTTTCGCGAAGACTGAAGAAGCCGAACACACGGAAAACAACCACAAGCGCCATAAATATAAGCGCACCTACAAGGTAGATATTTCTTGTTGGTATTGTTCGTGGCAGATAGTCAACAAAGAACGGGAACAGTGACGGTAGCCACACACCGAAAAGGTCAACATAGGTATCTGCCGCAATAAGCTTGTTTCGTTCATTTACATTGGGTGTCAGGTTATAAAGCACTGCCTGATAAGCAGGAGTGTAGAAGGAGTTGGAAATTGAACCAACATATCTTATAACAAGGAAAAGTCCTAACAATGTTGCCTGAGAAAGTCCATCAGGTAAAATATATGGCATACAAGCTGAAAAAAGCCAGAAGGGAAGAGTCAACACAAGATAGGGGCGAACTCGACCCCAACGGGTACGGGTTCTGTCAAGAATAGGCCCTGAAATTGCATTATCAAATGTATCAAGAATACTACAAACAGACTGCGCCACGCTTAATGTGATGGGGCTTACATGCTGGAATGTGGTTGTATAGAAAAACTCGTTGTTACCGTTAAAGGTTTCCCAGTTTTTATCACCAATACCTGAAATTATGTAAGCGGCCATTTCGCGAGGTCCAAGGTATTCCTTTTCCTGCTGTCTTCTTTGCTTTTCAATATCTTCCTCGGTTACCTGGGGTTCAACATATACTTCTTTTGTTTTCTCTGCCACAGAGGCACCGCCTTTCACTGAAATAATTTAATGTTTTATATTTTGCAAATCGTTAGGATTTTTAATAATATAATGCCGACTGCAAGTCCCGACACTCCTAACTCCTCACTCCTAACTCCTCACTAAAGAGAAATTCCTGAATTTCTCTTTTAAGCCTTGCAATCGGAAACCCTACAACATTGTAGTAATCGCCGTTTATTCTTTTAACAAGCAAGCCGGCTTTCCCTTGGATGCCGTAAGCCCCTGCCTTGTCATAGGGCTCTGAAGAGCTTATATACTCTTCAATTTCGCCTTCTGTCAAGTCAAAAAACTCAACATCAGTTTTCTCGCTGAATGTTTTGGTTTTCCCGTCTAAAGAGAGCGTTACACCTGTATATACCTGATGCACCTTACCGCTTAAAAGGGAAATCATTCTGCGAGCATCCTCTTTATCAACGGGCTTCCCTAAAATTTCATCATCAACTGCAACAACAGTATCTGCGGAAATAACCAAATTCACTTTTTCTGTTAATTCCCTTGATGCCTCATTTTTTATTTTCGAAAGATATTCCACTGCTTCACGGGCACCGATTCCCTCAGGAAGTGTTTCGTCACACTCAGCAGGTAATATCTCAACATCTTCAAAAATCAATTTTATCAATTCTTGCCTTCTCGGTGATGCAGAAGCAAGAATTATTTTATTATTAAATTCTATCATACTTTACCAATTCAAATAGCTGCAGATATTTTTAAGGGTATTAAGTCCCCATTTACAAGCATTTTTTGCTTCCTCACAGCCCTCAAACTCAAGGGTTATGAAGCCATTATAACCGCTATCCTTTAAAATGCTCAAGGTCTGCAATACAGGAACATTTCCGTGACCTAAAACTGCACCTCTCAAATAATTACCACCTCGGGTTTTGAAAAAGCAATCCTGCGGTGCAAGCTCGCTACCGCTTTTAATATGAAAATCCTTTGTATGTATATAAGAAGCAAATGGTGCAAGTCTTGAAACTGCGGTTACGGGATTTTCGTCTGCACAAAGGAAATTGCCAATATCAATAAGCGCACCGAAATTTTTATGAGAAACGCCTGTGATAATTCTTTCAACTCTGTCGCTATCCTGACAGAAATATCCGTGATTTTCAATCATTGTTTTTATGCCCTTGGTTTCGGCATATTCAGTAACTGCCTTGTAGCCCTTAACTATTCTTGGCAGAGCTTGTTCAAAGCCCTTGTATTTCTTTTCTTCATCACGATAGCCTGCAGTTGCATCGTGGCGCATACCCTGAACACCTAAAGCCTCGGCAACATCCACCTCGCCCTTAAGTCTTTCAATTTCCTTTTCTAAATCACCATCGGAACCATAAATGAAATCTGCACCTACAGAATACTGAACACAAGCAATACCGACTTTTTCGCATTCTGCCTTAAGCTCCTTTGCATAATCCAGCTTTGACATTCCATCGGGAGTGCGGATTTCTGCAAACTCAATTCCATCAAAGCCGAGCTCCTTAGCAATTGAAATTAAATCCTTCTCTGTTGCCTCACCCTTTGAAACAAGAGAGCCTAAGCTATAACTACTTACTGCAAATTTCATAACAAAATTCCTTTCCAATATTTTATCATTGTACCCAAGCTGTTTGAGTATTATGATATTAATAACCAAACACTCTTGACTTGGGGGGAAGAAAATGAAAATCGAATCAAACGGAGAAGAAAAAATCACCGTTACCCTGTCACACATTGATATGGTTGACCTTGATATTACATATGACGAAATGGATTATTCAAATATTGAAACTCGCCGTGTTATATGGACAATTCTGGATATGGCACGAAAAACTCTCGGCAAATCCGTTGACACAGACGGCAAGCTTCTTATAGAGGCTGCGCCTTTAGAGGATGGGGGATGTGTTCTGCATTTTACCAACTCACCCTTTTCCGATACCAAAAGCAAAAAGCGTCTGATTATGAAAAAGGATGCCGAACCCATACTATTCAGTCCCTGTGACGAAAACTCTTTTATAGATTCTTTGAAAATTATTTCGGGTTTAAAGGATTTAATAAAAAGCTATGAATCATATAAATATGAAAGCTGCCTTTATATGATTATCCGCCCTAAATTAACCTTTTCTGAAAAAATACTACATATTTTATGCGAATTCGGAAATGCAATTACCTGCACCGAAGGTGACATATCAAAAATTTATGAATATGGAATTATCTTAAAGAATTAACTGCATTCTCAATATTTTCCGCACCGAAAATATAGCTGCCTGAAACAAGCACATCTGCACCTGCTTCAACGCAGAGCCTTGCGGTTTCGGGAACAATTCCGCCATCAACCTGTATGAGCAAATCGGGATTTACCTGATTTGCTTTTTCTCTTATAGCCCGAATTTTAGGAAGCATATCGCTCATAAAGGACTGACCGCCAAAGCCGGGCTCAACGGTCATCACAAGCACCATAGCCAGCTTTTCTATATATGGAAAAACTGCTTCGGCAGGTGTTTTGGGCTTTATTACCAATGCGGGCTTTACCCCTGCATTTATTATCTTTTCTAAGGTTTCCTCCACATCACTGTTGCTTTCGATATGGAAGCCGATTAAATCTGCACCTGATGAAGCAAAGCTTTCAACATAATCAGAGGGGTTGCTTATCATAAGGTGGCAGTCAAGAAACATATCGGTTGCTTTTCTTATGGATTTCACAACGGGTGGACCAATTGAAATATTCGGAACAAAATGACCATCCATAACATCCACGTGAAGCATATCTGCTCCTGCAGCCTTCACTTTTTCTATTTCATTTTTTAAATCTGCATAATCTGCAGAAAGAATTGAGGGAGCTACCTTGATTTTATTTTTAAAATTCATTCTGAAACTCCTTTTTTATAATTTCCGTTGATTTTTTTCTGTCGGCAGAAATGCTTTCGCTTAATTCATCAAGGGAATTAAAGGCTCTTTCGCCTCTTAATTTTTCAACCAGAAAAACCTCAATATCCTGTCCGTACAAATCTCCGTCAAAGCCTACAATATTTGTTTCGCTTCGTTTCTCGCTACCGCCCTGTATGGTTGGACGAATACCGATATTTGTAACAGAAATATACTTTTTGCCATCAACAACAGTGAATGAGGCATACACACCAAAATCTGCAACAGTGAAATTTTCACTGAAAAACTGATTAATTGTGGGAGACCCTAAGGTTCTGCCCCGGGCATCTCCGTGAACAACCTCAAAATTATATGAAAAATACCTTCCCAGCATTTTGTTGGCAGTTCTGATATCACCATTTTTAATGCATTCTCTTATTCTTGTTGAGCTGACAGGCGCACCATCATACTCAACCTGATTGCAAACTGTAAGCTTAATTTCCCTTTCGGCACAAAGCTTTTTTAAAATTGTCACATCACCCTTTGCACCGTTTCCGAAACGATAATTGAATCCGCAGCAAAGAGCAGTTGCGTTGAATTTTTCTATAAGAATTTTATCAACAAATTCTTCGGGAGAAAGCCTTGAAACCTCAGTAAAATCAAGATATTCGGGGGTATAGCCCCATTCCTTTAAAAGCTGGTTTCTTTTTTTATCTGTAACAAGCTCACCGGGCACATCACCCGAAAGAGCTTTCTGCGGGTGCTCGGTAAACATCAAAGCGATTTTCTCATCATATTCACTTGTATCGCTTAAAAGCACCTTTTTATGTCCTATATGAAGACCGTCAAAGGTACCAAGTGCTATAAGCACCCGTCTTTTTTCACACATTATTATAAACTCTTTTCACCAATAAATCTGTTTCGGTAAGCTCACCCAAGCCTAATAGCTCACCATTTCCGTAAACTCTGTAAATTCCGTTTTCTTTTACATTACGGACTCTTTCTCTCATAAGGCTTCCACCATTAGAAAATCTTTTTGCCTGATTATCCGTAACGTGAATTTCGGGGTATTCCAAAAGCAGCTTTTCTAAGGGGATAACCGCTTTTTCAATTTCGCCCTTTTCCTTTAACTCCGTCAATTCCTCAAGAGTAAAGCATTCTGAAAGCTCTATTCCGCAAGCAAAGGTACGGCAAAGAGAGGTCATAGTTGCACCACAGCCCAATTTTTCGCCGATATCATTTATAAGGGTTCTTATATAAGTTCCTGCAGAGCATTCGCAATAAAGAGAAATTTCATCATTTTCTGTTTTTTCAACAGAAAGCTCATAAATTTCGCATTTTCGTGGGGTTCTTTCCACTTCAATTCCCTGTCGGGCAAGCTCATAAAGACGAACTCCATCCCTTTTAATTGCCGAATACATAGGAGGTAATTGCATTATTTCCCCTTTAAATTCAGCAGTAGCTTTTTCTATTTCCTCAAAGCTGACTTTTTTATCATAGGTATCCGTAACAGTACCCCATATATCAAGAGTATCTGTACAAAAACCTGTTTTAAAGGTTGCTTTATAGGCTTTTTTATGTGTTGGCAGAAGCTCAATAAAACGGGTTGCACCACCCACAGCTATGGGCAGTACACCTGTTGCATTAGGGTCAAGTGTGCCTGTGTGACCACACTTTTTCTCCCCGATTATTCTTCTGACTTTATTCACTGCAAAAAAGGATGTAATATTTTCACCCTTTTTGAGAGGTATTATACCCGTCATTGATTTAAACCATCCAGAGCAGTTTTTATAACATTAAGTAATTGGGCTTTTCCTTCTTCATAAGAGCAAGAGAAGCTTGCCCCTGCGGCACCCTTGTGACCGCCACCATTCATTTTTGAACAAATTGCAGATGCATCGATATCGCCCTCTGTACGAACAGAAATACCGAAGGTGCCATCCTCTTTTTCCTTGATAACCGCACCAACAAGAACGCCCTCAATCTGACGGGGAAGAGCTGTAATGGGATAGCATTCGTGCTCACCCGAACCACTTTCCTTATACATAGCCTGTGTCAATGTAATAATGGCGCATTTTCCGTCAAAATGATACTCAAGTGTGTTTCTTGCAAGTAATTCAAGATGAAGAAGGCTTTTAGTTTTTGTTTCAAACATAAGCTTGTTGATTTTTTTGGAATCAATGCCCTTTTCCATAAGGTCTGCCGCAATTCTCAATGTCTGAGGGGTTGTATTCTGGTATCTGAAGCAGCCTGTATCTGTTGAGATACCCGTATATATACATTCTCTCATATACAAATTGGGCTCAACACCTAATTCCAAAGCCAGCTCATAAATAATTCCACAAGCCGCCGCTCTGTCTTCAACAAAGGTGTTTTTTGCATAATATGTGTTAGAAACGTGGTGGTCAATGCATAAATCAACCCTTCCACCATATAAAGTCGCCATATTGCCCAAAAGCTTTTCATCTGCAACATCCACCGTAACAATAAAGGGGTCTGTTACATCATCGGCAATATAGGAATCCGTCATATAGTAGAAATCTCTCGGGATTATGTCGCTGCATTTCACAACACGCTTTTTGCCCATTATTCTGAGTATCTCTGCAAGAGCAAAAGCGGACCCCAAGGTGTCGCCATCAGGATGCTCATGAGAAATAATGACAAATTCATTGTGCTCTTTTATCAAAGCGGCACATTGTTTTAAATCAATTACCATATCTTTCACCTTAATCGGTAAACTCGCTTGAAATTTCCTCAAGCTTTTTAACAATATTCATACCGTACTCAATAGAATCATCGGCAACGAATTTAATTTCGGGGGTTTTGCGAAGACCGAGACGCTTACCAACCTCTCGGCGCACAAGACCCGTTGCGCCTGTAAGGGCTTTGGTAGCGCCTTTGGCTACCTCAATTCCCTCAACGGCACTGACATATACTTTAACATAGGATAAATCGCCTGCTACATCTGCTCTTGCAACGCTTATAAGATGGTCAGAAATTCTGGGGTCTTTAAGCTCTCTTACAATAGCGGCAATTTCGCGCTTGATATCCTCTGCTGTACGATTTTGTTTATAAGTTCCCATTTTAACTCCTTTGGAATACTTAATTAGTCTTTATACTCTTCAGTGATATAACCCTCAAGAATATCGCCTTCCTTGATATCATTGAACTTCTCAAGACCAACACCACATTCGTAGCCTGTTGCAACCTCTTTAACGTCATCCTTGAAGCGCTTGAGTGAAGAGATTTCATCCTCAAACACAACAATACCGTCACGAACAACACGGATTTTGCAGTTTCTTGTGATTTTACCGTCAATGATATAACAGCCTGCGATTGTACCTGCGCTTGAAAGCTTGAATACGCTTCTGACTTCAGCCTTACCCATTTCAACATCACGGAATTTGGGAGCAAGCATACCCTTGATAGCTGCCTCAACCTCTTCAATACAATCGTAGATAACACGATACATTCTCATTTCAACCTTGTCGCGCTCTGCGTTTGCTTCTGCAACAGGGTCGGGACGAACGTTAAAGCCAACAATAAGAGCATTTGATGCATTAGCAAGCATAACGTCAGATTCGTTAACCGCACCAACACCACCGTGAATAACCTTAACACGAACCTCTTCGTTGGAAAGCTTTTCAAGACTCTGGCGAACTGCCTCAACTGAGCCCTGAACGTCTGCCTTAACAATGATGTTAAGGTCTTTAAGTGAGCCTTCGTTAATAGAATCAAAGAGGTTATCAAGAGTAACCTTCTGCATTGAGCGGAATGCTTCCTCCTTCTGTGAAGTCTTTCTCTGCTCAACAAGCTCACGGGCAAGTCTTTCATCGCTTACACAGTCAAAAGCATCACCGCCAACCGGAACCTCTGCAAGACCTGTGATTTCAACGGGAACAGAGGGACCTGCCTCGTTAACCCTTCTGCCCTTATCATCTGTCATAACACGAACTCTACCAACTGCAGTACCTGCAACGATAATATCGCCTGATTTAAGAGTACCGTTCTGAACAAGAAGAGTTGCAACGGGACCGCGCCCCTTATCAAGCCTTGCTTCAATAACAATACCTTTACCTGCACGGTTGGGGTTAGCCTTAAGCTCTTTCATTTCTGCAACAAGAAGAACAGATTCGAGAAGAGTGTCAATATTCATTCTTGTTTTTGCAGAAACGGGAACACAGATAACATCACCGCCCCATTCCTCAGGAATGAGCTCATATTCTGTTAACTGCTGCATAATCTTATCGGGTGAAGCATCCAATTTATCCATTTTGTTAATAGCAACAACAATGGAAACGCCTGCTGCCTTAGCGTGGTTAATAGCTTCAACTGTCTGTGGCATAATACCGTCATCTGCGGCAACAACAAGGATTGCAATATCTGTTGCCATTGCACCTCTTGCACGCATAGCCGTGAAAGCCGCGTGACCGGGTGTGTCAAGGAATGTGATTTCCTGACCATTGAGGTTTACTCTGTAAGCACCAAGGTGCTGAGTGATACCACCTGCTTCTGTTTCTGTAACAGAAGTGTTTTTAATAGCATCAAGAAGTGATGTTTTACCGTGGTCAACGTGACCCATAACGCAAACAACGGGGCTTCTGGGAAGAAGGTCCTCTTCACTGTCCTCACGGTCATCAATAATTCTTTCTTCAATAGTAACAACAACTTCTTTTTTAACCTTTGCACCAAGCTCTGTTGCAACAATTTCTGCTGTATCAAAGTCAATAACCTGGTTAACAGTTGCCATCATACCGAGAGAGAAGAGCTTTTTGATAACCTCTGCAGCAGTTCTCTTAAGCATTGCTGCAAGGTCACCAACAGTAATTTCCTCGGGTACAGTAATAACAAGAGTCTTTTTAGCGCGTTCTGCTTCAATTCTCTTTAATCTTTCTGCTTCGCTCTCCTTACGCTTGGAGCGCATACCCTGCTGTTTTCTGTACTGCTGACTCTTCTGCTTTAATTTCTGCTTTGTCTGAACATTGTCATTAATGGAATGAACAGGAGCGATGTTTTCATATCTTTCGTTGTACTTTTCCAGCTCAACATTATCTGCTCTTGTGTCGATAGTACGCATTTCGCCCTTGGTTCTTGACTGCATAGGTCCGTCTTTTTTCTTTTCGTTCTTTTTAAAGGGATTTGCAGTTGACTGACCCTGGGGCTTCTTCTCTGCTTTAGCTTCAGGCTTTTTCTCTGCCTTAGCTTCAGGCTTCTTTTCTTCCTTTTTCTGAGGCTTATCAGCTTTTTTCTCCTCTTTCTTGGGAGCATTTTTCTGAGCCTTTTCCTCTTTTTTAGGCTCTGCCTTCTTCTCCTCTTTCTTGGGAGCGGGCTTCTGAGCCTTTTCTTCTTTTTTCTCTTCAACCTTTTTCATTGCGAAATAGGAGTTGAAGCTTTCAACACTGTTTTCCTGTGTCAAAACATCAAAAAGAACATCAAGCTCTTTTGTATCAAGAGCAGTCTGTGCCTTTTTGGGCTCTTCATAAAATTTACCGAGAACCTCAATAATTTCTTTATTATTCAAACCGAAGTCTTTTGCAACCTCATTAACTTTGTATTTAGTTATCATCTAATTCCTCCCCGAATTGTTGATGTAGTTTTTTAGCAAATCCGGTGTCTGTTACGGAAAAAACACCCGAACCCTTGCCGATAGCACCGGCAAAATCTGCCATAGAATAAGAGGTACGTATAATTGGAATATTTTTACCGTTATAGGTACAAGCGTGAGTCATTTCTCTCTCAAGCCTTTCGGAAGCATCCGCCGCGAGAAAAACAAGCTCTGCAGTAGATTTCACAATGGTTTCCTTCACAACATCGTGACCGCAGCACAGCTTACCTGCCTTACGACACAAGCCGAGAAAGCACATCGTATCTTTTTTATTCAAATTTTGCCCAGTCCTTTCGGATTTACTTAAGTTCGTTTTCCATAGCGTCATAAACACTGTCGGGAATTGCGGTATCAAGAGCTTTTTCAAGGCGTTTGCCCTTTCTTGCCTTTCTCAAACACGCTTTATCGGGACATATATATGCGCCCCTGCCCGACTTTTTACCGGTAAGGTCAATGCTTATTTCACCTTCAGGACTTTTGACTGCACGGATAAGCTCTCTTTTAGGCTTCATTTCGTTACAGCCAAGGCATTTCCTCATAGGTATCTTTTTTTCAGCCATAAGAACCTCACTTGCTCTGCGGAATGTAGAATCCGCTTTCGGGCTTAATATCTATTTTCCAGCCTGTAAGTCTTGCAGCAAGGCTTACATTCTGACCCTTGTTACCGATAGCCAAAGAAAGCTGTGTATCCGGAACAGTTACGTGGCAAGCCTTTTCTCTTTCCTCGTCAACCTCAACAAGAAGAACATCTGCGGGAGCGAGAGCTGCAGCAATGAACTTTGTGGGGTCTTCATCATAAATTACGATATCGATTTTTTCACCGCCGAGAGCTTCAACAATTGTTCCCACACGAGAGCCCTTGGGACCGATGCAGGCACCGATGGGGTCAACATTTTCATCCTTGGAAACAACCGCGATTTTTGTTCTTGAGCCTGCCTCACGGGAAACTGCTTTGATTTCAACAATTCCGTCATAAATTTCGGGAACCTCTGTTTCAAAGAGTCTTCTTACAAGACCTGAATGAGTTCTTGAAATCATTGCTTTAGGTCCCTTGGGAGTATCCTTAACGCCCTCGATATAAACCTTTACAAGCTGATTTTCTGTGAAAGTTTCGTTAGGAAGCTGTCTTGATTTGGGAAGAACAACTGTTGCCTTGCCGATTTCAAGAGTAACATTACCTGTCTGGGGGTCAATGCTCTGAACCTTACCTGTAACAAGCTCCTTCTGCTTTGACTCAAACTCGCGGAGCATAAGACCTCTTTCAGCATCGTGAATATCGCCTCTGATAACATTCTTTGCAGTTGTTGCGGCAATTCTGCCGAACTGCTTTGTTTCAAGAGGAATTTCAACAAAATCGCCAACAAGTGCTTTTTTGTTATATTTTACTGCCTCTTCCTGAAGAATATCTGTAAATTCGTTTTCAACCTCTTCAACAACCTGTTTTCTGAGGTAAACGCGAAGCTTGTATTCCTCGGGGTTGCAGTCAACAAAAACAACATCCTCGCCGCCGTATTCTCTTCTTACGGATGTTACGATTGCTGCACAAACCTTTTCAAGAAGATAATCTGCAGGAATTCCTCTTTCCTGCTCGAGCATAAGTATTGCTTCGAAAAATTCCTTGTTTTCATTTTTCTTAGTAGATTTTCTTGCCATTTTCCTACCAATCCTTTCAATATATATCAATCAAATAATAAACATTTTATCAGAAAGAAAAATCGTCCAACTTAACCCAGGCTATTTCTTTCTTTTCGGCAGTCATTGTGTTTTCCTCATCAAACTCAATTGTAACTGCACCATCCTCAGAGTAATCAATAAGTACTCCTTTAAATTCGCGCTGACCTTCATAGGGTCTGATAAGCCTTAATATAACCTTTTCGCCCATAAAATAAACAAAGTGGAAATCTCTTGTGAGCTTTCTTTCAATACCGGGGGAAGAAACCTGTAAGTTATACTGACGGTCAATTAAATCCGCCTCATCCAAGGGAGCATCCATAGCGTGACTCATATTGACACAGTCTTCAATGCCAACGCCATCCTCCTTATCAATGAAAATTCTGAGATAATAGTTTGCACCCTCTTTTTCAAAGCAAACATCCCAAAGTATCAAGCCCAATTCTTCTGCAATGGGTTCTGCGATTTCCCATACCTGAGAAACTGTGTTCTTTGCCAAATCAGCACCTCTTTTAAAACTTATTCAAATCTTTCTACAAACTTATTTAAAATTGTCGAAAACTTTTCCCGGCAATAAATATGAGAGCAGGTTCCCCTGCTCTCACTCAAGTTCATATTCGTACACTCGTAATATACCATATAATATATAAAAATGCAAGTGTTTTTTTAAATTGGAAGTTGCAAGTTTCGAGGCGTAAAAACACTCCACATATTACCCTCTTTTGATTTCGAAATGCATCTCCAAATCATGCCAAAGTTGGCTATATGGAGATACATACATAGTATAGCCACTTCCATTTTTTATTTTAACAAAAATTTTATTGTGACCTGTTGCTGTATGTTCTTGCCTTTTTACAGAAACAATATCTCCTAATTTAAATTTTAATATTTGTTTTTCCTCAACCGTTCTTATTTGAGTGTTTTTTAATACACTTCCCTCGTTAAATGATATCAACTTCTGTTCCTGAACATAGTAAACTAACATCAAACCATTACCATCAGTAGCATGTCCACAACTTTCCAAATATTTTGAAGTCCCAGAAGAAAAACCTAAAAAGCCAAAAAGATCTTGAAGGAAATTCCAAGCCGATTTTATACCAATACCAATTATAACAATCACCAACAACCAAACAAAAAATTCCATTTAAACTACCTCCTTGTTTTGTAAACTATATGTTTACTCAACATAAGTATAATAAACAATATGTTTACTGTCAAGAATAAAGTAAACATTTTGTTGTATCATACAGTTGAAAGGTGGAGTTATATGAATTACACCAAAAGACTTTATGATTTGAGAATTGATAATGATTACCGACAGGAAGATGTTGCAAATTTTCTGAATATCACCAAACAGGCTTATGGTATGTATGAAAACGGAAAGCGAAATCTTCCTATTGAATATCTTATTAAATTAAGTGATTTTTACGGAGTTTCAACAGATTTTATTCTAAATTTGACCAACAATCCTAAAAAAGCAGAAGACATAAAAAGCTAACAATCACGAAAACCGATAGAGGTAATCGTGGTTGTTTTTCTACATATCCAAGAGGTATCAGTACCACCCACCGCTAACGCGGTCCCCCCTCCTTTTTGCTTTGCAAAAAAGAGGGATAGAAATGCACTATTCAACGATGTAAATAGGGAACGGGGCAACCCACCACCATTCCGCCCGAACTGTATCAGTTTAAAAACACAACATCCGAATTTTACACAATGTTATGATTTACCCAACGAAGAATGGTCCCCCTCCCTATGCTTACGCACAGGGATGATAGGCTTCGCAAATATTTTATAATTTCTTCTTCGGCGCATTTCCGCGCCCCGACATTCCAAATTCCGAATTTTAATTGCCAACCGCAGGTCCCGAAACTGGCAACTGGCATCTGGCGACTGGCATCTAAAAAACGACTCGCATCGAGCGAGTCGTTTTTTCTTAACCCCATACTGCGTAAAGGGTAATATCTTCAGCTACTGTGATAACATCACCATAGTCAACATCTGCGGTTTTTGCCTTTTCGTCAAAGGACCAGCCCATAAAAATCTTATTGTTTTTTGTGGGTGTGTGGGCACAAACCATTACTGCTTCATCATTTTCTGCAATTTTTTCCATTGGTGCATCCTTGCCACCATTTGCATCATAGGTAACTGTAAATTTTTCTGCTTCATCATATTCAACAATGAAGCCTGTGTTATATTTTTTATCAAAGGCTTTTGCTTTTTTCACCTCTGCACTACCGTCATTCAAAAGTGCCTTTGCTGAATTTTCTTTACCGGACTCAACAAAATACTTTTTACTGTCCTTAAGAAGAAGTGAAAGCATTAATGCATTATCCTCGTTGATTTCTGCAAGAGAACCGCCCTTTGCCTCAGCAAATGCCTTTGCCTGCTCATAGGTTAAAGCGGTGTCATAAATTTCGTATTTCACATCGTTTAAAACCGCACCGTTAACTGCATCAACCTTATTTACATTGATTTCGCAGATAAAACCTGTTAAGCTTCTTGTTTTGCTTGATTCAGAAACACCTGCTTCTGTGATTACAGAGCAATCTGCTTTTTTATTTTCAAAATTTTTGCCGATAAAATATCTGCCGAAGCCATTTTCACCTGCAAGCTCAGAAACCCTTTCAAGCTCCTTTTCTGAGCTGATACCAACAAGATAACCGCCCATTTTCTTGGAAAGCTTCTTTGCCTGGTCATAATTCACTGCAGCATCAAATACCGCATAAACACTGCTACCGATTGTTTCAACTGCAGTTGCCTCTGTAATATCTGCAGCAGTTTTTGCATTGTTTTCATACTGAGGTCTTGCAACATAATTAATTCTTGAACGAAGGCGTGATGAATAGCCTGTGCCTGCAGAATACTGACAAGCCTGAACATAGTCAGACATATTACCTTCAACTGTATAAATTGTGGTGTCATCCACATCAACAACAAGACCAACGTGGTCAATACAACCATAACCGCCTGAGCAGGTGCAGCAGAAAATAAGGTCGCCTGCCTGAAGCCTTCTGCCTGATGAGAAGGAGAAGCAATCTGCACCAACAGAGGGAAGGGTTGAATAATATGAATTGCCTACACCTGTAAGCTTAGGAAAAATGCTTGAGGGAATTCCTGCAACATAACCGCACCAGGATGCGAAAACATTACACCAATAGCCCTGCCTGCCGTACCATCTGCCGTATTCGGTAATGTTACCGCTACCTGTTGATGTACCGGAATAATCGAAAAAGCTTGCTTCGTGGTAGCCGACCTGACTTTTTGCAACATTGCAAATATCAGTAACCTGGTCACCTGTAAGCTTAACATTCATTAATCTTTCGTAGTAAACGCTTTTTTTGTAAGAATAAGAGGCGGAGTATTCGAGGCTTTTGGCAGCTGCACTTACGCTGAAAACGGAAGTTGCCATGAGAACAGTGGTGAGAAGAACAACCGCAATTCTTTTGATTCTGCTTTTTGTCATAGAATATTTTTTGCCTTTCGTAATATTTTGTATCACTAATATTTATTTCAGAAATGTAACTAATTATTACAATTTTGTAACCTTTTGTAACAACATTGGGCATTATAACATAATGCAGACCCTTTTTCAATGTAAAAATTGCACTATAAACCACCTTTGAACTTGTGCAAAAAAGCAAACTTATACAAAAAATTGCGATTTCTGATAAAATCCGGTTACATTTTGAAATTTTTGTGAACAAAAATAATTGCTATTCTGATTGTAACAAAATGAATGATATGCTATATTTAATATATAATAGTATGAAGAAATGAGGTGTTCTTATGGCAAAAATTATTGTTGCGGGTGCAGGTCACGGCGGTTTGGTGTGTGCCATTAAGCTTGCGCGCTTGGGTTATTCTGTGACAGTTTTTGAAAAATCGCAAAAAAGTGATATGGGTTTGCCTCAGCAGGATGTGTTTGATAAGGACACCTTCACCTATATTGATTTACCCGCACCTAAAAATATTACAATATGTAAAAATCAGCTTACTCTTGTTCCGTCAGAAAGCACTATTGCTCCCCTCACCCTGCCTCAACCCGAGGATGAAGCCATAGTTATGGAAAGAAAAACGCTTATTAATCATCTTCTTACTCTGGCAGAAAAAAGCGGAGTGCAAATCCACTATAACTGTCCTGTTGTTGAGCCTGTTATTTTAGGTAGCAGGGTTGCAGGTGTGAAGACCTTTGAGGGCGATTTTTACGGGGACATTATTATTGATGCCTGCGGTATTGATTCTCCCTTGCGGAACAATTTGCCGAAATTTATGAATATCAACCGGGAAATCAAGGACTTTGATATTATTTACACCTATCGCGCACATTTTGAAAAGTCGCTGGATGTTCCCGCCCCTGACACATATTATGACATTCTTGCAAAAGAGGATGGAACTGTTGGCTTTTCCTGGGTAGTAACGGAAGAGGATTTTGTTGATATATTAATCTGTCGCTTTTCCCCTCCTTCACAAGAAGAGGTTTTAACGGAATTACGGAAAATATCTGAAGAATATCCCCATATCAGTAAAAGCTTCATTCGTGGGGGACAATACGATAAAATACCTGTTTGCCAACCTCTCGGGGTATTGGTGGCAGATGGCTATGCGGCAGTTGGCGACAGTGCCTTTATGACCTACCCCGTAAAGGGCTCGGGCATTTCCTATGCTATGAAAGCAGGAGCAATGCTTGCGGATACAATAGCAAACGATTCGGACCACCTTTTTAACACCGAAGCCCTTTGGGACTATCAAAGGAGATTTTTTAAAGAAATCGGCTTCACTGCAGGCAGACTTGCTTTATTAAAAAACCTTTTAACCTATTTCACAGCACGGGAAATAAACGATATTTTAAAATCAGGCATTTTCACAACGGAAGACCTTTCACAGATTATGACAAATAAGCTGGATACCTTTTTCGGTGCAGCAGGAAGAGCTTTAATCAAGGATAAAATCCGCCAATTGAGAGAAAATGTTATTCTGAAAGAAAAGTTTTCGAATTTTGCAGTGTGGATGGGAAGGCTTGCAGTAACCGAAACCTATTTACCCAATAAATATGACAGAAAAGACGTGCAGAAATGGGTGGACAGGTATAATGAGTTTTTTGATTCAATAAGAAAGACTGTATAAAATGAACCTGTAACGAAAAATTTTTTCGTTACAGGTTCATATATTATTTCCCCATTAATTCTAACGGCTCAACATTTTCTCCGTTATAATAAACCTCAAAATGCAGGTGACTTAATTCAGATTTTTCACAGGGAATTGTGCCGAGATAGCCTAAAAGCGAACCGCCTTCAACCGTTGCTCCTTTTTTGATTTCAAGTGTATCCTTATTAAAGCCACAGTATTTTGCAGTTACTCCGTTGCCGTGGTCAATTTCAACTGTTGTTCCCCAAAGGGCATCATCATAAATGTTTTTTACTGTACCGTAAGAAATTGCTTTTACCTGCTCACCCTCGGCAGCCTTGAAATCAATACCCGAATGGGTTCGCCAATCCCCCATTGTTGCACTATATGTGGGCACTTCGGGAGAATAATCCTTTAAAATATCTGTTCCTAAGGGAAGAGTATAATAATCCTGATATGGTGTGGCGTATTTAGTGCCTTGGGTTGTTTCTTCTTGAGCTTCTTCTGCTTGTTCCTCTGTTTGCTCTTCTGTTTCCTCTCTTGTATCGGGAACATCCTCTAAATTCTGCCTTACCTCAAAATCAGGCTCTTCTGTGAGGAATTCCGAATCCTTGCTTGTTTGCTTTTCTGTTGTAATTGTAACATAATCGCTTTCAATAGGTGCAAGATTTCCGAGTGCCTTTTCAGTTGAAATTTTTGCAATAAGAGCAGTACCTAAAGCGAGAAGCAAGGCAAAGGCATAGGCATATTTAACCTTCTTCATTGTTTTGTTATTCTGCGCGCTTCTTATAGGCTTAGGGTCACTTGATGGTGTGTTTTCGGGAATTTCCAAAGGATTTTTGTCGTTATCATTTTTGTTTCTGTCACTCATAATATGTCCTCCTATGTTTTTATATTATTTTTTGGCAGAAACAAGAATTTTATACAGTTACCAATAATAAATGTCACTGTTTGCAAAAACAAACAGTGACATTTATTAAACATTCAATAATTTTGCTAATGCTTCAAAATCCTCCATTGTCAGCTTTTCGGCTCTTACAGTTCTTTCAAGACCTGCATTTTCAAGAGCCTCTGCAACAATGCTTTTATTTATTCCAAGACCGGCACTGATAGAATTTTCTGCAGTTTTTCTTCTCTGAGAGAATGCAGCCTTAACTAATTTGAAGAAAAATTCTTCATTTTCAACTTTAACGGGTGGCTCTTTTCTTACAGTTAGCTGAATAACCTCGCTGTTTACCTTGGGTGGCGGTAAAAATGAATCTCTGGGAACAAAGAAAAGCTTTTCGCTTTCAGAATAATATGAAACCGCAACAGTAACCGCACCACCATCACGGGAGCCGACCTCTGCACAAAGCCTGTCTGCCGCTTCCTTCTGTACCATTACTGTTATATTTTTAATGGGCAATTTGCTTTCTAAGAGTAGCATAATTATGGGTGAAGTTATGTAATACGGCAGATTTGCAACAACACAGATTTCCATACCCTTGCATTTTTCTTCAATAATTTTGGGTAAATCTGCCTTCATAACATCTTCATTTATAATTTCAACATTGTTAAAATCAGAAAGTGTTTCTGCCAATACGGGCAAAAGTCTGTTATCAACCTCAAAGCTTAAAACCCTGCCTGCTCTTTTTGCAAGCTCTGCGGTTAAAACACCAACACCGGGACCGATTTCAATGGCGCAGGTGTTTTCATTAAGCCCTGCCGCCTCTGCCATAGCAGGACACACTGCAGGGTCCACAAGGAAATTTTGACCTAACCCCTTATTAAAGGTTACGCCGTGCTTACCCATTACGGATTTAATAACATTTATATCTGAAAGATTTCTCATTTTTGCCTCCGAAGCACTTGAAAAAGAATGCCAACTAAGATAATATAATTATACAATTTCAATTTTCATTGTCAATGAAAAAATGCAGGTGATTTTATGTCAACAATAAAAGATGCAAAATTTATAAAAGAAGCTATTGATATCGGTACGGTTGTTCCTGTTTTCAAAAAGGTTATCTGGCTTGATAAAAAAATCAACAAGGCAACTCTTTTCTGCTCTGCTTTAGGTTATTATGAAGCATACCTCAACAGTCAGCGAGTGGGCAAATTCATTTTTGCTCCCGGTTGGACCACCTACGGAAAACGCCTTCAGTATCAGGAATACGATGTAACATCAATGATGGAGGAGTGCAACGTTCTTGAAATTGCGGTTGGTAACGGTATGCGTTTCCACGGTAACCCCCACGAAAATTACGAAAGCATTACCTGTAAGGAATCTGCTCTTATTGCAGGTTTAAAAATCGAATATGCAGACGGAACAGAGGTTTTTATTCCTACTGATTCAACCTGGGAATGTGCAAAAAGCAACATTCTTGATTCATCTGTTTATAACGGTGAAGCTGTTGATTTTACCTTTAACACAGACGAAAGCTTCCCTGTTAAAGAGCTTCCTGACGTTAATAAAGAAATCCTTATTGCTACTGAGGGTGAAGAGGTTCGCGAAATGGCTACTCTTAGTGCAATAAAGCTTATTACAACCCCCAAGGGTGAAATGGTTATTGACTTCGGCCAGAATCTTACCGGCTATGTTGAATGGGTTGTTCCTCAGAGAAAGGGTGCAGAGTTCACGATTTCTCACGCAGAAATTCTTGATAAGGACGGCAATTTCTATACAACAAACCTTCGTAGTGCAAAGGCGCAGGTGCACGTAACCTCCGACGGCAACGAAAGAGTTTATAAGCCTCATTTCTCCTTTATGGGCTTCAGATATATCAGGCTTGAGGGCTTCAACAGGGATGAAATTAACCTTGATAATTTCAAGGCAATCGTTGTTTTCTCAAATATGAAAAGAACGGGCTATTTCGCTTGCGGACACGACCTTATTCAACAGCTTTATGAAAATATTGTATGGGGTCAGAGAGGCAATTTCCTTGATGTTCCCACAGACTGCCCCCAGCGTGATGAAAGACTCGGCTGGACAGGTGATGCTCAGGTTTTCGCAAGAACCGCATCAACCACCTACAGAACTGATAAATTCTTCAAAAAATGGCTTCACGACCTTGCTTGCGACCAAAGAGAAAACGGTGCAATTACAGATGTATGTCCCGACCTGCCGGGATGGGAATCTCATGGTTCATCTGCCTGGGCAGATGCGATTGTTATTGTTACCTACTGGGTTTACAGAACCTATGGTGATGTTCAGGTTATCAAAGATCAGTTTGATGCAATGAAAAAATGGATTCTCTTTATGGAGGCAAACGGTTCGGAAAGAGGTCTTTTTGATAAGCATCCCTACCATTTCGGCGACTGGCTCTCCCTTGACGCAGGTGATGAGGCAACAGGCGGTCTTACAGATAAAAACCTTATCGGTACTGCTTACCTTGCATATTCAAACTCGCTCTTTATTGAAATGGGTAAGCTTATCGGCGAGGATATGAGCTATTTCGAGGAGCTTTATGGCCTTACAATAAAAAGATACAGAGAAACATATCTCAATACAGGTAAAACTGAGCACGAAACCCAGACCTCAAACGTTCTTGCTCTTTACTTTAATCTTACAGACAAGCCTGAAAGAGAGGCAGAAAAGCTTGTTAAGGATCTTGAAGCCTGCGGACATCTTAAAACAGGATTTGTCGGCACACCCTATCTTCTCCATACCTTAACTAAAATCGGCAGAACAGACCTTGCATACAAGCTCCTTTTCAGAAAGGAATTCCCCTCCTGGCTCTTCCCTGTAACAAAGGGCGCAACAACTATGTGGGAGCGTTGGGATGGTATGAAGAAGGACGGCACCTTCGCAACTCCCGAAATGAATTCCTTTAACCACTATGCTTACGGCTCTGTTGGTGACTGGCTCTACACAACAATTGCAGGTATTGATAGTGATTTCAACGAGCCTGCATACAAGCACATTATTTTCCGTCCTCTTCCCTGCAAGGAATTAGGCTACGCAAAGGCAAGACTTCTCACAGAGAATGGTGAAATTATTTCCTCCTGGGAATACACCGGAAATGGTGACGAATGTAAATTCAGCTTCACAATTCCTAACGGTTCACACGCAACCCTTTACCTTGATGACGAGGAATACGAATTCGAAAGCGGAACATATAACACTGTTTTTGAGTATAAGGGATATTAAAAGATATGACCCTATTGTGAAAAAATTTTTCACAATAGGGTCATTTTTAATTAACGTACTTCTCCGCCTGAAGATTGAACATTTCGGCATATTTTCCGTTTAAATTCATTAACTCCTCGTGGCTTCCGCTTTCAATTATTTTTCCCTTTTCCAGCATAAAAATTCTGTCTGCGTGGCGGGTTGTTGAAAGTCTGTGGGAAATGAAAACGATGGTTTTATCTGTTGCCTGAGTCATCATAGCGTGGTTGAGCTCGTATTCTGAAACAGGGTCAAGGTTTGCAGAGGGCTCATCAAGAATAACGTAGGGACAATCTTTATAAAATGCTCTTGCGATTGCAATTTTTTGTTGCTCACCACCTGAAAGCATAAGCCCCTCTTCATCAAACTCTCTTAAAAGAATTGTTTGAAGCCCATCGGGTAATTCCTTATCAAAGCCTACTGCTTTAAGAGCCTTCCATACTCTTTCTTCATCATATTCCTTTGAAAGAGCAACATTTTCTCCCACAGAGGCAGAGAAAATCCGGAAGTCCTGAAAAACTGCGGCAAATCGGTCACGGTGGGAAGCAACCGTTTCCTCACGGATATCTCTTCCACCGATTTTAATAGCACCATCTTTAACATCATAAAGTCGCAACATAAGATTCGTTAAAGTTGTCTTACCTGCACCGTTATAGCCAACAAGGGCGACTTTTTCATAAGGCTTAATTTCAAAGGAAATTCCGTCCAGAGAGTTTTTCTCATTACCCTCGTAGGAGAAAGTAATATTTCCAACAGAAATTGTTTCAGGCTCGCCACATTCGGCAATATGTGTGCCGTCTGTGATTTTTTCTTTTTCTGCTAAAAATGTTCTGCACTTTTCTATCATTTTTGAACGCTCGGTAAAACCACGAACACTGTAAACAGTAAGGTATAAAATACTTCCGCCGATTAAAAGTGCGCCATTAAAGGTTGCAACAAAATCACCTGCTGACATATTCCCTGTTACAATGGTTTGATAGCCGATATATAATCCGAGAACAAGCACAAAACCGATTGCACGGATGCCGATATCCTGAATATAGAAAAGTATATCAAGCTTTTTAACATATTTCTTTTGGGTGCCGATAACCTCATCTGCACTTTCATTGAAACGTTTTCTTAAGAGTGGATATATTCCGCTTGTTCTTATTTCTCCTGCATAGTCAGGTAAATAGAAAACCCGGGCAAAATAATCGCCCTTGCGATGCTTTTCAGTAACCTCTTCACGGCGTTTCATTTGCAGATTGCCCGTATATCTGCCCATAGGAATGAACACAGCTACAAACAAAACAACTATCAGCAAGCAAACAGGGTCAATTGTAAGAACCACACCTGCAATTGCCAAAAAGGAAATTATTTCACCAACATACCCCTTTACCATACCTAAAATATATCTGAGGCTATCTGATGAGCTTTCTATAGCCAAAATGAAATCGCTGTAATATGTGGGGTCATCATACCTTTGCAAATCAAGCTCTGCCGCTTTCTTATAGAACATTGTTTGTATTCCATAGTCAAGCTTTTCCCGTTCACGATGAACAAAAAGCTCAAAGAACACAGAGGTTGAAACCTCACCTAAAACAAGAATGCCAACCATTAAAACAATGCCTAAAAGTATTTTTTTACTGTCGCCACCCTTCTGCACCTCGTCAATAACAAATTTCAGACCAATAACAGAAACAAGTCTTCCGGGTAATGTACTGAAAATATGCTGCAAAATTTCGCCTATTACCAGAACAGGTGATACCTTGAACATTGTTTTGAGCATATAAAATATATTTGCTATTGTACTATGTGTAGCTTTTGCTTTATTATTTATTTTCATTGCATTTCACCCTCCTTACCGGCTTTATAGCTTGAGGCTTGAAGAGTAAACATTTCGCAATAGTCCTTACCGCCTTGCATAAGCTCTTCGTGAGTACCGCTTTCAATAACACTACCATTATCAAAAACATATATCCTGTCGGAAAGAACTGCACTTGAAAGCCTGTGGGAAATATAAATAACAGTCTTTTCCTTGGTTGCTTCAATAAGACTTTCATACATCTGATATTCTGCAACAGGGTCAAGAGCAGAAGAGGGCTCATCAAGAATTGCCAGATCAAAATCCTTTGCAAACATTCTTGCGGTGGCAATTTTTTGTTGCTCGCCACCTGAAAGGCCTGTTCCCTTTTCATCAAACTCCCTTGTTAAGACAGTATTCTCTTTTTGCGGGAGCTTTTCAACACAACTATCTGCACCACTGTTTTTAATAGCCCCTTTTACAATTTCCTCGTCTTTATCACCTATTAACTCCCGGCAAAGAACATTTTCGGAAATAGTCAGGGCAAAAACCTTATAGTCCTGAAAAACAGTTGCAAGCCTTTTACGAAGAGAGGCAATGTCATATTCCTTGATATTCACACCATTGTATAAAATTTCGCCACTATCCGCATCATAAAATCTTAAAAGAAGCTTTACAAATGTTGTCTTACCTGCACCATTTTTACCTACAACTGCAACGGTTTCTCCCCTGTTAATTTTAAGATTAAGATTTTTGAGAGATTCTTTTTCAGCACCGGGATATGTAAACGAAACATTTTTAAATTCAAGGCTTTGTAAATCCTCTGCTTCTTTAGTTCCGTTAATCACCTTGCAATCATATTCGAGGAACTCTTTTAAATTAGCAAAATATTCTGCTTCTCTGCGAACATCGGAAACTGCTTCACCCACATCATTAAAAACATCCTTCAGATTGCTCATAGCAGTCATAATTACAGAAAAATCCGAAACTGCCAAATCGCCCTTTACGGCAAAACGATATGCGGCATAAACATAGGTTGCCGCAACAGGTAAGGCTTTACCGAAAAAGCCGGACATTGTTTCAAAAAATGCGATTTTCCAACCGTATTTTTTTATAATTTCTCTGTTGTGGTCAACGGCAGTTTTAAAACGGGTGTGCATAACTTCAAAAATGCTTGAGGTTCTCATATCCTTTGCAAACTCTTTGAGAAAAACAGTTCTTTTTACATAAGCCTTTGAACGCTTATGCTGTGTCATTTCCTTATCCTTTTTAACCTCAAGCTTTCCTTTGATTGTTTGAAAAGCCAGAACAAAAACAGATACAAGCAGAATTAATAAAATTTTAGGGTCAATGGAAATTACATAAATCACAAGAAAAATACCTGTCAGACCACCTGCAATAATATTTGAAAATTGCCATGCAAAATAGGCAACATGGTCCTCGGTTATAATTTCCGTAGCTCTTTTGTATTTATCATAAAATTCAGGATTTTCGTAGCATTCCACATCTACCACAACTGCTTTTTGGAATATTTTATCGTTAAGCTTTTTGTAAAAGGTTTTCCATTTGATTGAGCCATAATAATCCGAAAAGCAGTTTATTGCTGTTGCAATTAATTCAGAAGCAACCAACACTAAAACAAGCATTGCATATTCCTTAAAGGTTCCGCCGTTTATTATTAAATCCAACAAAACCTTTAAAAACAAAACATCCTTGATAAATCCTGTGAAAAACCAATATGATGTTTGCATTGCAACCTGTGCTACCATCATCCGAGGCGCACATTGGTTGATGATTTTCAATGCATAAAAGGTGTTTTTAAACATTGAAAGCTTTTCTTTTTTCGTTTCTTTTTTATTTTTTCTCATATTTCCTCCGTTAAATTTTTCGGTAAAATTTTAACGACTCACTTTACCTCTTTGGTTAATTTCCGGAGTTTGTGTGCTGATTTTTGAGATGAGAGGAACTCAAAAACCCTTCGTTTCCTGCATAACATAGAGGCTTACCCTTTCAAAATTGTAAGGCACCGGCTTGCCTGTGCCACACAATAAAGCATAATAGAGCAATAGCCTTACCAACTTTGTTCTGTGGTATGGGCAAGCCCATACCTTACGGTTAATATCACTAACCAACAAAACGGTAACTTGCATTAAAATAAAAAATCTCCGAAAAGCTTAAACTTTCCGGAGAAAAGGCATATATAAATGCAACTGTCAGCAGGAAGCGGACACAATAACCGGATTGTTTTTTCTTTTTCTAACCATTTTCATCATCATGTCCAACTCCTTTCTTTAAATATTTTTATTTGGGTTAATTTCGCACCGACACGGAGTGCTCTTTAAAACTAACATATATTTATATATTTGTCAATAATTTCAAGTTCATAATTTGTTTCATCTGCAAAGGTAAGGAGCAACGGGGCAACCCACCACCGCTAACGCGGTCCCCCTCCCTATTTCATCAAAGATGAAACAGGGATGATATGTTTTGCATTTTTTATAAATATATGTTATTCTTTTCTTAGGTGATAAATATGATAAAACTTAAGGAAAATGATGTTATTCTCTTTCAGGGAGATTCAATAACTGATGGTAATCGTGGTCGTCATTCCGACCTTAACCACGTTCACGGCCACAGCTATGCTTACATTGTTGCGGCTGAGCTTACTGCCGACAATATTGAGAAAAATTTTGAGTTTATAAATCGCGGTAACAGTGGTGACAGAATCTGTGACCTTTACGGCAGATGGAAGGAAGAATGCCTTAATTTAAAGCCCACAGTTCTCAGTATTCTAATCGGCATCAATGATATGATTTTCAACTGGGAGCATCAATCAGGCTCTGCCCCTGACAGATATGAAAAAATATATCGCCTTTTGCTTGACGAGGTAATAGAGCAGAATCCCGATACTCTTTTAGTTATTATGGAGCCCTTTTTCGGTGACAAAAAAGAGCCTGAGCTTGATGAATATTTTAAAGCAGGCATTGGAGCATATCAGGAAAAAACCAAAAAAATCGCAGAGGATTACGATGCAGTTTTTGTTCCTCTGCAGGATTTATTTGATTCCTACAGAGATAAAACAGATATTTACAAGCTTCTCTGGGATGGTGTTCATCCCACAACTGCAGGACACCACCTTATTGCACAGCGTTGGAAAGAATGTGTAAAAGAAAAACTCGAAAACAGATGAGGTTATTTGATATGAAAACAGTTAATTGCAAAAATATAAAAATCACAGATGGCTTCTGGAAGGTAAAGCAGGATATGGTGCGCGATGTTACCCTTAAATCTGTTTACGACAGATTCAAGGAGACCCACCGTTTTGATGCCCTCGACTGCACCTGGAAGGAAGGCGATCCTGATATGCCCCACGTTTTCTGGGATTCTGATATTGCAAAATGGATTGAGGGTCTTGCATACAGTCTTAATTATTCTGAAAACGCAGAGCTTGAAAAAATCAGCGATGAAGCAATTGAAAAAATCATAAAAAACCGTGATGAAAACGGCTATTTCAACAGCCATTTTCTTGTAACAGGCGAGCGCTTCTCTGACAGAACCGAGCACGAGCTTTACTGTGCCGGGCATTTTATGGAAGCTGCGGTTGCATACTATGAGGCGACAGGCAAAAAGGCTCTTCTTTATGCTATGTGCAAGTATGCTGACTATATTGAAAAATGCTTCGTAATTGAAAAAACGGCAAAATTCATTACTCCCGGTCATCCTGAAATTGAGCTTGCACTTGTTAAGCTCTATGAAATCACGGGAGAAAAGCATTATCTTGAGCTTTCAAAATTCTTTGTTGATAACCACGGTGCAAATCCTGACGACCAGCCCATGTATAAGGGCTGCAATGAGCTTTATAATCAGGATGATGTGCCGTTGAGAGAAAGAACAACTGCAGACGGACATTGTGTAAGAGCAATTTACCTTTTCTGCGCTATGGCAGACCTTGCACTTCTTTACAATGATAAAGAGCTTTTTGAAGCGGCAGACCGATGCTTTATGAACATTGTTGACAAAAGAATGTATATAACCGGTGCAACAGGTAGCACCTGTCACGGCGAATCCTTTACAATTGACTATGATTTGCCAAACAGAGATGCTTATGCGGAAACCTGCGCTTCAATTTCTCTTGCATTTTTCGGCAACAGAATGATTAAGCTCAATCCCAACGGCAAATATGCCGATGCAGTTGAAAGAGTTATGTATAACGGTGCACTTTCAGGTGTTTCAATGGATGGCAAGGGCTTTTTCTATGAAAACCCACTTGAAATTGATGTTGACTACAACAATGTCAATAAATGCACCGAAAGCGGAAAGCGCTTCCCGATAACACAGAGAAAAGAGGTTTTTGACTGCTCCTGTTGTCCCCCCAATGTTATCAGATTTATTTCAGGAATCGGCGAATATCTTTATTCTTATACCGAAGACACTCTTTTTGTTAATCAGTACATAAGCTCTGAAGCAGAAATTGATGGTATGGCTGTTTCACAAATTACAGATTACCCCTCAACAGAGGAAATTAAAATCGACATTAAAAACGGCAACAAAAAATATATTGCTTTAAGAATTCCTGCTTGGTGCAAGAACTTTGAAATCAATAAGGCATTTTCTCTTAAAGATGGCTATGCTTATATTGAAATTTTCGAAAATGACGAAATTCTTTTAAAGCTTTCAATGCCTGTTATGTTCATTTCTGCAAATAAAAAGGTTCATAAATGTGCAGGCAGAGTTGCAGTTATGAGAGGTCCTGTTGTTTACTGCCTTGAGGGTGTTGACAACGGCAAGGATTTGAATTCAATAAGAATTGATATCAAAGAAAAAGGTGAGCTTGCAGAAAGAGAATTTTTAGTGCCAAATATCACTATCAAAGGCTATAAGGAGCCTGAAAACGAAACCCTTTATTTCGAAGCAACAGATGAATACATAGAAACTCACTTGAAATTTATTCCCTATTTTGCTTATGCAAACCGCGGTGAAACAGATATGCTTGTCTGGGTACTTAAAAAATAAGGTGGACTATATATGAAAAACACACTTAAACATACTTTACTTGTTATTCTCGGTTTTATTCTTATTACCGCTTCAATTTTTTCTTCGTACATACACAGTTTTATTAAAACAACGGATGATTTTGAAATGAAAAATGGATTTGCGCTTTTAAAAGAATCTACAGAAATTGCCACAAGCAAAAATGGATTATCAAACACAGTTTTAGAGCTAACTGTAACAAATTGCGATTGGTTTAATTACTACGGTATTGAATATTCATCTGATTGCTATATAAAAGCAACTATCAATTATGCCGCAGGATTAAAAGCTAAAAGTGAGGATTTCTTTTTAGAACCCTCAAAGAAAAAAACAACCTTTTATTCCTTTGTTGACGATGCTTTAGCAGGTAAAAAAGGAAATAAAATCACTTCAATCACCTTTGAAACCTTAACTAAAGGAAAAGAAAATATAAAAATATATGGCTTTTCTGTTTTCAACCGAGAAATTCCCTCTCAGGAAATCTATATTCAGAATGATACTCATAAATTAGGAATTGATTTGTTATGGGGTGGTGCATTAAGCTACCTTGAAGACCTTGACTCCAATGTTCAGGCAGTTTCTGTTGACGGCAAAATCAAGGTGGATTCCAACGCAAGCGAGCGCTATAATGCAGAATCTGTTAATAACAATATAAACCTTATTAACAGAAACGATACAGGTCGCCTTGTTCAGCAGTCCTATTACGGCACTCTTGATTATGACCACGGGGTATATATGGAAAATGACTGGCGATATAATCCCGTTCAGGGTGGCAATCAGTTCAACGATGCAAGTAAAATCGTTGATTTAAGAGTTACCGATACGGAAATTTACATAAAATGCCGTCCGCTTGACTGGGCAAAGGAAAAGGAATACATCTCTCCATCATATATGGAAGCAACATATTCCTTGGAAAACGGTGGTGTTCACGCTAAATGCAGATTTGTTGATTTTTCAGGCTACCCTGAAGCTGAAGCTACTCAGGAAATTCCTGCATTTTACTGCATTGAGCCTCTTAACAATTTTGTTTATTACAAGGGCGATAAGCCCTGGACAAACGGAAAGCTTACAAGTGAGCCTGATTTGATTTTCTGGCCCGATGCAGGCTACCCCAATTTCTATTCAAAGGAAAACTGGGCTGCCTTCACAGGGGATTTTGAGGACAGCTTCGGAATCGGTGTTTATGTTGATAACGAGGAGGCTTTTCTTGCAGGAGTTTACAACAGAGAAACAACCACCAATGAAGACCCCTCAAGAGATAGCGCCACCTCATATATTGCAATTGTTAAAAACCGAACCTTCAAAAGCTTCGACCCTTATGAATATGAATATTACCTTGCAACAGGTAACACAACGGAAATAAGAAATGTATTCAAAGAAATAGATAATAAATAAAAAATGTGCCTTGATTGATTTTCAGAGAATCAATCAAGGCACTGTTTATTTTACTTAGTGTTCAAGAACCCAACCATTTGCAACAACATCATAATAATGATTTTCAAGAATAGCATTACCTGCTTCGTTGATTGTTATTGTTGTTCCGCCAATCATATCGTCTCTCCAATAGCTACCGAAGCCCGATTTAACTGCATAAGCAAGCTTAATTCCTTCATATACAACATAGTAATCGTTAACATGGTCGTGACCTACAAGCATTGTTTTTGTGCTGCCAAGCTCTTTACAAAGGTCAAAGAAACCATTGTTAACAGGAGAGGGACAGCTTAATTCACCACATCTGCCACCTGCAATATCAGCATATTCGGGATTCAATACGCCCATTTCGGATTCATCTGATTCGATTGATACCATTTCCCAAGCTTCAACATATTCAAATGCGGGAATATGCATTATAACAGTGCTTTCAACAGTTTTGCCTGCAATAGCCTTGATACCATTAACTGCCCATTTGTACCATTTCTGCTGATTGCTCCAAAGGTGGTCATAGCCTTCAACTACTGTACCATCTTCAAGAATAAATTCATCGTGGTCGTGAGTATCCATCATAAACAAGGTATGAACAATTTCGCCATTTTCAGTAATATTGATGATATAGTTACCATAGCCCATATCTTCAGGACCAAACTGGAAAAGGCAATTTTCAGCCTGAACAAGATTATATGCTACCCATGATTCACTGATACAGCCTTCACCATCATGGTTACCCATAACAGGTGCCCAAGGAATACCGAAAGAGTCTATAAACTCAATAGTCTCAAGATATGCCATAGTATCCCATGCATTATCACCTGAAAGAGTGATAAGGTCGGGCTGATGATCTTCAACAAGCTTAGTAATTAACTCCCAGGTATAAGTACCATGGTCATCAAAAGCTTTTGTGTCGGAAAGCTGAATATCCGCAAGGTTAAGAATTTTAAAATCTTCACCGGGCTGTTTTTCAAGCTCGATATAATCCTCAGAATCAAATGTATCACTTACTGACCACTGTGTAAAATAAGCATCCATACCACTCGGCTGAAGCATAATTTCAACAGGAGCAAGAATCTGTGTAAGACACATAATGTAAGCAAGAATCAAATTAATAATTGACATACTAACTACCTCCAAAAGTTTTTCAACATTGTACACCTATTAGCAAAAAAATGCAAGTGTTACACTTTTTTCTTATTTTCTTTCCTTTATAACTTTAGCAGGTGTACCGACTGCAACTGAATATGGCGGAATAGGCTTAACAACAGTTGAGCCGCAACCTATAACCGAGCCCTCACCGATATTACCTGAATACATAACCTTACAGCCCATACCGATATAAACATCTCTGCCGATTGTGACCTTTTCACAATGACCGCCCTGATGATAAATAATATCATTGGGGTCATCAAAAATATGTGAATATGGTGTAAGATTTATACCCTGAGCAAGAAGGCAATCCTCGCCGATTTCAAGACCCTTATGACCGAAAAGCGTTGTACCTGTGCCTATATATGTGCCTCTGCCAACATTGATATAGCCCTCTTCGCTTCTTTCGGTGTCAAGATAAACTCTGTGCTGAAGGCGAACATTATCGCCAAGTGTAATACCCTTCTCACCTCTTGCAACAAGAGTACAGCCATCAGAAATCTGAACATCATTTCCAACAGAAATAAATTCGGGATTAATGATATTAACACCCTTGCCGATTGTAACATTTTCACCCATTGCTCTGAATTTTGTTCTGTAATATTCAACTCTGAGCTTTGCGGCATATTCTGAATCATCATTCAGAAAAACAGTTTTATAAAAGCTTTCCTTTGCTTCATCATCCATATTATTGAATGCATTTGTAAAAAAGTTATCCATTATGTATCTCCTTATTTTTCAAAATATATTGCGCCACTCTGGGCAAAAATCAAGGGAGGTAATTTCATACCCTTTTGTTCAGGAATTCTTGATGCAATTGCAATATCGTGGATTTTACTGTATAAAAATCCCGGCTCAAAAACTACATGGGCACATAAGAATCCGTCTTTTTCTACAGGAAGAGTTACAGAATAATCCTCCGTTTTCTTTGCAGTATATGTAAAGCATTCGCCATCATTGTTAAAAACAATCAGTTTATGATTTTTACGAAGCTTTTTAACATTTATTGTAACGCTTGTATTTTCTTCGAGCTTTACAGTATCACCTATAATATTGTCACCACTCTTAATATCAATAAATGTAGTTCCAACATCAAAACAAATTGTTGTGTGACCTTTAACAATAGCATCTAAAATATCTTCGGGGGAATTGGATTTTGCATAAACATATGTAACAGGCCAGGTCAAAAGATTCGTTACAACATAATCTTTATGATAATCACTTCCGCCTACTACGGGTAATTTATGACCGTTGCGCATTTGCTCATGCCACCATTCAGTACATTCAAGGTTGTCAAAATGTGTGGGAGCATTCCACACCTCAAGAACATCCACATCTGCAGCATTCTTTTCCCATCTCCAAGGGCATTGCTTGCAATGGGGATGGTTCATACAAATAACTGCACTGCGCTCTTCAGCCTTGGTTTTTACTCTTAAAAAGTCCTGGTAAGTTTCGCAGGTGTCGTAATCCTCCTGATCAATAACATCCTTTACTCCCCACATATTGCAGTGACCGCCGTGCTTTGTAAGCTCTGCACCGTAAATAAGAGTAAGTCCGTCAACCTCAGGGAAATCCTTGCAATTAACATTGTGGTCAGTAATCATAAGGAAATCAAGCTTACTCTTTTTAGCTTTTTCAATAACCTGCTCCAGTGTTAAACCACCGTCAGAAGCAACTGTGTGGCAATGAGGCACGCCCACATACCATTTGTAACCTTCGTAGCTCATAATTTTAATCTCCTAAAAGACCGTAATATCTACCCATCCAATAAGGAAGAAGGAAGATGTAAGGCATTGCAGTACCCATACCATCTGCGCCATCTGTGCTTGGAAGCGCTGCTGCACGGTTTGCAGATTTTTTATCTATCTGAATAAATTCTTCAACACCTGAATCGCAAACAAACTGATTACCATCGTAGTTAACAAGAACTCGTGAGCTATATTCAACAGGATATTTAAGCTGAGGAGCACAACCGTATTTTTCGGGTGAGGTATCAATTTCAATATCCTTACGATAGCTGTTGTATGTAGGCCATACAATAAAATCAAGATTCATTTCTGAAAGTGACTTTGCAGCATTTTCAATATCACAGTTGCGATTTGTAAGTGCACCATAAACAATATTAAAGAATGGTGAGCGCTCAACTCTTTCATACTCAAAATGGTGAGTGAGACCCATTTTGAAAATTTCCTTCTGTGCCTCGTTTTCTGTATAAACAAGAAGGTTATAGATATTTGTAAAATCAAGCTGGTCATCAATGTGGGCAATATGAGCATCCTCACACTTGTACTGCATACAGTTCATAGCATAGTGGTGCTTCTGGATAAGCATATCAAACACCTGATTATACTTTTCATCACCTGTTACGTGATAGGTGGTTTTAAGGAATGACAAAATCTCAAGTGAGTTTGTTCCGCGCTCAAAGAACCAACGATCATCGTTATTAAGTAATTCAGGCTCCCAGTTTGCCCATGTGGTAGGTACCCCATCAACATCGCAAAGGTGGAAGTTATTTTCAATGATGTGGTCAGTAATTTTCTTTACAACCTCTGCTATTTTTGCCTTTTCCTTTTTATCAGCCACAAGGTCATAGTAAACACCATAAGCAAAATAGTGACCTGTCATTTCGTCACTTGATGTTTCACCAAGCCATTCGCAGTTGGGATTATCAGGACAAACATGCCATTCCTCTCGGTTACCGTCACCAAAGAACGGATCATCATTGTAGCGTGTTGCACGTGCTGTAAATCCTGATTTGCCTGTGATTTCAGTAAGCTTAATCATAGCCTCAACAGCTTTTTTAGCATTAGCCTTTGCCTTGGGATCTTTAGTAGCAGCATAGCGGAAGCACTGACTTGCACAATAAAGACCTGTGAAAAGACCATCGTTATCAGAGTTGGGCTGCCAGCCTGATTCAAGGTCACCATATTTACGAAGAAGTCTGCCAACGTGATAGCCTTCGTTGCGGCAGAAATATTTATCAGTAAGCGCATCAACATACTCTGCCTTTTGAGCAAGTGTCATATATGTTGATGTAATAAGGCTGATACCACGTGGAGTAACGGCAGCAATTGTTCCGTCATCAGCTACTGCAAGTGTTGTAACTGTGGGGTGCATAAGCCATGCACCGTATGAGAAGTATGAAATTTTACCTTCAATAAGTGTTACAAGACCTGTATTTGTTGCAAAATATTTTTTGCCGTCTGCTGCAAAGAACATATCATTAAAGGAGCCACTTGGAATAGAGTAGAAATCATCACCCTTGAACCAATAGTTTTTGCCGTCATATATGTTAATGCCCTCATCTGTGCCAACCCAGAGATGACCTAGTGCATCAATTTTAATGCAATTGATTTTTCTGCTCATAACACCTGTGTTTTCAGGGAGAAGCTCTGCCCAATGACGACGCTTACCCTTCATTGAGAGAAGCCCCTCAACAGTTGAGCCAACATAAACAGTTTCACCATACTTTACTTTGTTATCAAGTGCTGCAAGGCAAACAGTTTCTGAGGGAAGACCAACAATTTTTTGGATTTCACCATCAGCCATAAGGTAGAGGTGATTTTCTGTGATGAGCCATACTGAGCCATCAAGTGCAACAGAAACATCAACAACCCTTGAGCCGAATTCAGCAATCTTTTTAGCCTTGCCATTTTTGATTTCAGCAAGTGTGTTGCCGATAGAAGCATAAAGAATCCCTTTTGCAGAAATTAACTTTGAAGCGTTGAATGACAATTTTTTAAGATCGCCATCAGCATATTCGAATGTGCCCTTTGCAGAGGCAATATAAAGTGTATTGCCCGAAAAAGCAACAGATGTAACAGATGCGCCATCAATTCCTTTATCAGAAGTAATGAACACCTTATCATATTGCTTAAATTCACCAAAATTAAGAGTATATTTTTTCATTTAAAATCTCCTCTGTTTTTTAATATAAATTCAGTTTAACATAATAATACCGCTAAAACAAGATTACTGCCGGAATATTTTGCTTGATTTTATCGGAACATTGATATAATATATAGGTAAATAAGTATTTAATTAATAGGGGTGTTAATATGTTATCATCTTTCACTGCAATCTGGCTGGAATTCGTTTCCGTAATGATGAGCTTCATTATGTCCTTCGGAACTCTTTTCGGTATTTATGTTCCGCCAACAACATCATCACCTGACGATTACTTTGGTGAGGACATCAAAAATGTTATTTATCTTATCGGTGACGGTATGGGCTTTTACCATTTGGAAAAAGCAAAGGATGAAAGAAACATTGAGCTTACAATGGATGATTTTTCAATTCGCGGCGACTCAATGACCCGTTCCTTCTCTGCAGCAGTAACAGATAGTGCGGCAGGCGGTACTGCTCTCGCAACAGGTGTTAGAACAACCAATGGCTGTATCGGCGTTTATCCTATGGATATTACCGCAACCTTCTCATATCCTAAAAACATTACCGAGCTTTGTATGGAAAGAGGTATGCTTACAGGTGTTATCACATCTGACCAGACCTCAGGCGCTACTCCTGCATCCTTCTCCGCTCATTCTTCTGACAGAGGCAACAAGGAAGATATCACAGATGACCAGCTCCGCTCTTCAATCGACTTAATCTGGGGTACAGAAAATGACCTTGTGTCAAAGAGCGATGCTCGTGCACACGGCTACACTTATGTTACAACCTATGACGAAATGATGGCTCTTGAGGAAGGTAGCAGAAGCTTTGCTCATTTCACAAATGACCTCTGGACACTTGAGCAATCCGATACAAATACTCCCACCCTTGAACAGATGACAAAGAAAGCTATCGACCTTCTTGACGATACTGACGAGGGCTTCTTCCTTATGGTTGAGGGTGCTCATATCGACAAGCATTCTCACAGCAATGATGATGCTAAAATGACAGAGGCAGTTGAAGCCTTTGATAAGGCTATCGAATATGCTCTTGAATATGCAAAAGAAGATGGCGAAACTCTTGTTGTTATCACTGCAGACCACGAAACCGGTGCAATTGTTAAAAACGATAACGGCACATATTCCTTCACATCAGGCTCTCACTCTGCTGCTAATGTTCCCGTTCTCATTTACGGCTCAAAGGATATTATTCAGAATGGTGAAACTCTCAACAACTATGAAATTCCAATAAGAATTGCCTATGCTCTCGGCTTTACAGAGGATGAATTCCCCTGCGAAGTAGCAGCGTAAAATAAATTTTATGCAACCTCGAATTTTCGGGGTTGCATTTTTAAAGAGTGATATTTATGAGATATATTGCAGACCACGATTTTCATTTTCACTCAACAATTTCACCTTGTTGCCACGATGAAAATCAAACTCCCGAAAATATTTTAAAATGTGCAAAGGAAACCGGCTTGAAAAAAATCTGCCTTACAAATCACTTATGGGATGAAAATGTAAAAAGCCCTGCGGAATGGCACCCGAAGCAAAGATTTTCAAGCATTTCCTCTGTTCTGCCCTTGCCACAGGATGATGAGGTTGAGTTCTTATTCGGTGCAGAAGCGGATATGGATTATGAATATACCATTGGTGTCAGCGAGGAAAGCCTTGCTGAATTGGATTTTATTGTTATTCCCACAACTCATTTGCATCTGGCAGGGCACACAGTCAGAGAAAAAATACAAACTCCCGAGGAAGCTGCAAAATATTGGGTAATACGTCTCGAAGAGCTTTTGAAAAAAGATTTACCCTGGCACAAAACAGGCATCGCCCATCTTACCTGCGGTCATATTTTCAAGGGTAGAGTTCCCGAGGTTATAAGGCTGCTTGATGATAAGGTTTTATACAATTTATTCGGGAAATGTTCAGAAAAGGGCGTAGGAATTGAGCTTAATATGAAAACCCTTAACCTTTCCCAAGAGGAAAAGGCTATCGTGCTTCGCCCATATTTTATAGCTAAAGACTGTGGGTGCAAATTTTATCTGGGAAGCGACTCACACAAAATCGAAGCCCTTAAAAATTCAAAAGAAAATTTTGAAGATATAATCACATCGCTTGATTTAAAAGAATCTGATAAGTTTTTAATAGGAAAATAAAAATAACAGATATGCTCGGCAAAGCTGAACATATCTGTTTTTTTATATTACATAGCACCTGTAAAGCTATACATAAAGCTGCTTATAAAACTGATTATAAAGCTAAGTCCGCAGGCAACAAAGGGAAGAATTGCAAGGATTTTTGCTGTTTTAAGCTTTTTCCTGGCTGCTTCAATTTGTGCAAGCTCATCAGGAGTTGGGTTGAAAAGCATCGGCTCTTTTAATTTGGATGATTTAACAAAAACAATAATTGATAAAATAAAACCAATACCAAACATAAGAATTGCTGCAACAATTCCAAGAGTTCTGATGGATTTTGCTTGTTCTGCGTAATCGTTAATAGCCCCTTGGTTGCCACCCATAAACCCTTGCATGCCGTTACCGTATGGGTTGGGCTGATATTGATTTACATAGGGCTGCTGGAAAACTGTCTGATTCTGAACAGGCTGCTGATTAACAGGCTGACTATATTGATTCTGAACAGGCTGTTGTGGCTGAATTGCAGTAGGACTACCGCAAACAGGACAATTAGTAAGATTATCTTCAATATTAATACCACAGTTAGGACAGAACATAAAGGTACCTCCCGAAAATTGACTCAATATGTTTTACATATTAGAAAAATATTACCACAAATATCAATATTTAGTCAATATCTTTTTCAATCTGACAAATATCAACCTATTAAAATTCAGAAAAACACCTGCTAAAATCCGGCAAAAAATCTCTGTTTTTATAACTCTATGAAAATTTTAAAATTTTTTTCAAAAAACAGTTGACAAAACATTTCTTTGGTGGTATAGTATCTAAGCACTCGCGAGAGTGGCGGAATCGGCAGACGCGCACGTTTGAGGGGCGTGTGGTAATCCCGTACGGGTTCAAGTCCCGTCTCTCGCACCAAAAAAAGAGCTTCGCAATAGCGAGGCTCTTTTTTTATCCAATCCGAAGGATTGGTATGTAATCGCCACAAGGCGAATGTAATCACCCAAAGGGTGTATGTAACCACGCGTAAGCGTGTATCGTTGCAATCCTTCGTATTGATTACATTCATAATTTCATTATGATTACATACGCAATTAAAGTTGCGATTACATTCCGTCTGAAGACGGATTACATACAAGGCTTCGCCTTGATTAGCTTCGCTTGATTTGAATTTTTGTTTCTGTTATACTGTTTCAAGAGGTGAGAATATGAAAGAAAACCCTTTGATGAAACATTCGGAACAGTTGGCGGTTGAAATTGAGAAGATGTGCAAGTCTTTAGATAATAAAAAAGACAATGCGAATACAATTTTGCAAATTCGTAAATCTTCATCAAGTGTATTTGCTAACATTTCAGAAGCACAATATCCTCAAAGTTTACCTGATATGCTTTCTAAATTCAAAATTGCCCGAAAAGAATGTGTTGAAACAGAAAGCTGGTTAAAGCTTTTATTCTCATCAGGCTCAATAGACGAAGAAACCTTCAAGAAATACAGAAACCTCTGTGGCAGAATACAAAGAATGTTAACATCGTCTTGTATTACTATTGAAAAGAAGATTAATGATAAATAACACTACTGTTTTGAGGTGTAAATATGAGAAAGAAAATTTTTAATATACTCGATACAAACAACGACTCCAATAAAATCAGTAATGTATATGATATTATAATGATGATTACAATTATTATAAGCATAATACCCCTTGCCTTTAAACAATCTAATATTGTTTTTGAGTACATTGATTATATTACTGTTACTATTTTTATAATTGATTATTTGTTAAGATTATTAACTGCTGATTACAAACTAAAAAAATCCGCTTTATCTTTTGTTTTGTACCCAGTTACTCCAATGGCAATAATTGACCTTGTTTCAATTTTACCTTCTGTTACATTCTTAAATAGTGGTTTTAGATTACTCAAGTTATTCAGATTATTGCGAACATTAAAGGTTTTTAGAACATTCAAATTTTTACGGTACTCCAAAAGCTTTGTAATTATATCAAATGTTTTCAAAAAACAGAAAAAAGTTTTAACCGCAGTCGCAACAATGGCAGTTGGCTATATTTTAGTATCTGCTTTAGTTATATATAATGTTGAACCGGAATCTTTTGAAACATTTTTTGATGCTGTTTATTGGGCTACTATTTCATTAACTACTGTTGGTTATGGTGATATATATCCTGTTTCTACAGTCGGAAGAATAGTAACAATGGTTTCGTCAGCTTTTGGTATTGCAATTATTGCTTTGCCCTCTGGTGTAATTACCGCAGGTTATCTTGAAGAAATAAACAAAAAAGATGACTAAAACTTAGTTCCCCACTCCTCGTAAGTGGGGGCTTTTTCTGCCCTTATCTCTCACTTCCCCAAATCCCCTCTCTCACATAGAAAAGTCCATAAAACACAAGGAAAAAGTGCAAATTTTCGTTTTTAATTCGGGCATTTTTAGGGAATTGGTTTTGGGATTTTGAGGGGTTATGAGAATATTTAATTTGCTTTTCGGCAGGACATTATTCCTTGAAATAAATCATTGATTTTGTGGGTTTTATGAGTTTTCCAGCCCTTCAAGTCCCGTCTCTTGCACCAAAACAGAGTTCACGCAACCGTGTGGGCTCTGTTTTTTGTTATGATAATGACGGGACTTAAATCCCTCAGAATCTGCTATATTGAATTTTTTTCAATGAATGTTATAATTAAATAAAAACAATAAAAATTCAGGAGAACTGTTATGGAAGTCAGATTGATTAAACCCGAAGAAGCTGTGGATTATCTTAAGATATCTGCTGCATCATTCATCTGGAAATTCGATAAAGAAGTGGATAAAGAGGTTGAAATGCCTGTTTTAGGTGCGTTTCATGAGGGTAAGCTTATTGCAGGTATGGAGCTATTTGATTTCAAATGCAATTATTGCGGAAATCTCATAAACACACTTGTTCTCAGCGGAATATGCAGTCAGCCTGAATATCGCAGAATGGGTGGCGTCAGAGCCCTTTTTGATGAGGTTGGAAGAACTGCTATTGAAAATGACATTGTTGCAGGCTTTCTTGCGCCCTTTTCCATTGAATATTATGAAAAATTCGGTTTCGCAAATCTCAACCGTTGCTTTACAATCAAGGTACCGTTTCATAAGCTTCGAAATATACCTCGCAGTAATGATGTTGAGCTTTTCACGGGTGAACATACAGAAGAGCTTTGTGAGCTTCATAACAAATGCGTTTTCAAGGAAAATCTTATGACCATAAGAGAGGATGAAAAGCATTTCTGCAAAACGCCTCTCGAGGAAGCAGATTATACCTATATTCACCGTAACCCTCAGGGCGAGGCAGACGGCTATGTGCGTTTCAAGGTGAATCGCCCGGAACAGCTTGTTGCGGAAGAGCTTTTTGTTCTGACCCCCGATGCACTTAAGGGCATTATAGGATTTTTGAGAAATTACGATGGTATTGTTGAAACGTTAAAGGTACGAAGACAGTATCAGGGCTCTCCTCTCTCCTGCCTTCTTGACCAAATTGATGGGGTGAAATACGAGCATGATGTTAGCTATGCTGGGCGAATATACAACATTAAAAAGCTTCTTGAAAATAATATATATCCTAAGGAATACGGCAAATTCAGTATTCTGAGCCTTGATGATTTGGAACAGAATAAAGGCATATTTGATGTTGAATATGAGAACGGCAAAGCAACTGTTACTCGTAGAGTTAACGGGGATTACGATATTTCACTGACACCCACTGCGGCAGCAAGACTTCTTCTTGCAG
>JAZMZY010000002.1:0-37099 GCA_045586265.1 Acutalibacteraceae bacterium
AACATACCCCCAAAGCCCAAAGCACCGAAAGCGATTATGTAGTCTGCAAAAATCAATATGAGATAAGCAACAATTCCGCTTACATAAGCAAAATTCCCCATACCGAAAAGCATCTGAATAACGCCCATACAAAGCCCCGTAAAAGCGCCCCATTTAATACCATAGCGGTAAGAAACAACCACCATCGGCACCTGACTGAAAATTGTAACACTTCCGCCAAACGGAAATTTTATTATTGCAAATTCCGCTAAAAGAGTTGAAAGAGCAAGCATTAAAGCGCTCTCAACAAGCCTTCTTATTTTATCTTTTTTTGTTAAATCATTCATTTTTAATAATACCTCCGAATAAAAATCTCCCTACGGCGGTAACACTGCCATAGAGAGAAATAAATTCATCAGTATTTTTCCTACGACGGCATTATCCGCATCAGGTTATTAGGGTCAGAAAAGGAATGTTTTCTTTCTCAGCCGACGTCCGTCAGCTCCCCTGTTTTATTTTCGGCAAAATTTGTGGCCACTAAACTTTGCAACTTCATTATATAACTAAAAAATCAAAAGTCAACAAAAAATCACATATTTTTTGCTCTGAAGGGTATGTTTTCACCGCAAAGTCTTTTGGAAATTCTCAAAAATGCACTGTTTCCCTTGCAGTCGTACGGAATTTTTTCACCGTTTACACCTGCATAAATCTCCTGAGAATCGGGAATGATTCCTAAAAGCCTTGCGCCAACCACATCAATAATTTCATCAACATTTATTTTTTTGTGTAGCCTCTTGTTAAACTTGTTCACAACAAGCCTCACATCACCTACACCGCCTTTTCTCACATTCTCGCAAGCGTAGGATGCGGCACGGATGCTTATGTTATCAGGTGTTGAAAGAATAATTGCGTTGTCACAGGCTTTTGAAGAAAGGGTAAATCCGCTTTCAAGCCCCGCAGGAGCATCAAGAAATATAAAATCAAAATCCTTTTTATACTTTCCGATACATTCAGAGAATTTTTCCGTAGTGTAGTCATCAGAAAAATCAATGGGTGCAGGAAGAAGAAATAAATTTCTGCTTACCTGAATAACCGCTTTTCTGTAATCCACATTGTTTTTTATAACATCGCCCCAGTTATAGACGGTTTTTTCAGAAACTCCCAATAAAATATCAAGGCTTCTGACACCAATATCCATATCAACGAGAAGCACGCTCTTGTCATGAAGAGCTAACATTTTACCCACACAAGAGCAGAATGTGGATTTACCCACACCACCCTTGGCAGACGCAACAGATATAACACTCATTTTATCACCATTTTTTAATTACGGAATCAGTTCATTTACTGTGCCTTCAGAATCGAAGCTTGTTTTCTGACCGAAATAATAATTATATACAGGGACTGCCGCTTGCGAGGTCTGGCTACCTGACAAAGCATTTTCCGCTACAATGGCAATAGCAATTTCAGGATCATCGTACGGTGCAAAGGAAATAAAGAAGCCATTGTTACAGGTCATTGTTATACCGCTTTCGGTAGTTCTTTTAACCTGTGATGTACCTGTTTTACCCGCAACGTCAACTATACACTTGTTAAAATACACTGAGCTTGCCCCCTCTGATACCACTTGGCGCATACCCTGTTTTACTATATCAATGGTCTTTTTGCTGACATTTATGGTGTTAAGCACCTCAGGCTCTGTTTCATAAATGACCTCTGACATATCTGCGGAAAGAACAGATTTTATCATATATGGCTTATATCTTGTTCCACCGTTTGCAATTGTTGCACAGTAGTTTGCAAGCTGTAACGGAGTGAAAAGGTTATCAGACTGACCAATTGCCGCCTGAACAGTATCACCCGGATTCCACACCTGACCTGCCGCCTCTTTATTGGCAATGCTTGCTAAAACGCCCTCAGCTTCAGGCAATTCAACACCTGTTTTCTGACCTAAGCCTAACAGGCTACAGTATTTATTCATTTTATCAATACCCAGCTTTTTACCCATTTCAAAGAAATAGATGTTGCAGGATTTCTGAATAGCACTTGTAACATTCAGATAGCCGTGACTCTGAAGGCATTTAAAGGTCTGATCTTCCAGCACATAAGTTCCCCCACAGTAGCAGGTAGTGCTTGTGGTTGCCTCACCCTCTTCAAGAGCTGCTATTGCAATAGCGGGCTTCATTGTTGAACCCGGAGCATATGCGCTCTGCAAGGCTCTGTTCCACAACGGGCTTTCGGTATCTGCTGCAAGCTTACTATAATCTGTGAAATATCTTGTAATATCATAAGTGGGCAACGATACATTGGCAAGCACCGCACCTGTTTTGCAGTTCATAACAACCATTGCACCTGCAGTGCCGAAATAAGAGGAATTCTTATTATCTATAAGCATTTCCTGCAAGGCTTGTGCAGCTACCTTCTGAAGCTCACTGTCAATAGTTGTAACAACGGTGCTTCCCTGAACCGGCTTGGAAAGATAATCCTCCGTAACTGTACCATCGGAATTTGTAGTTGTTGTTTTTATTCCGTTGGTTCCTCTGAGATAGCTTTCCATTGTAGCTTCAATACCGCTTTTACCGTAGCTGTCATTAAGGGAATAGGCGTTATTTTTCAACACCTTTATTTCTTTCGCGGTAAGTGTATCGTCATTTAATTTTTCAGAAAGCTTTTTTGTTTCAAGCTCATATTCTTCCGCACTGATAGAGCCCACCACACCTAAAATATGAGAAAAGCTTGTTTTATCGGTATATTCTCTGTAGCTGACGCTTTCACTGTCAACACCGGGATAAGTAGTGCTTTTTTCTTTTATTGCAGAAACTATTTCTGTTGGCACATCCTCTGCAAAGGTATATGGTGAGGAAGCGGAAAAATATGAATATTTCATTCCGAAGCAAACAGATGCAATTTTTCTTGCATCTTTTCTTGAATAGCCTTCAAGACCATATCTTTCAATAAGGGCATCAAGGCATTCCTCTGCGGTTGATTTTTCGCCCTTTTCCATCTCAAGCATATTTTCAGAAACCATATATTCAAATTCAGTTTCTTTATCTTTATCAATTATAAGCTCCCCCTTTTTATATTTAAGAGGAAGATTATCAATCCATTCAACATCATTTTTTTCAAAAAGGTTTATAAGAGAAAAAATCAATTCGTTTCTTTCATTCTGCTTTTTTGATGATGGAAATTCAGAATACTTGAACACCACAGAGTTTCCCTGCCTGTTTGTGACAAGGGGATTACCGTTGCAATCGAGAATTTCTCCTCTTGATGCTTTGACGGAGCTGCTTGAAACCGCTAAGCTATCCGCCGCAGATTTATATTGCTCTGCATCAATAAGCTGTGTTTTCACAAGAGCCAAAGCAAGAAATCCAAAAAGCAAGCCTATGATTATGGTGCCTGCAACTCTTCTTTTTTTTCGCAATTCAATAGACATAATTTTTACTCTGCAATTCTATAGGAATTATAAACTGATTTAACTACCATATAACAAATGGGAACGAAAACCAATGTAATGAGAAGCGACGGCAAATAGAAGGAAAAGATCTGCCTTACAGGATTACCGCTACCCCAGAATCTTGTAATGAAATAAACAAGCTCGTAAGAAGCAATTCCCCCTGCCCCTAAAACAAAGGAGGTAATAATATTATTTCTCATAAGATGGCTTATGAAGAGACTACTAACTGAACTTATTGCCATTAAAAGCACTGCATTAAACCCATCAACGCCGGAAGAAACATCCCATAAGACCCCTGCGAAAACACCAAAAACTGCTGCAGGGACTTCTCTCTCAAACATAGCAATGGCAACACAAAGAGGAATACTGAGAAACACCCTTGCTCCAAAGAAATCCAAAATACCGCCTATTGAATTCTGCAATAAAACCGCTATTGCCAACAAAGCGCAATAAATTGCCCATCTTTTATATTTAGGCTTATTATCACCATAATGCAAGGGTATCACCTCTTTCCTTTTACTTTTTAACCTTCTGCTATTTTAATTATTTATTCTTCACCCTGTCCCTCAAATGAGGTTATTACAAAAACATCTGAAATTTTTGAAAGCTCTGCAAAGGGCTTGACCTGAGCATAAAAGCCCGAGGAAATTTCATCATTGTGAACAGATACTATTTCACCAATCAAAAGCCCCTCGGGGAAAACACCGCCTGCACCCGAGGTGCAAACTATACCACCACCCACAACTGAGGTGGAAGCATCAAGACCTGATAATTTACATAAGCCGTTTTTATACATAGCGGAATCCCCTGAAACATAGCCATATTCCCTTGTTCCCGATTCCAATGCACCTATATTAACACGAGGATCAATAAGAGTGTAAACAACACAGGTTGAAAAATTGACTTTTTTTACAATACCCACAACATACTCGCCGTATATTACAGGGTCATCAACCTCAACTCCATCCTTGGAGCCCATATCAAGAACAAAAGAGCCGTAAGCATCTGCAGCATCCCTTGACACCACAGAGCCATAGCAAAAATCAAAATCAGGATTCTGCTTTTTTACTCCATAGAATTCCTCATAGGAATCCACTTTCTTTTTCATTTCATTATAATCTGCTAATTTTTTACGATATTCAGCCAGCTCTTCCTTCAATTGAGCATTTTCTTCTGCATACACCGAGGCAGACTCAAATGAAACAGAAAGCTCGCCCAGATTTTCTGATATCGCCGCGGACAGCTTCTGCAAGGGTGAAAACACTGCTCCTAATGCAGAGGTTATGGGTGATGATGCGTTATGAGTGAACGCCGCCACAAGCACACCGAGAAAAACCACAACCGCTATAACAACAAGATTTTTAAACCCTCTACTACGAAAAAATCTTTTCATTTTTATTAGCCTTTCCTGAATCCTAAAAGGTCTTTTTCAAGACAAATACCAGTACCGTTAACAACGCAGTCAATGGGATTTTTTGCAACATTAACAGGCATACCTGTTTCTGAAGAAATAAGCTTATCAAGTCCCCTGAGAAGCGCACCGCCACCTGTAAGGGTAATTCCTCTTTCAATAATATCTGCCGCAAGCTCGGGAGGAGTTCTGTCAAGAGTATAGCGGATGGAATCAAGAATCTGGTCAACAGGGTCTGCAAGTGCCTGACGAACCTGCTCACTTGTAATTTCAACAGACTTGGGAAGACCATCAATAAGGTTTCTGCCCTTTATTTCCATTGCCGCCTCACCCTCATAAGGATAAGCAGAGCCTAATTTAAGCTTGATATCCTCTGCTGAACGCTCACCGATAAGAAGATTGAAGGTTCTTTTAACATAAGAAATTATAGCTTCATCAAAGGTATCACCCGCAACTCTTACGGACTTTGATGTAACAATATCGCCAAGTGAAATAACCGCAACCTCACTTGTACCGCCACCGATATCAACTATCATACTGCCTGTTGCATCAAGAACAGGAAGACCTGCGCCGATTGCCGCCGCCATAGGCTCTTCAATAAGGCTTACATACCTTGCACCTGCACTTTTAGCAGCATCGTGAACAGCTCTTCTTTCAACCTCTGTAACGCCTGAGGGAATGCAAATCATAACCCTTGCTCTGTTGAAGGGAGAGCCACTGATTGCTCTTTTAATAAACTCCTTGAGCATATCTGAGGTCATATCAAAGTCTGCAATAACGCCATCCTTAAGAGGTCTGACTGCAGTGATAGAGCCGGGTGTTCTGCCAATCATTCTTTTGGCATCTGCACCAACAGCTACAACTGTTTTTGGATTAGTTCTTTCATCAACTGCCACAACTGAGGGCTCTCTTATAACGATGCCCTTACCTTTAACAAATACAAGTGTATTGGCAGTGCCTAAATCAACGCCTATATCCTGTGAAAATAACATTTATATACATTCCTTTCGGATTATTTTTTCTATTTGTTTCTTATGTGTTTTTTCTGAAAATGTATGTTGTAAAGAAAACTATTGCAGAGATAGTAACAATAGTTGCTCCTGCTGAGGTATCGCAATAAAATGAAGCCAAAAGGCCTGCAATTCCGCAAGCAACAGAAATGAGCACGGAAAAAGAAAGATATTGTCGGGAATTTTTTGCAATATTCCTTGCTGCCGCAGCAGGTAAAATCAACAATGAATTAATAAGAAGAATACCTACCCATTTTATTGACATCATTACAACCACTGCAACAACAATAACAAAGATATTTTCATAAACAGTGGTTTTTATTCCGCGGCTTGCGGCAAGCTCTCTGTTTACGGAAATAACAAGAAGCTTATTGTAAATTAAACACCAGATTACTATCACAGCAACAAATGTGATAAGCAAGCACAAAATTTCGTTTGCGGTTACACTTAATATATCGCCTACAAGATATGCACTGTATTTTGAAAATCCGCCACCATAGGAAAGCACTAAAAGACCAAGTGCTATTGAGGTTGAGGAAAACACGCTTATAACCGTATCTGAGGAAGCTCTGCCCTTGTTTTTCACTCTGGTAATAATCAGAGCAAGAAAAACACCGAAGGCTATCAATGAAATCATCTCATTTTTTATGCCTAAAAGTACGCCTAAGGCAATGCCTGTAAATGCACTATGCCCTAAAGCATCTGAGAAAAATGCCATTTTGTTGTTAACTGCCATTGTTCCCAAAACACCCATAAGCGGTGCTATGAGAAGAACCGCAACAAAGGCGTTTATCATAAATTTATAATCAGCCCAGGAAAAAGGAAGAACCGAGCTCATAAATTCATAAATCAGATTCATTGCTTCGCCTCCCCCTCATTCAAGCTGTAGAAACTGCTTTTGAACTCCTGAGAATTGAAAACATCCTCTGCTTTTCCGCTTTTCAGAACAGATTTATTTATTAAAACAACCTTATCGGCAAAATCTCTTACAATTCCCAAATCGTGAGAAACCATTGCAATTGCCATGTGGTAATTTTGCTTTAAATCTCTGATAACCTCATAAAACTTTTCGCTACCTGCCGCATCCACTCCCGAAACGGGCTCATCAAGCAAAAGAAGCTCAGGAAGAGGGTGCAGAGCATTAGCAAGCATAGCTCTTTGCAGCTCGCCACCTGAAAGAGAGCCCAGACTTCGTCTCTTTAAATCCTTGCAGCCTACTATTTCAAGTGACTCATCAATTTCTTTTTTCAGCTTTTGGTTTTTAAAAAAGCAAACGGGACTGTTTGTTCTGCCAATAAGAAGAAAATCTTCAACGCTGACAGGTGCAGAACGGTCAAAATCAAGATGCTGAGGAACATAACCGATTGTTATATTGCTTATTTTTTCACCGTTGTGGGACTCAAAAGAAACTGAGCCCTCGTGGTGAATTTCTCCTAAAATTGATTTAACGAGAGTTGTTTTACCCGCGCCGTTAACACCGATAAGGGCAGTCAGCTCTCCGCAATGAAGGTGAAAGGAAACATCCGAAAGTAAAACCTCGCCGCCTTTTTTCACGCCGATACTATCAACTTTTATTTTACAAAGACCGCAGCCGTTTTCGGAAGCCATTATTTCACCGCCTTTAAAATATCGTAATTTTCATTCATTATATCCTCATAAGCTGTAAGAACCGAATCACCGCTTATTACAGGATTGAGTGTGTAAATTTTTATGTTGGTTTCTCTGCTGAGAATTTCAGCAACAGAACCGCTGTATTCAGGCTCAACCAGAAGAGCCTTTATATTATTATCCTTTATCTCTGAAACTAAATGTGCCAGCTCCTTAGCGGAAGGCTCTGCACCCTCATCACTTTCAATGGTATCTGCTATATGAAAGCCTATGTCTTCACCCAGATACTCGTATGCACCGTGAAAGGAAATAACCGAAGGTAGCTCTTCTCCGAAAGCCACGTTATCTCTTTTTTCAATAAGAGCATCTAATCTTACAATGTAGTCCTTGTAATTCTTCTCAATGCTTTCTTCATATTCAGGAAGCTCTGCCACAAGACCGTTTTTGATATTTTCAACCTGAAGCTTAGCATTATCAACGGAAAGCCATATATGAGAATTTTCGTGATGATGATGGTTATGCTCAGCTTCATTATGATGAGCTTCGTTGCAAAGAAGGGGTATATTTTCAGAGGAATCAATAACCCTGAGATTTTCAACACTATCAAAAGCATCCTCAAGAAAGCCCTCCATTCCTGCACCATTAATCACAAGAGCTCTTGCATCACTGAGAAGTCGGGCATCCCTTGCAGTCAGATTATAATCGTGAAGGCATCCCACACTCTGCTCTGCCATACATTCAACATTTACGCCTTCAATACCATCCAAAAGATTCAAGGTGAAAATATACACAGGGTAAAATGATGCAGCAACAGTTACCTTGTTTTTGTGAGGTTCAGGCGCATTTCCTGTGCAGGCACTCAAAAGCATAAGTACCGACACAAGAAACACACACATAAGCTTTTTCAAAGATTATCACCTTACTAATTTGAAATAGTATTGTAACTCTGATTCATACATACCTGTTTCAATTCTGACATAATATGTACCCGGTTCAAGAGTAAAGGTACCTGTTAATACAAGACCTTGGTCAAGGGATGAAGCAATGGATTTAACAACATTACCATCCTCATCAATGATGCTTGCAACCCATGTAACTGAGCTATCTGTAACCTTTTTATGCCACAATTCAAGGCTGATATTTCTCTTTTCTGTTATTTCAAATCTGTAATAATCCTCATCGAAATCCACATCAGAGGAAATAATTGCACCATAGTAGTAGGTGTTTGCCTCAACATCCTTTGCCGTTTTCCTGCTACCGTTGGGCTCAACCTCAAAATCGCTTCTCTCCGTAAACTTCCATTTCAAAGTATATGAAGCGGAATTATATGCCAATGAGTCACCATCAATAAGAATATAATATTCGCCTGCATCAAGACCAACATTGCTGAGATTGTAGCCTGAGCTGTTCCAAGCAGAAATCTTCTTGACTATTTCGTAATATGTTCCGTCCTTACGTTGTTTAAGGAGGCGGATATTCCAGCCGTTTTTATCGCCTTCAAGCTCCTCGTGAGAGAAGGTAATATCTACAACGCCTTCCGCAGGAACCTTGATTTTATAATAGTCTTTATCAAGGCTGAGCAATCTGTCTGCAAGTGAACCGCTGATTTCCACATTCTGAGATAATGTGGTTGCGGTTTCAGGTGTATCGTTAAGCTCAAATTCATTATTAACCGCATTTACCGCACCCAACATTATGCTATACGTTGTAGCAATAGCTGAAACATTTTCAACCTTTATGTAATATGTGCCTGCTTTGAGACCGATTTTACCTGTTTTAATAAGAGTATCCGTAAGCTTTGATGTGAAATCACACACTACCTCATCATTTTCGTTAATGAGCTTTATATTCCATCCTGCCTTAGGGAAGGTTAAATCGTCGTGAGCAAATGAAATATTTACACAGCTATCCTTAGAAAGCTCAAAAACGAACCAATCGTAGTCATAGCCTTCTTTTCTCTGAGATGATGAGCCATAAAATGCACGGCCAACGCCTAAAGGATTTGCAGTTTCTTTGGTATCGTTAAGCTCTTTTTCAAATGTGGAAGAGGGAGTGAATGTGGTAACAAGTGTAAAATCCCCATATAAAATATCAGAGCCCGGATCAACCACAACACAATATGTTCCCGCAGAAACACCTATTTCTCCCCAGCTTGATGTTACATCGCTCCAGAAGGACTCAAAATATGTAAGCTCCTTATACTCTCTGCTATCGCCCCCTATAATTTTATAAAGAGTAACAACATAACCGCATTTCACGGAATCCAACATATTATCGTGGTCAAGGCGTACACTCAAAGCCCCATCCTTTTCAATGTCAAAAACAAAGGCTTCATAGTCTTTTTTTGAATTGATTGTACCTACCACCGTTGAGTTTTTAGTGATTTTTGTAGGAGTGTTCATATTAAACATTCCGTCTGTTACATTTTCTGCCATACCAACGGCAAATAACACAGTAGCTAAAGCTACTGCCACAAATGCAACAATAATAATTTTCACCCTTCGTTTATTCATCTGATAAACTCCTTTTGAGAAGTGTTTTCAATTCATCGATAGCTTTTTCATATCGGGGAACAGTATCTGTATTTGCACAAAGCACTGTTCCTGCAAGCTCCATATTAAGAATAGTAAATGCACATTTAAGATTTTTCTGCATATCCTCTGTTGCAACAACGCCACTGCGCCCAGATGCAACAAGAAGAATTCCTTTTCGTTTCTTCTTTATGGGTTGTGTTTTTTCATTTTTATAAAAGGATGTGTAATAAACCTGAAATCTGTCTATCAATGCTTTTACGGGAGCGGAAAACCCGCCGTTATAAACAGGACTTGAAAACAAAACCACATCTGCATTTTCAAATTCTCTGAAAAAAGCATCTAAATCTCTGTGAACGCATCTGCCGTTTTCTTCACATAAATTGCATCCGTTACAAAAAGCAAAGTCTTTTGAAAAAGCATCAAAAACACTTATTTCTATGTCTTCTGCACTGTTTACGGCTTCCTGCCAGATACAGTTTGTTATACTGTTTTTTCTGCAAGAGCCCTTTATAACTAATATTTTTTTACTCATTTTACCAACTCTTGACCGCAATATTTACAGAAAAGTCTGCCATCTGCAGTTTCATAAAATAAATTGGGCAGATATTTTTCATCTGAGGTTATGCAATCTTCTTTCCCGCAGTATTCTTCGTGAGTTGACTCTTCAAAATCAGGCTCCAAAGCACGACCCATTCTGGATTTTGTTAACTTTGAAAGAATTGCTATACAGGAATCCACATACCTGTTAAAGCCCTCAAAATATTTTGCTCTGCTATCATCATCAACAGATGCATCCAACTCTTCACCTCTTGGAAATTGATGAAGAATTATCAGATCAGGCTTTGCTGCAAGAAGCATTCTTTCATCAAGAATAAAATTATGCTTTCTTGCCTCATACATTATCTCACTGTCAAAGGATTCTTTTTTTACCTCTGTCATATAAAGAACGTCAAGCTCAGGAAGAATCTCGAAAAGGTTATCATAAACCACAAAATCCTTTTCGCGTCTGTCCATAATATTGATATAATCTTCACTAAGAGGCTTGCCGTTTACAGAAATGAAATAAAACTCATTTCCTTTGTAAAGGTTAAGGCATTGAAGAAGATTTTTAACCAAGATATTGTTGGTAAAATCTCCTAAAAAGCCGATTTTCATATTTGAAACGTGCTTTTTTTCAACCCACACAGAAGAAAAGTCCGAAAGGGTTTTAACGGGATACGCCCTTCCGCCATCCCCTGCATTAATTACAGGCACGGTTGCATAAAGCGATGCCGCTCTTGCAGCACCTTTTTTGTTGTGTGAAAAAACTATAGCATCACCATAAGCAGACATATTTGCAACTGCATCTCTCAGAGTTTCGTGGGAATTATATTCAAAATCCACGGGTGTTCCGCCCATTTTTACAATTGCGCTTGAAAAAGCGGTTTTAGTGTCTCTGTCAGATTTGAAAAAAGCATTGATAATCACATTTTTCTCCAAATCCGTTGCATACGCACTACGATTTCCTTTGATATAGCTCATAAAATTGAGCATTTCACGCAAGCCTTCTCTTGAAAAATCCGTAATATCTATAAAATGCTTCATAAACAAAAACCACCCTTTCTTTTTGTTTTTGGTGACACCTTTCCATTATCTGTTTTATTGTATCATATATTATATATAAAAACAAATATTTTCTTTAAATTTTTAAAGTTTTTTTACAAAAGCAAAACCGCCCACTAAAAAGTGGACGGTTGGCTTAAATTAAGTACAAATTAGTCTTCAACAGGAGCGCCTACGGGGCAAGAACCTGCACATGCACCACAATCAATGCAAGTGTCTGCATCGATAACATAGATGCCATCGCCTTCAGAAATTGCTTCAACGGGGCAATCTGCTGCACAAGCGCCACATGAGATGCAATCATCAGTAATTTTGTATGCCATTTTTCTGACCTCCTTGCTAATATTTGATTTAATTGTAACACATATTTTTCTAAAATCAATAGGGAAATATGAATTTACAAATATTTTATTTATTTTATTATTCAGAAATGTCTTCCTGAGCTTCCTCCCTGGGAGCCTTTGCACCCTTTACAATGCGGACATCCTTTCTGTGAAATTCGGTAGGGATAGCTTCAGGTCTGCGGTCAAGCTGTACCTTTATTTTACCTGTAAGAAGGCTGTTTTCAGTAACAACACCCCTGCCCTCTCTTGTTTCAACAACAGAGCCCACACGAGGGGTTACCTTAGCAAGATATTCGTAGCTTTCCTGCTCATATTTAAGGCAACACAAAAGCCTTCCGCATGTACCGCTTATTTTTGAAGGATTAAGGGAAAGTCCCTGCTCCTTTGCCATTTTTATTGAAACGGGATGGAAATCATCTAAAAACTGTGAGCAACAGAAGGGCCTTCCGCAAATACCTAAGCCACCAAGCATTTTGGAAACATCGCGCACACCAATCTGCCGCATTTCAATTCTTGTTCTGAAATTACCTGCAAGAATTTTTACAAGTTCTCTGAAATCCACTCTGTCATCAGAGGTGAAATAGAAAATCATTTTGCTTCCGTCAAAAGCACATTCCACCTCAACAAGACTCATATCAAGACCAAGCTGTTCAACCTTTTTCTGACAAAAGCTGAAGGCTTCCTCTTCCTTTTTCTTGTTTTGCTCAAGAATTTTTATATCCTCTTTGTTTGCGATTCTTAAAATTTTCTTTAAGGGATGAACTATTTCGGAATCGTTTACCTTGTGGTTTGCAGATGCAACCTCACCGCACTCTATTCCTCTTACAGTTTCAACTATAGCCTTTTCGCCCTTTGAAAGCTTCTTCGAATCAGGGTCGAAATAATATATCTTTCCGTTTTCTTTAAAACGGATTCCTACAACTTCTGCCATAAATTAACTCCAAATTTTTAGATTTTTGCACATAAAACTGCGGAAAGCAAGTTATAATTGGGATTATTCTCTAAAGAGCGCAACAACCCCGTAACAGTATCATACATCTTCAAAAGCTTTTCCATTTTTATATTATCAGAAAGTAATCTGCTTTTTGAAGCAAAGGTTTCTGCCAATATTTTTCCGCCTGATTTAAGAGCAATTGCATCTCTGAAAACTGCTACCAAAGCTTCCAGAACCTCTGCAGTAAGCGCCTTATTTCCGTCAAGTGACGCCGTTGCTTCAATTCTGTTATATTCATAAGGCGACAAAATTGCTTCAATGAATTTTTCTGTAACGGCAACCGCTTTTTCACTGTATTCAGTTACAGTAGACTTACCCATTCTTAAACGAACCACTCTGGAAAGCACCGTACCGATTACCGCATTTGAATTATCTGATGTAAGAATAAATGCTGTATATTTTGGAGGTTCTTCAAGAATTTTAAGAAGAAGATTCTGACTTTCTTCTTTCATCAACTGCATTTCTTTGATTATAAAAACTTTAACATCCGCCTCGTTTGGTGTAAGGTAAGCATCTGCTACCATTTTTTTTACATCATCTTTTAAGAAATGCTTTTTATCATCAGGTTTGGTTATTGCGATAATATCGGGATGTATTTTTTCTTTTGCTTTTCTGCAATTCTCGCATTCTCCGCAAGGAGTTCTGTCTTTATTTTCGCAAACCATCATCCGCGCCGCCAGCAAAGACAAGCTTTCTCTGTCTTCAACACCTGCTCCGTCAATTAAAAGAGCGTGAGGTCTTCTGCCATCGGCAAAAAAGCTATCTAAAGTTTTTAATATATTTTCATTAAAAGAGCTTTCTTTAATCATAATTTTATCATTTTATCAACATCAATTATAAACAGGGTTGCCCCGCCTATTGTTACCTGAACAGGCGCAGCACTTACAAAGCCTTCACCTAAATATGGTGGAGCAGTTGGTATCATCTGAGTTCTTCGGGAACAACAGTTTTTGAAAATCTCAACTACTTCATCAACCTTTTCATCTTCAACACCCACAAGAACAGTCACATTACCCATTTTAAGAAAACCGCCCGAGGTTGAAAGCTTTGTTGCCTGAAAGGATGCTTTAGTAATTTCAGTAAGAAGATCATTTGCATCATCGCTGTTAATTATACCGATAACAAGCTTCATAAAACGCCACTCCTTTTTAAAGCCGTTTCAACTGATATTTTATATATTAATATTATAATTTATTTTTTCCTTGTTTACAACAAAATCTTTACATTTTGCTTAATGCTATCATAACAGGCATTGTAAACACAGAAACCAAAGAACACAACGCCACTACCTTTGAGGCAACACCGGTATCCTTTCCGTACTTTGCGGAAAACATTACGGTATTATTGGCACTGGGCACCGATGCCGAAATCATACAGGCAGTAAGCAATGCACCGGAAATTCCCACAAGCCTGAATATACAGAACATAACAAGGGGCAAAGCGACTGTTTTTAAGATAATAACAAGATAGTTGTTTTTCTCTTTAAACATAGCCTTTAAATCCGTGTTGGCAATATATGTTCCTAAAAACAACATAGCAAGAGGTGTATTAAGATTTGCAATATGTGTTATTGCAGAATTAACCACCTCAGGTAATTCCACATCAAATATAAACAAGGGAAGCCCTATTAATACAGAAATAACACCGGGATTCAGAAAAAGTCTTTTAAGCTCAAACCCCGTTTTTCCCTCGCCCTTGTTCATACACCATATTCCGTGAGTAAAGGAAAGAATATTAAATGCTACAACACCTGCAGAGCAATAAAATACACCTTCGCTACCTAAAATAGCATAGCAAAGAGGCAACGCCATATAGCCCATATTGCCATAGCTTACTGCATACTTGAACACCGTTGAATTCTTATTTCTTTTATTATTGAAAAATGGTATTGCAAGAAGAATTCCCGCAACAAGTGTTCCGGTCATACAAGCAAATGCTACAAAAAATGTTTTTGCAGTTTTAACATCAAAATCCATATTTATAAAGGACTGAACCATTACAACAGGTGTAATTATATAAAAAAGCAAATCATTTGAGCATTTTGCAGTATTCTGACCGAAAACATGTAAACGGTCGGCAACAAAGCCGACCGCAACAATCAGATACAGTATAATAACCTGCTGTGCGGCCATAGTCATATTATCTAAAAACATTTTTATTCCTCCTACCGCACATTTTTTTAATTATTATTTCTCATCTCTCTTTTTTAAATCTGCAAGAGATATCGGTTTTAAATCATCAGCTTCTGCTTCTTCTGCAGCTTCTTCCGTAGGTTCTTCAACCGCTTCCCCAACTGCTTCTTCCGTGGATTCTTCAACTGTCTCCTCGGCAATTTCTTCCTCAGCTTCTTCAATTTCTTCTGCAAGCTCTTCAGCTTCTTCATCGCTTTCTGAAGGATCGGTTGCCTCTTCTGAAGCCTCATTTTCCTCAATTGAGTTTTCTTCTTCAACGACTTCTTCAAAATCCTCGTTGAAATCCTCTTTTTTAACAATAGCTTCATCATCGGGCAAATCGATTTCATTAACCTGTCTTCTGTTTCTCAAGCCATCCTTGAAGCCGATACCCAAGGAAGCGAATATATACACAATAATAAAAGCGAATGTTGCAAGGTGAGCAAAATTAAACTCATTTCCCTCAACGGCATCCAAACCGACAAGAGCCATAACAATTCGCGGAATTGTTACAATTGAAGCCAAAAGAGCCGCAGTAAGTCCGTAGCCGTAAATTCCCCACATACTGTCCTCGGTGAAAACACCTGAAGAAATACGGGCAAAGGTGAGGAAGAAAAGCATAGTGAACACGAACATAAAAATTTCAAAAAGAAGCTCTGAAACCTTTATGAAGCTTATGGCATTCATAAGCTTTGTAACAAGAACAGTCATTGCCCAGCACAATGGAGAAAGTGCAAGAAGCTTGAACTCTTTATATGATGCTTTTCCGTTCAGATGACTTATAGCAAACACAATAAAATATATTATTGCAAAAAAAGCAAAAATAAATTCAAGGATTGCAAATGTTCCGCCGTTTTCACTGAGATTTGCTTTTAAAAGGTTTATAAAAATTGCTACGTTACCCTGATTTGCAGGAATAATTTTACGAAGAACAGACAACATATCCGCTCCGAGACCAGCAACCATCACAAAGGAAGCAATACCTAAAGCAGGGTTTTTACCTGTGGGAAGCTTAGGTGAGGGAACCTCTTTGCTTATAAAACTCAATACAAGGAAAAGAAGTCCGAAAACAACAGTAACACCATAAAGAACAGGTATAGTTACATCACTTTCCTTGAAAAAGCCGTTTGTAGTATCCACAAGTGCCAACAACTGATATACACGTGTCGGAAGAGATACAAGAACAGCCGCAGCAAAAACAAAAAGAAGATATTTCATTTTTACCGCACTAGAAGAACCTTTAAGTTTATTCATTTATTTACAGTCCTTTCTTATCTTTCATCAAGAGGAACATACACATTAGGCTTTTTGAAGTTGGAAATTCTTTCTTCAATAGGTGCATAACTCTTAGGAACAGCCACATTCTTATAAGCAGGTCTGATAACTCTGTTTCCTGTTATAAGCTCTTCAATTCTGTGAGCAGACCAGCCTGCCACACGAGCAACTGCAAAAAGAGGTGTGTATAAATCCACAGGAATACCAAGCATCTCATAAATCAGACCTGAATAGAGGTCAACGTTTGCACAAATTTTCTTATTGTTATGCTTCTCACTTGCAAAAATTTCAGGTGTAAGCTTTTCAATAAGCTCCAAAGCTCTGAAATCTGCACCGAAGCCTTTTTCTTCCGCAATTTTTGCCGCTTCTCTTTTAAGAACAACCTGACGGGGATCAGAAAGAGTATAAACCGCGTGACCCATACCATAAACAAGACCTGTTTTATCGCCTGCTTCGCGATTTATAATCTTCTTGAGGAAATCTGCAACCTGACCTTCATCGGTAATATCTGCAACATCCTCTTTAAGATATTTAATCATTTCTGCAACCTTAAGGTTTGCACCACCGTGACGGGGACCCTTAAGAGAGCCGATACCTGCAGAAATTGCAGAATAGGTATCTGTTCCGCTTGAGGTAAGAACACGGGTTGCAAAGGCAGAGTTGTTACCGCCACCGTGCTCTGCGTGAAGCATAAGGCAAAGGTCGAGAAGCTTTGCCTCCTCATCTGTGAACTTTCTGTCAGAACGAGTTGTATAAAGAACAGTTTCGGCAGTTGTGAGACCGGGCTTTACAGGGTGAAGGTACATACTTTTTTTGAGATAATATCTTCTCTTAACCTGATAAGCATAGCTCATAATCATAGGAAGCTGAGCCATAATCTGAATGCTCTGGCGCAAAACATTTTCTATTGAGATATCGTCAGGGTTACTGTCATAAGAATAAAGAGAAAGCACAGAGCGCTCAAGCTTATTCATAATATTGGGCGAGGGTGCTTTCATAATCATATCTTCTATGAAATCCTCGGGAAGCTCTCTGCACTCGGAAAGCACCTTATTAAATAATTTCAACTGGTTTCTTGTGGGAAGGCTACCGAAAAGAAGAAGCCAGGCAACCTCCTCGTAACCGAAGCGGTTTTCCGCAATACAAGCGTCAACAAGATTATTAACATCCAGACCTCTGTACTTGAGCTTGCCTTCAATAGGCTTTCTTTCGCCGTCCTCTATGTAATAGCCCTCAACAGAGCACACCTTTGTAAGACCTGCCATAACACCGCTTCCATCGCGGTTTCTTAAGCCTCTTTTAACCTCAAATCTGTCGAAATATTCCTGAGGCACTGCACTGGATTCTTTAAGTTCATCACAAAGGGATTTTAAATCCGCACTCTTTATCGGTTCGATATATGTTGGCAATCATCTCACTCCTATCATAAATTTAAATAATAATTCATATTATTTTATAACATATTGATTTTAATGTCAATACAGAACACACCCTCACTTTACACTAAAAAAACAAAGGAATGGTTAAATTTTTATGAAAAATTTCTTTCGTCTCGTTATATTCTGTGCCGTAGCTATTTCATTTTTGCCTTTTGCTATTCTGAATAAAGAAATCAATCTGCAGGGCATAGCCTCTGAAGCACCAACAACCTCTGATATAACCGCAGAAAATACCGACACAGTATCTGTTTTTCGTTCTGGCACCCAAGAAACTGTTGAAATGAATTTCTTTGAATATGTCTGCGGAAGCGTTGCGGCAGAAATGCCCCTTTCCTACCACGAAGAAGCACTCAAAGCACAGGCAGTTGCTTGTTACACCAACGCTTTACGTCTAAAAAAAGAAAGTGAAGAAAGCTATCATATCAGTGATGACAGCAGTGTTCATCAAGGTTATCTGACTCAAGAGCAAAGGCAAGAAAAATGGGGCGAGGACTATGAGAAATATGAAGCAAAGCTTGAAAGCATCGTAAAATCAGTTGAAAAACAAGCCATTTATTACGACAATGAATTATGCGTTGCCGCCTTCCACGCTATATGTAGCGGAAAAACCGAAAGCGCAGAAAATATCTGGGGCGAAAAAGTGCCATACCTTACAAGCGTAAAAAGTAACGGAGACAATCTTTCTCCCCACTATTCCACAGAATTAGTTTTCGACAAGGAAGATTTCTCGAAATATGCAAAAAAAGCAGGAATAACCGAGGATGTTAATTCCTTAAAAAATATTGTAAAAATAACAAAAACATCAAAAGCCGGCACTGTTTTGAAAGCAACCATAAAAGATAAAGAATTTACGGGAGAAGAAATACGGAAAGCCTTTGGTTTAAGAAGCCCCGTTTTTACAGTAAAAACCACAAAAACTACGGTAACATTCAATGTTACCGGCTACGGACATGGTGTGGGAATGAGCCAATACGGAGCTGATTTTATGGCAAGGCAAGGCAGCAGCTATGAAGAAATTATTAAACATTATTACAAGGGTGTGGAGATTAAATGAGGAGTGACCTCGCGTCACTTTTACAAAGTATAATCTTTACGGGGCAACCCACCACCGCTGACGCGGTCTCCCTCCCTATTTCATCAAAGATGAAACAGGGATGATATTTTTTGCATTCCCTTTACTTACTTGAAACTTTGAGAAATAAATGATAAAATAAATTTATTATTTATTTAGAGGTGTATTACAATGACAAAAAAAGAACGGGCAAAAAAAATCTGTGATTTGTTAAAAATTGATTACCCTGAAGCAATTTGCCAGCTTAACGCAGATACACCCTTTCAACTTCTTGTTGCAACCCGACTTTCTGCACAATGCACAGATGCAAGAGTAAACCTTGTTACCCCTGATTTATTTAAAAAATACCCCTCTGAAAATGAACTTGCCGAAGCGGAAACAGAAGATGTTGAAAAGCTTATTCACTCCTGTGGATTTTACAGAGCCAAGGCAAAGGATTTGGTGGGTATGGCAAAGGAAGTCCGCGATGTTTATAATGGCGTTCTGCCCGACACTATTGAGGAGCTGACAAAGCTTCCCGGTGTTGGCAGAAAAACTGCTAACCTCATTGTTGGCGATGTATATAAAAAACCTGCAGTGGTTGCAGATACTCATGTTATAAGAATCACAAACCTTTTAGGGCTTACTGATTCCAAAGACCCTAAAAATGTTGAAATGCAGTTAAAAAAGATTTTACCCCCTGAAGAAAGCAACGATTTCTGTCACAGGATTGTTCTTCACGGACGAGCTGTATGCATTGCAAGAAGACCTAAATGCCAGCAATGCTCTCTTAAGGATGTTTGCAAATATTATTCATAAAAAATAAATGAGGTTGAAATGAAATATTCAAAAGGAAGAATAATTTATATAACTTTATCTGCCGTTACACTGTTGGCAGTTTTAACAATAATATTTGTTTTATCTGCCCAGAACGGACAGGACTCCTCTTCCACAAGCGGTTGGGTGGTTGAACTTCTGACTGCCGTTTTCGGCACTATGCCAAAGGAAAATACTATACGCACCTTAGCCCATTTTTGTGAATTTGCGGGTTTAGGATTTATATTCACTAATTTTATTTTTTCTTTTAAAAACAAACCGAAGCCCTTACTATCTGTTTTATTGTCCTCGTTGTACGCCTTATCTGATGAAATACATCAGTATTTCGTTCCCGGACGAGCCTGTCAGTTTACCGATTGGTTTGTTGACACCTGCGGCGTTGTTTTGGGTGTGGCAGTATTTTATATTCTCTTTGGTATAATTCAGAAACACACAAACAAAAACAAAGCATAAGAAAACCCATTGATTTCCGTGAAAATCAATGGGTTTTCTTTACCATTCTTTAATAATTTCAGGATTTTCGAATATCTCGTCAAGCTTTTTGATAAAGGGCATTACATCGTTAAATGCACCAATTCTATGGTCAAACATAAGAGTAATAGGCAAGGTCTTTTTAGTTGCAATATCAACCTCACCCTTTTCGTTTCTGAAAGCATAATCGGTATCTTTCACAACGCCCATAGCAAAAAGGAAAACCTGAGGATAAAGAAGAGGTGTATATGTAACATTACCGCTTAAGCCATCATAAAGAACACCCCAGTTTGTCATACAAACAGAGCCTTCGTTAAGCTCTTCAATATAGAGCATTGAGCCATCACGGGGAGCGGGCTTTAATCTTCCGTCAAGCTTTGCAACCTTATGCTTGCCAACATAACCTGTAACAGTCTGAGCAATTGTTGCTTTAATATCGCCTTTTAAGAGAAGACCGATTGTTCTTTGTGTAACCACATCAAACATAACCTTGTCTAAATCTGTTGTTTTTAATCTTTGGAAAAGCTCTGCTATCTGCTCAGAAAGCTCTTTTAAGCTCTTGGTTTCTGTTTCTCTTACTTTTATAGGAAAGGTTTCACCGTTATCAAGAAGAACAGGCATAGCAATATCAATATGCTTTTTCATTATGATAGTTCCGCAGGAATTGGTTGTGTTGAAGTTGATATGTGAATTCAATTTTGGTGCAGCCTTAAGACCTTCACTCAATACTTTCATCATAAGAGTATTGAAGGAGAGCTCGTAACCGCAATTTTCTTTTAATTCGTTAAATTCTTCCCAGAATTTTGTTATATCCGCCTCGTAGTTATAACCGCAGGTTGGGGAATTCTGCTGTGCCTTTGTAAGAATATAACCCGAAATTCTGCTTCTGAGCCCAAAATATTTTACCTCATCCTCAGGAAGCGGCTTATTTAATGTGGCTTTTAAAAACTCTTTAAAACTCATTTTCTCTTACACAATTATTTTGTGCATTCCTTTCATTTTCTGTATTTTAATATATCATTTAGCATAAGCTTTGTCAATTGAAATGCTATTGACCGAACAACAAAAAAACTGTATAATTTTAACATATCTTTTTCATAGGAGCTGCAGTTATGAAATCTTTTGAAAAAATCAAGCGAAAAACCTTTAATCTGATTGGTCTTGTGGTAAACAAGGTCGGTCAGAATGAGGCGCAGAACAACGATAATCTCGACAGAACCGTTACCGAGGGTATGCCTGAGCTTTTAAGGTCTGCCGCCGCAGAGGGTACTGTTCTTTTGAGAAATGATAATGTTCTCCCTTTTTCCGAAAATGAAACAATTTCTGTTTTCGGCAGAGTACAGAACGATTATATGTTTGTGGGCTATGGTTCAGGTGGCGACGTTATCAAGCCTTATACCGTAAATTTAATGGAAGGACTTGAAAATGCAGGTGCTAAAATTAACACCGAGCTTGCAGATATTTATGCAGAGTGGTGCAGAAAAAATCCTCCCGACCACGGCTTCTGGGGGCATTGGCCACTTTATTATGATGAAATGCCCATTGAAGCAAGCGTTATTGAAAACGCCTCAAAGAAAAGCGACTGTGCAGTTATTGTAATCGGTCGTTCTGCAGGTGAGGACAGAGAAAACAAGCTTGAAGAGGGAAGCTATTATCTCACAGAGGACGAAAAAGCTCTTATTAAAAGAGTTAGTTCCTCTTTCAAAAAGACTGTTGTTGTGCTTAACATCGGCAGTATTATTGATATGAGCTGGGAAACGGATTTGCTTAAGAATGACAGTGCAATTCTCATTCCCTGGCAGGGCGGTATGGAAAGCGGTAACGCCCTTGCAGATGTGCTTCTTGGTAAACAAGAGCCTTCAGGCAAACTTACCGATACCATCGCAGAAGATTATTTTGATTATCCTTGTGCAAATAGTTTTGGTGAAAAAGAATACAACAACTACACTGAAGATATTTTTGTTGGTTACAGATATTTTGAAACCTTTGCAAAAGATAAGGTTCTCTATCCCTTCGGCTTCGGTCTTGGCTATTCTGAGTATAAAAGAGATTTTATAAGCGGTGAGGTTAAAGATAATACCGTAACTCTTAAAGCATCAACCGAAAACATTGGTGGTTTCTGTGGCAAGGATGTTTTACAGGTTTATTGCGAAGCACCTCAGGGCGCTTTAGATAAGCCCTCAAGAGTTCTTTGTGATTTTAAAAAATCAAAAGCACTTGCAAAGGGCGAAAAAGAGGAATTTGAATTCAATATTCCCTTCTATGCTTTTTCTTCTTACGATGATAGTGGTGCAAGCGGTCACAAATCCTGCTACATACTTGAAAAAGGCGCATATAATTTCTACCTTGGCGCAGATGTGCGCTCTGCAGAAAAGGTTTTCTCATTTGATATCCCCGAAACTATTGTTTTAGAAGCACTCAAAGAGGTTTGCGCACCTAAAGAAAATTTTGTATGGTCTGTAATAGTACCTGAGGAAAACGGTGCCACACTTGTAGGTGGAGATGTATCTGCTTCAACCAATAATTTAAGAGAAATAATTCTTAAAAATCTTCCCAAGGATTGCGGTCAGACAGGTGACAAGGGCTTGAAGCTTCAGGATGTTAAAGAGGGTAAATGCACTCTTGATGAATTTGTTGCTCAGCTTTCTCTCGACGAGCTTGAAGCAATTTCCCGAGGTGACTACACAATGAATAGCCCTCTCGGTAACGAGGGTAACGCAGGTGCATTGGGTGGTGTTACTCAGTCCTTGCGTGATAAGGGTGTTGCTCCCCTCACCACCACAGACGGACCCTCAGGTATTCGTATAAAGGCTTGTTGCTCTCTTCTTCCCATCGGTGCTTCAGTTTCTGCAATGTGGAATCCTGATTTGGCTTATGAAATGTATAAAAAAGTCGGTAGCGAAATGAAAGCCAAGGGCTCTGATATTCTTTTAGCCCCGGGTATGAACATTCACAGAAGCCCACTTTGCGGAAGAAACTTTGAATATTTCTCAGAAGACCCCTTTGTAACAGGCAAAACTGCCGCCGCAATTGTAAAGGGTGTGCAGAGTGAGGGTGTTTCCGCTTGTCCCAAGCATTTTGCCTGTAACTCTCAGGAAACCAACAGAACACGCACAGATTCAAGGCTTTCCGAAAGAGCATTGAGAGAAATTTATCTCAAGGGCTTTGAAATTTGTGTTAAGGAAGCAAATCCCCTTTCATTAATGACCTCATATAACAAAATCAATGGTGTATGGGGACATTATCACTACGACCTTTGCACAAGAATTCTAAGAAACGAATGGGGCTTCGGTGGTCTTGTTATGACAGACTGGTGGATGCAATCCTCAAACAGCCCCGAATTCCCCGAAATGAAGGATAACGCTTACCGAGTAAGAGCAGGTGTTGATGTGCTTATGCCCGGTGGCAAAAGAACAGGCAAGAAAAAGCCCGACGGCACCCTCCTTAAAACCTATGGTAAAAAGGATGGTATTACACTTGGTGAAATGCAGGAAACTGCAAAGCACGTTCTTACGGTTGTTATGAAAATTAAATAAAGAAAAAGCAAATGAGAGCTCAATGCATCTCATTTGCTTTTTTATTTACATCATCTCATTAATCTGCTTTTCGGTTTCCTTTGCCCAGTCATATTGTTCCATATATTTTCCGAAATACTTGGTGTTTTCATTTTTTCCGTTTTCAAGAAAATCATAGTAATCGCAGGCAAATTTGCTTTTATCTACACTGCGTTGGTTACGATTATCAACAAGTATATCTGAAATTCCTGCTTCTTCAAGAGAAAGCCTTAAGGATTTAAGAACCTTCCTGAAAAGAGATTGAACAGTTTCGTCATATTTCCTGCCTTCCCAGAGAACTGCAATAGCCTGTTCGGTATTAACAACTCCACCATTTCTGTCAACAAGAAGTGCTAAAAGCTCTTTACTCTTGGCGCTTGGGAAGGAAACAGATTTTCCGTCAACAAAAACATCAAAATAACCAAAGGTTTTAACAAACACTCTGTTTTCTGTTACTGCATCCTTAACAAGAAGTGCTTTTTCATAAGCTCTTTTTATATCCTCGGGCTCATAGGGCTTCATAACATAGTCAACTGCATCAACACCGAAAGCCTCTAAGGCATAATTGCCGTAGCTTGTTGCAAAAATCACACGGACATTTTGGTTTATTGCTTTGATTCTCTTTGCAAGCTCAATACCCTTTATAACCGGCATTTCTATATCCAGAAACGCAATATCCACCTTATTTGTTGCAACAAAGCTGAGAGCATCAAGGGGATTATTAAATTTAACTATTTCATCAGAAATCCCTAAATCTCTGCAGGTATCCTCAAAATCCTCAAGAGCGAGAACCTCATCATCCACTGCCATTATTCTCATCCTGTTTTTTCCTCCCTGGGTATTTTTATTGTAACTGTTGTGCCGGAATTGATTACGCTTTCAACAATAACCTCTGCACCCAGCATTTCTTTAAGTCTGTTTTTTATATTGCTCATTCCGATATGTGAGCGACCGTCATTTTTGGTTTCATTAACATCAAAGCCCACACCATTATCTTCAACAACTATAAAAACATTATCATTCTCTTCGTAAGAAGATATTTTCAGGGTGCCACCGTCAACCCTTTGATTTATACCGTGCTTTATGGCATTTTCCGCAATGGGTTGAATTGTCAGAGGCGGTATTCTGAAATCGTCAAAATCTATATTATATTCCACATTCAATCTGTCGCCAAAGCGCAAGCGTTCAATAGAAATATAATTTTCAACGTGCTCCATTTCCTTTTTAAAGGGGATGGGCTCTTTCTGTGTAAGTGAATCCATATTTGCCCTTAAATAGTTGGAAAAACGAACAATGGCGTGTTCTGCTGCCTTAGGATCTTTTTTGGTGAGATACTTTATGGTGTTAAGGGCATTATACATAAAATGAGGTTGAATCTGGCTAAGCATTAAAGTCATATTCATATCGCCCAATTCCTTTTGCAGCTCTGCCGTCTTTCGTGCTTGAATGAAAGCTTCAACCGTATCGCCGAAATGCACAAGAACAACGCTTGATATGAATATCATACAAGCCATTGGCATAATATAAGTGACATTCTGAGAAATATAACCGTTTATGTAGAAATTATCAATTACAATGCCTGCGGATGTTACGCAGTAAACCAAAAGATACAGTACTGCAAATTTTTTACGAGCCACAATTTTTTCGGAAATTTTATATATAAGAACTACGTCCAACAAATATGTAACCGACTGAAGCCACATATATGATGTTGCAATGTATATATAATCATACAGAATATACGGAACGAAGGCACAGACAAGAAATAGTCCTGATATAAAAACAAGGCTTCCTTGCTTGATTTTTATACCTAAAACATTTACCAGATGCATAAGCATTGACAGTTTTATTATGTATGTTGATACATATACTAATGAGGTCATAATTTCATAATTCAAATCACCGAAAAGACCATGCGACACCATATAGCCCTCGTTGGTTATAAGCATTCTGAATGCAAATGCAAAGCACAAAACGAATAGCCAGAATTGATCGCCCACATCCTTGTTTAATACACCTAACATAAGCACAGCTATGGCAATAAAGATTACAATACCTATGTAGAAATACCTCTGAGCTAACATCCCAATTTCACTTGAGTGAAATTGCTCATAAGTTGAAAGAGTGGGAACAGTGGTTAAGCCACTTGAAAAATTGCAGGTCACTTCAATTACAACCTCGCAATTTCTTTCTGCACCATCCGGGAAGGTATAAGGAATAGCATAAGACTCAACCACTGCCGAATGAGTGCTTCCCGGTATGCTTCGATTTGAAAAAACACATTCTCCGTTAATAAAAACCTCACACTTACCCGACAGATTAGGAACACTAATCACAAAGGGTTGTGTTACACTTACATTATTCAAATATGCACGGTAGCTTGCTATGCCACCATTGGAAAGGTTTTTCCCATTTATTTCATAAGTTGTCCATGAGGACGGCACCTGAACATAGGAATCCGGTTGAGGGTTATTTATATTTTCGGAAACAATGTGTTTATCCCAAAAAAACTCCCATTCGCCTGATAAATAGGCAGAGTCGCCATTATCTAAATCGTATTTACCCACATCTGCTATTGCCGATGTCAGCTTAACCTTATTTATTACATCAGGTAAAAGGCTTGATAAGAAAGGAAGAGAAATGCCTGCAAGCACTGTGAGAAGCACAGAAATAAAAACCATCAGATTTCGTTTGAATTTATCTGTCAAGCACCTTCACCACTCTTCCTTGGGTAATATGTGACAATTATACATTAGAAATGTGAACAAATCAACATCTTTTTGGGATTGAAACGAACATTTTACGAGAATATTTATAAAATCAAGTAGGTTTTATCTCCTTGAAAAAGAGCATAATATATGATAGAATAATAAATTAGATAAATATGTTCTTAAGGAGACTGCTCTATGATTGATAATAATCAAAGAATAGCAATTATTGAAAAGCTTATTTCAGACGGTGTAGAAATCCCTTGCTTCGATGGAATTATCATTGAAGAAAACATAAAAATCGGTAAAGGCACTCTTATTTTACCTAACACAATTATTATGGGTAAAACTCAGATTGGTGAAAACTGCACAATTGGTCCTAACTCATATATTTACGATACAATTGTAGGTGACAACACAAAGCTTAACAACACTCAGAGCTTTGAATCTGAAATCGGCTCAGGTGTTACTGCCGGTCCCTTTGTGCAAATAAGACCCAACTGCAAAATTGCAGATAAGGTGCATATCGGTAACTTTGTTGAGGTTAAAAACTCAACTGTTGATGAGGGCAGTAAGCTCCCCCACCTTCTCTACGTTGGCGATTCTGATGTGGGTAAGGATGTTAATTTCGGTTGCGGTTGCGTAACAGTAAACTATGACGGAAGAAATAAGTCCCGAACAACAGTCAAGGATGGTGCATTTATAGGTTGCAACACTAATCTCGTTGCCCCTGTTACAGTTGGCGAAAATGCTTTTACTGCCGCAGGCTCAACAATAACTGAGGATGTTCCTGATAATGCTTTAGCAGTTGCAAGAAACCGCCAGACAGTAAAAGAGGATTGGGTTAATATCAAAAAGCCATATAAAAGACAACATCAGAAATAAACGGAGAAACAAAAAATAATGTTCAACAAATTCAAAAAAGACGGTGGAAGCTCAACCTATGATTTTTTAGTTGTAGGCTTGGGTAACCCCGGTGCAAAATATGAAACCACCCGCCACAATGCAGGCTTTCTTTTCATCACCTATCTTGAAGATAAATTGAATTTTAAAGCAAAAAAGCTTAAATTCCACGCGCTTATAGGTGATGCAAGAATCGGAAGCAGTAAGGTGCTTTTTATGAAGCCACAGACAATGATGAACAACAGCGGTACTGCAGTGGCAGAGTGTGCAAAATTCTATAAAATTCCTGTGGAAAATATTATCGTTGTTTTTGATGATATTTCATTGGAGCCCGGTAAGCTTCGCATAAGAAGAAAGGGCAGTGCAGGTGGTCACAACGGAATTAAAAGCATTATTGCCCATTTAGGCTCTGAAAATTTCCCGAGAATCAAAATCGGTGTTGGCGCAAAGCCTCACCCCGACTATGATTTAGCCGATTGGGTGCTTGCTAATTTCCCTAAAAAAGATATTCCTGCCGTAAGAAATGCTATTGAAGACAGCGCAGATGCTCTTGAAATGCTTGTAAAGGGTGATTTTGAGGGCGCAATGTCAAAATATAACGGTTAAGGTAAATAAGTTACTCCCTTTGAGGTTTTTATGTCAGGCTATAAGCAACTTCTTCAGAATTCAACTCAATACAGAGATGTTGTAAGATACATAGGTGCAGATATGTGTCCCTCGGGAATTGTGGGACTGCCCCCTGCACCTAAAGCACATCTTGTTTTTTCGCTTTGCGAGGAATTTTCCCGCAGAGCTGTTGTTGTTTTGCCTGATGAAAGCCTTGCGAGAAAATTTACTGCCGACATAAATGAATTGAATGGTAATAAAGAAATTGCAGGCTTCTACCCTGCAAGAGATTTTTCCTTTAATTCTTCACAGGGTCAGTCAAGAGAATATGAGCAGTTAAGAATTAAAACTCTATGCTCAATTTTAAAGAATGAGTGTAAAATTGTTGTTTGCTCTGCAGAGTCTGCACTCCAATTAACAATTCCGCCCGAGGAACTGAAAAAGCGTACATTTAAAATAGATTTCAATACAGAAATATCAACAGAAAGGGTCACAGAAATTCTCATTTCTGCGGGCTTTAAAAGAGCAGAAAGCGTTGAGGGTGCAGGTCAGTTTGCCGTAAGAGGCGGTATTATTGACTTTTTCCCGCCTGATTCACCTCAACCCGTAAGAATTGAGCTTTGGGGCGATGAGGTTGACACAATTTCTCTTTTTGACGTATCAACCCAGAGAAGAACAGATAATCTTGATTTTTGCGAAATTACCCCGTCAACCGAAATTGTTTTTGACAATGAAGAAGCATTAAAAAATAAAATTGAAGCCTTTATTTCTACTGTTTCAGGTAAAGGCTCAAAAAAGGCAAAAGAGCAGTTAAATAAAGATATTGAAATGTTGAATTCGGGTGTTAAGCTTCAGTCTGTTGATAAATATCTTTCGCTCGCCTATGAAAATCCTGCTTCAATTTTTGATTATATGGATGATGCCTTCCTTTTTGTTTGCGAAAGTGCATCAGTCAAAGATAAGGTTCAAGGCTCTTCAAAGCTTCTTTTGCAGGAAATCAAGGCACAATTTGAAAATGGTGTTCTTACAAAAGGTCTTGACCGTTTCTCTTTAACATTCCCCGAATTGCTATTAATTTACGAAAAAAAGAAAGCAATTTATATAGATAATTTTACTCGTGGCAGCTTTGATACTCCTGTTAAAAGTCTTACCACATTCAACGTTCAGCAAAATCCTCTCTGGAACGGCTCATTAGAGGTGCTTTTTGATGATTTGAAGCCGTCACTTGCAAAAAAAGAAACCTGCATAATTCTTGCAGGTACTGAAAAAAGCGCAAATGCTCTTGTGGAAGCCTTGGAAACAGAAGACATCAAAGCAATGTTTTTCCCTGTTCCCCCTGCCCAATTCCCCAAAAACACAGTAAGCGTTTTATCGGGTAGCTTGTCGGGTGGCTTCCGTTATGTAACAGAAAAATTCAACATTATTTCCTATGGTAAGGGTGTTCACAAATCCACCCAAAAGCGCAAAAAGAACTATAAGGCTGCGGATGCCATACAAAGCCTTGAAGAGCTTTCAAGGGGCGATTATGTTGTTCACTCCGTTCACGGTATCGGTATTTTTGACGGAATACAAAAATTAGAGGTATCGGGTCTTACAAAGGATTTCATTAAAATCACCTATGCCAAGGGTGACGCCTTATATGTCCCTGTCACTCAGCTTGACCTTGTTTCAAAATATATAGGACCAAAGGACGATACAAAAACTCTTAAGCTTTCCCGTTTAGGCGGTAATGATTGGGAGAAAATGAAGGCTCGTGTTAAAGCCTCTGCCAAGAATATGGCAAAGGAGCTTATTGAGCTTTATTCAAAAAGAATGAAAACTGCTGGCTTTGCCTTCTCTCCCGATATTGATATGCAAAACGACTTTGAAAGGCGTTTTGAGTATGATGAAACAGAAGACCAGCTTCGCAGTATAAACGAGATAAAAAATGATATGGAAAAGCCTCACCCGATGGACAGACTCCTTTGTGGTGATGTTGGCTTCGGCAAAACCGAGGTTGCCTTAAGGGCGGCATTCAAATGTATTGCAGACGGCAAGCAATGTGCAATTCTTGTTCCCACAACAATTCTTGCACTTCAGCATTACAACACAATTCTACGCCGTTTTGAAGGCTTCCCCATTGAAGCAGATATGCTCTCCCGTTTCAGAACGCCAAAGGAGCAAACAAGAATTATCAAGGCTCTCAAACGAGGCGCAATTGATATAATTGTCGGCACTCACCGCCTTATTTCAAAAGATATTGTCTTTAAAGATTTAGGGCTTATAATTGTTGACGAGGAACAGAGATTTGGTGTCGGGCAGAAAGAAAAACTTAAGGAAATGTACCCTGATGTTGACTGCCTTACTCTTTCTGCAACCCCCATTCCCCGAACAATGAATATGGCAATGTCAGGCATTCGTGATATGTCCGTTATTGAGGAAGCGCCACAGGACAGATTTCCTGTACAAACCTATGTTCTTGAACACGATTGGGAAGTTATAACGGAAGCTATGGCAAAGGAAATACGCCGTGGCGGTCAGGTTTATTATCTTCACAACAAGGTTAATACCATTGATAAAACTGCCGCAACAATTCACGAATTCTTACCCGATGCCAATATAGGAATAGCTCACGGTAAAATGAGCGAGGATGAGCTTTCTGAGGTATGGCGTCAGCTTTTAGAGGGTGAAATTGATATTTTAGTCTGCACCACAATTATTGAAACAGGTGTTGATGTTCCCAACGCCAATACCTTGATAATTGAAAATGCAGACCACCTTGGTCTTGCACAGCTTCATCAGATACGAGGTCGGGTAGGACGTTCTGCAAGGCGAGGCTTTGCTTATCTCACCTTTAACCGTAACCGAGAATTAACCGAAATTGCTCAGAAGCGACTTACTGCAATCCGTGAATATACCGAATTCGGCTCAGGCTTTAAAATTGCTATGCGTGACCTTGAAATCCGAGGTGCAGGTAACCTTTTAGGCTCCGAGCAACACGGTCATATGGAAGCAGTCGGCTACGATATGTATATGAAGCTTCTTTCCGAAGCCGTTATTGAGGAAAAGGGCGAGGATATTAAAATCAATCAGAAGGAATGCCTTATTGATATCCGCATTGACGCTCATATTCCCGAAACATATATTGAAAGCTTACCCCAAAGACTTTCTATTTATAAGAGAATTGCAGATATTAAAACCGAGGAAGATGCTTCCGACGTTATTGACGAGCTTATTGACCGCTTCGGTGAACCGCCTGCAGGTGTTGAAGGCCTCGTTAAAGTAGCTCTTTTAAGAAACACTGCTGCATCTTTAGGCATCTATGAAATCGGACAGAATAACAATAGCCTGCTTTTATATGTTGAAGAAATTGATATGAGTAAGGTTGCTCTGCTTGTTAAAGGTATGCGAGGCAGAATTCTTGTTTCAAGAGGTCCAAAGCCATATATAACAGTAAAAAAATCAAGCGGGCAGTCACCACTTGATACATTAGAAGAAGCATTCAGTTTGATAAAAAACGAAAGCGAGGAAGTTAAAAATGACATTTGAATATAAACCCCAGGGCGTTTGCTCAAGAAATCTTACCTTTGATATTGAAAACGGCATTGTTAAAAATGTAAAATTCCAGGGCGGTTGCCACGGCAATCTTCAAGGTATTGCCGCTCTTTGTGAGGGTAAGCCCGTTGACGAAATAATCAATGCCGTTCAGGGTATTCGTTGTGGCTTCAAATCCACCTCCTGCCCCGACCAGCTTGCAAAAGCTCTTGCGCAAGCAGTAGAAAAAGGAGAATAAAAATGAAATATCTTATTTTAATTGCTGATATTGATGAATTCAACCCTTGCAAAAAAAGTCTTGGTGAGCTTGTTGAAAAGGAATATAAAATCAAACATATGCCTGCTTTTGATTTTACTTACAACAACCATAATTGTACTGTTGTTTGCTTTGGTATAGGCAAGGTAAACGCTGCTATGGGTGCTGCACTTGCGCTCAATTATGGCGAATTTGACGGCGTTATAAATACAGGCTGGAGTGGTGCGGTTTCAGGTGTTTTCAAGGGCGATATTATCGTTTCCGATTCCTGCGTTGAATGTGATTTTGATTTAACACCCATCGGCAGACTTCCCGGTCAGAAGCCCGGTCAGGAGGATTACATATATAAATGCGATAATTCTCTTTATAATGCCGCTTGCTCTGTTGAAGGCTTCAAGCACGGCAATTTAGGTACAGGCGATTTCTTCCTTACCAACAAGGAATTAGGACAGAAATATAAAGAAATTTTCAACATAAGCGCTTTTGATATGGAAAGTGGCGCTCTTGGTGCAGTTTGCTATCATTTGAACATTCCCTTTGTCAGCATCAGAAAAATCTCTGATAATGCAGATGATGTTTCAGTCAGCGAATATACAAATTCAGTTGTGTCAGATGTAACTGCATTTTCTGATATTGTTCTGAAAATTCTTGAAAAACTGTAAAAACCAAAAATTTACCGCCTGCGATTTTTGCAGGCGGTTATTTTCTGCACAGATTTTTCAGGCAATTCACGGACGACAAAAGCTTTTCTCGTCGCCACCTGAAAAAACACCATTGACGGCATAGTGCTTGTTTACCTCATACTATGCTCGTCAACGGTATTATGTTAATAATATTTAATCGTCAAATTTACTTATAAATGCGCGTGTACGCTCTGATTTGGGATTATCAAAAACCTCTTCGGGTGTACCCTCTTCAGCAATAACACCATCATCCATAAAGATAACCTTTGTGGAAACGGCTTTTGCAAAGGACATTTCGTGGGTAACAATAACCATTGTTGTTTTATCCTCTGCAAGACCTTTAATAACCTTAAGGATTTCACCTGTAAGCTCAGGGTCAAGTGCTGATGTTGGCTCATCAAAGAACAATACCTTAGGCTCAAGCATCAATGCTCTTGCAATTGAAACTCGTTGCTTCTGACCGCCCGAAAGCTCGCAGGGATAGTTTTCCAATTTATCTGAAAGACCAACCTTAGCCAAAATTTCTTTTGCCTTTGCTTCAATTTCCTCATGAATCTGCTTTTTATTGTGCTTGTAATCCTCTCGTTCTTCCGCTAAAAGCTCGGGGGCGAGAGTTACATTTTTAAGAACATTGTACTGAGGGAAAAGGTGAAAATCCTGAAAAACAAGACCAACAAGAAGCTGACGTCTTCTGCGTTCTTCGTCACTTTCCTTTTCTGCTTTACCATTGAAAAACACTTGTCCGTCAACAGATATGTAGCCTGAGTCGGGTGTTTCAAGCTGATTAACACAACGAAGAATGGTTGTTTTACCGCTACCGGATGAACCGATAATGCTTAAAACCTCGCCCTCTTCAACCGTAAAGCTGACACCTTTTAAAACCTGAGTTTTCCCGAAATTCTTTTTTAAATCCTTAACTTCTAAAATTGCCATAGCTTAACTCCTGAAATAACTCAGTTTCTTTTCACCCTTACCGAGAATAATGGTAAGAAGACCAACAAACAACAAATAGAATAAGCCTGTGTAGAACAATGGCCAGATCATTGCCTTTGTTGCGGCAAGCTCCTTCGCCTGCTTGATAACTTCGCAAACCATAATGCAGTTTGCAAGTGCAGTATCCTTAATAAGAGTGATAATTTCATTGGACATTGGGGGAACAATTCTCTGAATAACCTGCTTGAGAATGATTTTCTTGAAAATCTGTGATTTGGTCATACCGAGAACAATACCTGCTTCATACTGTCCTTTAGATATGCTTTCAATACCACCTCTGTAAATTTCAGAGAAATAGCAAGCGTAGTTTACAGTGAAAGCAATTAAAACTGCCATAATTCTGCCTGCATCCATAATTCCATATTCGATAAGGAAGAATCTGTCAACCTGACCGAAAATCTGGAAATTAAACACCAAGCCGGGAAGATAATAGATAATGAATATCTGAAGCATCAAGGGTATTCCTCGAACAATCCAGACAATAACTTTAAACAAATATTTGACAGGCTTGAATTTACTCATAGAGCCAAAGGCTATAGGCAACCCAAGGGGTGCCCCTAATAATAGAGTCACCCCAAAGATTAATAATGAAATTTTAAAGCCGTCAAGTAAGAAAGATGTAACTTCTAAAAAAGACATACTTTAACTCCGAATGGATTATTTTTTATTTCTGGTCTGCAAAATCCTTGATAGCTGTTGTCTCAACGCCATATTTCTTTGCAAGAGCTTCGATAGTGCCATCTGCACCTAATGCTTCAAGCTGTTCGTTAACCTTTGCTGTAAGCTCGCTACCCTTTTTGAAGCCGATTGCATAGTATTCAACATCACTTGAAAGAGCATCAACAATCATAAGGTCTTTATAGTCACCGTTACCAACATAGCTCTTTGCAAGCTGAGCATCAACTACTGCGAAGTCTGCAGTATCTGCTACGATTTCAAGAAGACAATCTGTCTGCTTTGTGAAGCCCTTGTATTTTGCACCTTTGAAGCCTTTTGCATAAGTTTCACCTGCAGAACCGCTTTCAGCGATACCCATTTTGCCTTTAAGGTCTTTTGCGGATTTGATACCTGAATCCTTAGCAACAACAACTACCTGACGGTTTTCCATATAGTTGTAAGAGAAGTCAACCTTTTCTGAACGAAGAACGCCGTCATCATCTGCTGTGTTAGCTGTGAAACCGTTCCATACGCAGTCAATTGTGCCGGAATCAAGGTCAGTATATTTGCTGTCCCAATTAATTTCAGTGAAGATAACTTCATAACCAAGGTTCTCAAAAACTGCTTTTGCAAGCTCTGTATCAAAGCCAACAAGCTCATTGTTTTCATCAAGGTAGTTCATTGGTTCATAAATTGTGTAACCAACAACGATAGATTCCTTGCTGCCGCCACAGGATGCAAATGCGCAAACGATACCGGCAACGAGAACGATACTCATTACGATAGCTAATACTTTTTTCATAAAAATTTCCTCCATAGGTGTAATCACCTTTTTTATTGTGGTGCTATTTTAGCACTTTAGCGCAGTAAAGTAAAGGGGTTTTCAAGAAATTATTTTATTTTGTAAATTTTGCCATAGACTCAGATACAATAATCAATTCTTTTATGCAACTTCACCACTTTAACGCATTAAAGTGAACCAACCATCAAAATAGTCATATATTCTCATTGTAAAGCACCTTGTTTTGTGATAGAATATTCTCATAAATCTGACGAGGTTTTTATATGAATATCTTTGAAAGCTCCATTAACATTAATAAGCTTATTGCCGAACTCGACCATATTTTAAGCAAGAATGATTACAGCTCTGCCCGTGATTTTTTAGAAAAATGGGTGGAGATTGCCCAAAATCAGAACGATAATAAAGCTTTATTTTCTCTTTGCAACGAGTGTATCGGTCTTTACAGAAAAATCGGAGAAAAAGAAAAATGTTATAAATACTGTACAAAGGCGCTGGATTTACTTAAGGTGTTAAATATAGAAAATACTGTAACGGGTGCGACTGCTTACACCAACTGCGCCACAGCATACAAAGCCTTCAGTGAAGCAGATAAAAGCATAGCACTTTTTGAAAAAGCTGTTTATTTATATGAAAAGCTTTTACCAGAGAATGACCCTAAGCTTGCAGGACTGTACAACAACTTTGCACTTTCACTTGTTGACTTGAAAATTTTTGAAAAAGCCTTTGAGCTTTATGAAAAAGCAATTGAGGTTCTAAATCATAATCCCCTTTTCAATTTAGAGCAAGCGGTAAGCTATCTTAATATGGCGAATGCTATTGAAGCTCAGAAAGGCATTGAAAATGCCTGCGAGGAAATTGATGTTTTATTAGACAAGGCTGAAAAAGTGCTTGATGAAAAATATTCCGAAACTGACGGAAACTATGCTTTTGTTTGTGAAAAATGTGCCCCTACCTTTGGTTATTACGGCAGATTTTTATATGAAAACCAATTAAAAGAAAGAGCGAGGGTTATTTATGAAAGGGCTTGAGCTTTCAAAAAAGTATTATGAGGAATACGGCAGAGCTATGCTTAAAGAGCAATTCCCCGAAATCGAGCATTTAGTTGCAGTTGGTCTTGTGGGTAGTGGTTCCGATTGCTATGGTTACGATGACGACATTTCACACGACCACGATTTTGAACCGGGATTTTGCCTTTTTGTTCCTGATGAAACTTTAATAGATGAAAAAACTTTTTTCAATTTAGAAAGAGCGTACTCTAAACTGCCGAAAGAATTTTATGGTTATAAAAGAAGTCTTGTAAAGCCTGTTGGTGGTAGTCGTAATGGAGTTTTCAGAACAAGTGATTTTTACAACAAAAAAATCGGCTCACCAAATGGTGAACTGACTACAGACCAATGGTTCTCTCTCCCTGATTACGCTTTAGCAGAAGCTACAAACGGAGAAGTTTTCAAAGATGATTTTGGCGAATTTACTGAAATCCGAAACAAGCTACTTAATATGCCACAAGATTTTTTCTTGAAAAAGCTTGCAGGAAATCTTCTTTTAATGGCGCAAAGCGGTCAATATAATTACCCTCGTATTTTAAGTCGTGGTGAAACCGCCTCTGCACAACTTTCACTTTTTGAATTTTCAAATTCTGCTATGAAGGCTTATTTTCTCCTAAACGGCAGATATATGCCCTATTACAAATGGCAATTCAGAGCATTAAGAGATTTGCCAAATGGTGAATCTTTTGCAGACTCTCTTGAATTTCTTATTTCAACAGATAATGGTACAGATAATGCCAATATAAAAAATGAAATAATTAATAGCGTTGCAGAAGAGATAATAAATATTTTAAAACAAAAAGAAATCACAAAAGCCACCTGCAACGATTTGGAAAAGCACGCGTATTCTGTCAATGATTTTATTAAGGATGGTGACTTAAGAAATACACATATACTTTTTGGAGTATAAAAAATGGGGATGTAAAAAAAGCGCAGACCGCATAAAACCATATATACCAAGGGGTTCCTACAGTAAAAAAGCTGTAAGAACCCCATAAACATATTCAAAACTCAAAAAACAAGAAAAATTAATGTTTTATGCTACGAACAAACCTCGCCACTCGACGTACCTTTGTACGCCTTCGGGCAAATCCCGATAAGCCTGAAGCCTTATCGGGACTCGGTTTGTCCGTTCTGCATCTTTTTTTCCTATCCCCGAAAAGAGGCTGTAAAA
>JAZMZY010000003.1:0-42239 GCA_045586265.1 Acutalibacteraceae bacterium
GTGCTCCTTGCAATCAGCCTGAGAATAAACATCCATAGCCTTCGGACCGAAGCTTACAGGAAAAGCATAACCACCGCAACCAAAAAGCCTTGCCATCCGCTTTGCTTCATCCTTCATATCATTAACGGGTGCCATATAGCCCTCAAAAAGCTCAGGATGATTGGAAGAGCAAACACAATAATAGGGTGCCTCATAGTTATAATTCATATGATAATCCCCTGCCCAGGGGAAGAAATCGTCAGTTATGAAATTACCGAAAAGTCCCGGCGGAAATTCTTTATTACCCATACATCCTGCAAGGTGATACAGGCTTGAGTTATAGAAGCCCTCAATTTCTTTATCTTCAAGCGTTACCTCAGATGCAGAAAAGAATTTCTCCCATTTATCCTGTGTTTTTGCCATTGCTTCCTTGTAGTCACAATTCAATGCCATATCAATGGCTTTTGCAGTATATTCGGCATCGTCAAAATTAGTAACAACTGAAGCACAATAATGCGTTGCTTTAACACCATCTGCAACACTTGCTCCAAATTCCTTAAGGCAAACTGCAACCCCTGTTTCTTTTGTAACCTCTTCACCACAGAATTTACGGATGCAGCATTTAACACCATTTTCCTCAAAAGAAGAATTCTGTGAGCCACAGGTGTCAGGTGCTTCAAAACAAACCTCAGGGAAAGCATCAGATTCATTTGCTCTGATTTTAAAGAAAATGATATTTTCAGGTGCCACAAAAAATTCAATTTCTGTATTACCGAATTTGCATTCAAGAAGTCCCTTATCAAAATACTGCTTGATGTTATAATTTTCCAAACCAACATTACTGATGCGCAGGTTTCCGACAGTTTTAATTCCGCCTTCACCATGAGCACCATTAACAAATTTCCAAAAATCGCATTTTGAAATGTGAATAATAAGGTCCTTCTCGTCATTATCAAAAACAACGCCCAAATCACCATTGCCACACATAGCGCCTGCAGGTATCTTATAAACTACCTTGCCGTTCACTGTGTTTACAGGCTTTGAGGTTATTTCATTTAAATATGTGTTCATAATATCACCAAATTTCTTATATAAGGTTAAAAAATTTAAAACATATCGGCAAATCGTTTTTAATATTGCCTTTGAGTTTAATCTTAAGAGCCTCTTTATCTCTTATATATTCAGTTTTTTCGTCACTGCCTAAAAGTTCAACGCTTTCAATCAAATAATCGTGATGCTCGGCAACAGGCATAACATACTTCATACCTGCAAGCACAAGCCATAAAACAATTATACCACCCATTCAGAACAAAAATCAACTCCCCATATTCCTGTTATTGACACAAACCTTATAATTTTATAAAATGTATGTAATAACTATTTGAAATTCGGGTGATGCTTCGTGTCATTTAAAATAAATTTGATTGGTACTCCAAAGGTTGTAATGAGTAATCCTCATTCAAGTCATAATTATTTTGCGTGGCCAACTGTTACAAGGCTTCAGAACGGCAAAATCTGTGTTGGTGCTTCAGGCTGTCGGGTAGAGCATATCTGCCCATTCGGAACGGGTGTTATTGCTTTCAGTGAAGATAATGGTGAAAGCTATTCAGATATTATACCAATTTTTGATACTCCCCTTGATGACAGAGATGTTGGACTTACCCCATTCGGCAAAAGCGGTTTAATTGCAACATCATTCAATAACACACTTGAATTTCAAAGAGAAAATATGCCTCAGACTCAGGAATGCTTTGATTATATCAATTCTGTTTCCAAGGAAGATGAGGAAAAATATCTCGGCATACTTTTCCGTATCAGTAATGACTGTGGCGAAACCTTTGGTGAGATTTATAAATCGCCTGTTTCCTCACCCCACGGCCCTATTGAGCTAAATGATGGCACTGTTTTATGGGTTGGAAGAAAGCTTGGTATACATAATCACATATATGCTTATACAATCAACACCGACACAGGCGAAATGACCCTTCGGGGTGATTTGGGTATTTATAAATACGAGGAATTCAAGGAGCTTTATTTTTATGAGCCCCATGCAATTCAACTTTCTGACGGGAAAATAATCTGCCATTTGCGTGTTGAAAATGCAGAAGAAACTATATTCACCCTTTATCAGACTGAATCAATTGATAACGGTGCAACCTGGAGCAAACCCCATCAGATTATCCCCGATGACAGCGGTGCGCCTGCGCATATTTTTATGCACTCATCAGGCACATTGATTTCAACCTTTTCTCACAGAAAAAAGCCCTACGGAATATGGGCTGTTTTCAGCGAAGACAACGGTGAAACCTGGAGCAATGAAGTTATTTTGCACCAGGGTTATGACACAGATGATTTAGGCTATCCCTCAACAATTGAGCTGGATAATGGCGATTTAATCACTGCTTTCTACACAAGAAAAAGCGACGACGAATGCGACCCCGCAATAATAATGCAACAAAAATGGTGCTTTGAGAAATAATTATCACAAAAACCATTGATAAACGAAAGGCTTACAAAAATGAAAAAATATTTATCTGCATCTTTGATGTGCGCGGACCTTACAAATCTTTTACCCGATATAAATGAGCTTGAAAAAGCAGGTATTGATTACCTTCATATTGATATTATGGATGGTTCTTTTGTTCCCAATATCACATTGGGCTTTGATTTAATCAACGCAATCAAAAAGGTTACTGATATCCCTCTCGATATTCACATGATGGTCAACGAGCCATCAAAATTTATTGACAGAATGAACCTTTCCGAGAATGATATTTTATGCGTCCATTATGAATCGGAAATACATATTCACAGAGTTCTTGAAATGATTAAAAATAAAGGCTGTAAGGCAGGTCTTGCCCTCAACCCCCAGACACCCATTGAAAGCATAAAGCATTTAACAGAATATATTGATATGCTTCTTGTTATGACTGTTTCTCCCGGATTTGCAGGGCAGAAAATGTTCCTTGGTGCAGAAAAGAAGGTAAAGGAAGCAAAAGCACTTTTAAAAGAGTGGAATTGCGAAAATATGCTTATTGAGGTTGACGGAAATGTGAGCCTTGAAAACGGCAGAAAGCTTAATAAGAGCGGTGCAGATATTTTTGTTTTAGGTACAAGTGCATTGTTCTTAAAGGATAAATCTATCGACAAAGCCGCAGAAGATTTTATTGAATATATTTCGGAGTAAAATTATGTATAAAGGTATTCGTGCTGCGGTTGTTGGCAGTATTAATATGGATTTAATCCTGAATATGAAAAAAGTTCCCGATGTGGGCGAAAATGTTTTAGGAACAGATTATGGCTATGCCAATGGGGGTAAGGGTGCTAATCAGGCAACTGCATTGGCAAGGCTTGGTGCAGATGTTAAAATGGTGGGCAAGGTTGCAGCCGATGCCAACGGAGCGAAGCTTTTGGAAAACCTGAAAAGCAACAATATTGATATTTCAGGTGTTGCAACAGACGGCTCTCAGACAGGTCTTGCGGCAATTATTCTTGATGGTGAAGGCAGAAACAGAATCGTTGTGTATGAGGGTGCAAATGCCGAAATTGAAAGCGACAAGGCAGCTGCAGAAATCAATGATACTCTTGACCTTTTACTCGTGCAGTTTGAAACCAACGAGGATGTTGTTGTAAGCTGTGTTAATAAAGCGATAGAATGTGGTATCACAACTGTTGTTGACTGCGGTCCTGCAAAGAATTTCAGTCTTGAAAAAATGCAGGGTTCAACAATTCTTTCACCTAACGAAAGTGAAACCAAGGCATTAACGGGCATTTACCCCGATAATGATGAAAATATTTTAATGGCTTCTAAAACATTAATGGAACGAAGCAAGGCAAAATACATCGTTCTAAAGCTTGGTGAAAGAGGTTGCTCATTATGGGATGGAAAAGAATTAAAGCTCTTCTCCCCTTATAAAAGCAATGTTATTGACACAACCGCCGCAGGTGATTGCTTCACCGCCGCCCTTGCTCTTGAATATAGCAGAAGCGGTAATATTGAAAAGGCTTGTGATACAGGAAATAAAGCCGGGTCGATAGCCGTCAGCAGAATGGGTGCTCAAAGCTCAATGCCTACGCTTGATGAGATTTTAAGTATATAATAATAATACGGACAGTAAAATTCAGTTGAATTTTACTGTCCGTATTATTTATTCAAACCATTCCAAATCCACATTATCTGCAACGATTTTTCCACCCAATTTGTTTGGATGAACAAAATCTTTACCAAGATATTCTTTCTTGGAGCAGGTTGGTTTTTCAGGATTAACAACCAAATCTGCTTGATTGTAAAATGCATAAAAATGTTCTCTGTTTTCATAAAGAAGCTTATTTGCTTCAGTAACAAGTGCTTCTTTTTCGGGACGAGAATCAATGCTTTCACCAAAATTCAGAATATTGAAAACAATTAATTTAATATCTTTCTTTGCAAGCTCTTCGGAAACCTTTATCATTCCCTCAACAAACTCTTGCGCCGTTGGTTTTTCGGATTTCGGAGCCTGCACTGTTCCGAATTGCAGAAAATCATTTGTGCCAAGAGCGATAATAACATATTCAACGTCAGGGTAATTAAGAATGTCTCTCTGCAATCTGTTAAGACCACTTTTACCAAAAAGACCTTTACAGAAAAAACGTGTGCTGAAATCTCTTAAAAGCCTTGTACCCATAATAGATTTATTAATAACTGAATATTTTTCGGGATAGGCTTCATAAATTCTTTCGGCAAAGGCATTTGTCCAATAACCCTGCTGACTTATGGAGTCACCATAAACAACTATACTTCGGGCATTGGTATCATTCAGCACCTGAACAGACTGAAAAAGCGGTATGGGTTTATGGAAATACATTTTCAGAACAGTTGATGCAATTTCTCTTACTTTATCACGAATTCTTCTTTGGTTTTCAATTTGAGAAATATGAGAAACATCGCCTTTAACTGTTAAAAGCTCTGCATTATCAAGAAGATTACCGCTTCTCAAAGCACCTTTTTCCACATAGGCATTTATGCAGAAAAATTCTCCTGATTTAATATCAAGTTCCACCTCATCACTAAAAATAACCTGACCTCTTTTAAGGCAAAATGCTTTTTGAGAATTGACTGTTGCTGTTTTGCATTCAGCAATAAAATTACCGTTTTCATCGCACTTTGCAACGGATAAAGCGCCTATTTTCACATCATTTTTTGCACATTCGTTGGAAAGCTCAAAACGAACCTTGCTCCCCGAAAGTGCAGATTTCATAACAAGTCTGTATGTTTTTTTGCAGGAGGGGTAATAGAAAAAGGAAAGGGCTGAATGTGCCTGACCCCATACCTGCACCCATTTTTCATTCATAAAAGCACCTACCATTAAAGTTTAAAAATAAGCTTCAACCATTTTTTTACATCTGTAAGCCAAGCTGAATTATATTCAAATATAGGAGTCATATCGTCAATGGTCTGACTGTCGCAGGTGGAAAGTCCGTGACCACCGAACGGAAAAATACGAAGCTCGAAGGGTACGCCTTTTTCTGCCAAGGCACCTGCATAAAGAAGACTGTTTTTAACAGGAACGCAACCGTCCTCTGCAGTATGCCAGATATATGCAGGAGGGGTTGTTTCTTTAACTTGCTTGTCGCAGGAGAAATATTCTTCCTCTTCCTTAGTTTCGGGCTGGTGTCCTAAAAGATTTATAAAGCTTCCCATATGGGCAGTTCGTGCATTTGCGTTTATTACAGGATAGCAAAGAACAGAAGCATTAACAGATTTGCTTTCAGGGAAAACCGCTCTTACCTCTTTGCAGTCAAACATTGTTGAATAATGAGCAGCAAGATGACCACCTGCAGAAAAGCCCATAATTGCGATTTTTTCTGTATCGCAGTTCCATTCTTCAGCATTTTTATAAATAAGCTCAACTGCCGCCGCAACCTCACGAATTTGTGTAGGAAAGCGGTTGGGCGCAACAGAATATGTAAGAACAAAAACATTGAAGCCTTCAGGAAGAAAATGAAGAGCAATGGGCTCAGACTCTCTTTCTGAGCACATACCATATCCGCCGCCGGGGCAAATGAGCATACAAGGTCTTTTTTGATTTTCTCTTTTCATTTCTGCCATATTGTAAGGTAAGTATATATCAAGCGTAGGATTCCTACCCTCTTCACCTAAAAAAATAAAATAATTTTTCATTTCGAGTCTTTCGTGCTTCATTTTTTCAACTCCCGTAGAAATTTTTATATTCACAGTATAATACATCCGTTTTTCCAATTCAACACCAAACATTAAAAATATGTTAATATTGAACAATAAATATTTACAAACAACTCATTTTATGTTATCCTTTTAACAAAGGCAGGTGAGTTTATGCAAACAAGAAAGCTCAAAAAATTCTTCAAGAACAATAAGATTGTTTTACTATCGGGTCTTACTATGTTTACAGTATTTTTTGCTGTAGCTTATCTTGAACTAAAACTAATAAGTGACCACGGGTGGCATAACACTCACGCATTAAACATTCTGAGATTTTCATTTGCAGGTGTTTGTGTTCTTGTTTTTATTGTTACTGCAATTAACCTTATAGCCTCTCGCAACAGAGAAAACAAAACAAAGAAGCAATTAAGCATTGCCGATACCCTTATAAACTGCATAACTCTCCTTGCAGAAGAAAAAGATATTAACAAGGCAATTGACAGTCTTTTAAAAATCTTGAACAATTATTTCGATGGTGACAGAGCTTATCTTTTTGAGTTTGATTATGAAAAGCAGACCACCTCAAACTCTTATGAATATGCCGCAAAGGGTGTTACAAAGGAAATCGACAATCTTCAGAATGTTCCTCTTGAGGTTATTGATGTTTGGATTAAAAAATTTGAGGAAACAGGAACTTTCTACATTTCAAGCCTTGATAAAGACGTTGATAAAGAAAGTGACACTTACAAATACCTTGAAATGCAGCAAATCCAAAGCCTTATTGCGGTTCCCCTTGTTAAAGAGGATGTTATAATCGGCTTTTTAGGAATTGATAACCCGAAAATCAATTATGATGATTTAACACTTCTCTCATCTGCATCATTCTTCATTTTAGATAGCATCGACAGAAGAGAAAGTCACGAAATGCTTCACAGATTAAGCTTTGAAGATACTCTTACCGCAGTTCACAACAGAAACAAATTCAATCACGATATTGAAGAATATCAAAACGAACCTGTTGACAATATTGGCATTGCCTTTTTTGACCTTAACGGCTTAAAAGAAGTTAACGATACCGAGGGTCACGAATCAGGCGACAGATTAATAAAAAATGCTGCAAATGGTATCAATAGTGTTTTCAATGGCGATACCTACCGCATTGGTGGTGACGAATTTGTTGTTATCACCTACCCTGTTGAAAAAGACATTTTTGAACAGAGGGTTCAGTATGCTATCAACAAACTCAAAGAAAACAGCATCAGCGTTTCTTTTGGTACAAGCTGGGAAGAAAACAGTAAAACAATCGAAAAACAGCTAACAACCGCAGACCACCTGATGTACGAAAACAAGCTTTTGCATTATAAAGAATTAGATCAGAAAAACGGAAATGGTTAAATTCCATTTTCGTTTTTTCATTTATAAAAAAATCACCAAAAATCACTTTCCAAACTCCCCTATTTATAACAGATTTTTAGAATGTTTTTTGAGAATAAAAAAAATACCCTCTCGCACTTGACATTCACCCCTTTAAGAATTAAAATTCTATGTGTGAAAAGATTTCCTAAAACCTTAACAAGGAGATGTCTATTATGAAAAAAGTTTACGAAGGCAAAACAAAAGACGTTTACGAGCTTGACAACGGCAACGTAATGCTCAAGTTCAAGGATGACTGCACAGGTAAAGACGGCGTTTTCGATCCCGGTGAAAACAGTGTTGGTCTTACAATCGAGGGTATCGGTAAAGAAAACCTCAAAACATCTATCTACTACTTTGATATGCTCAAGGAAGCAGGCATCAAAACTCACTATGTAAGTGCAGATGTTGAAAATGCTACTATGGAAGTTCTTCCCGGTAAGGTTTTCGGTCATGGTCTTGAGGTTATTTGCAGACTTGTTGCAACAGGTAGCTTCATTCGTCGCTATGGCGAATATATCGCAGACGGCACAGTTCTTGAGGGTGGCTATGTTGAATGCACATTCAAAAACGATGAAAAAGGTGACCCCCTTGTTACAGGCGAAGGTCTTGCAGCTCTCGGTGTTATGAGCCCTGCAATGTTCGAAAGCATGAAGGAGCAGACTCTTAAAATCACAAAGATTATTGCTGATGACCTTAAAACAATCGGTCTTGACCTTTGGGATATCAAATTCGAATTCGGCTACAACAATGATGAAGTTATCCTCATTGACGAAATCGCTTCAGGTAATATGAGAGTTTACAAGGGCGATACAATTGTTGAACCCGTTGAGCTTACAAAGCTTATTCTTAACAGATAATCTGTTTATCAAATTTTCTGTATTGTATAAATTATAATAAAAGTAAAGGCGAGTCCTTACCTCTCTTCGAAGAGAGGGGGACCGCCTTTTTATTTGTTCTTATATTACATAAATTTTTAAGCGTGAAATAAATAAAGTATTTGAAATTAGTTGGTCGGGCGGTGGAGAGTTCTCTACGCGAGTTCTCGAGCGTAGTTAAATCGTAAGATTTAATTATAATTATCTCACCTTAACCTGTTTAATACATTTAATACAATATTTCTACTATTTCATATTATCAGTACATAAAGCACATTACAGTTGAAGCTTACGCTTCAAAGACGCTCAAGAGTTCGCGTCAAGAACTCTCCACCATTCCGCTGAACTTTATTTCAAAAAATTTACATCAAGCTCGCTTGATACTAAATCGAATTATTTTAAATATTCGAGATGGTTCCCCTCTCTTCGAAGAGAGGTAATCCCCCAGCAAATCTGTTTCCTTACTTTTCACATTTTAAATTTTATAAATTTATGTTAGAATTTCTGTAACAAAAACTAAACTGCTGTGTCATATTAGTGACCGGTCAAAAAGAACAGGCTTTGAAAGGGTGTGAAGGGCTTGAATGAAATAGAAATAATTTATCAGAAATATTATAAATTCGTTAAAGGCTATGTTTTCACCCTTTGCTTTGATGAAAGCCTTGCAGAGGATATAACCCAGGAAACATTTTTCAAGGCAATTAAATCTTATGAAAAATTCAACCACAAATGCAAGGTTGAAACATGGCTTTGCCAGATTGCCAAAAACACATTTTTAAACCTTAAACGCCCTAAGCCAACAGAAAATATAGATGATTTTCTGACCCTTGTTTCCGATGACAATATTGAAGAAAATCTTGTAAAGAAAGATAATGTAAAAAATATTTTGTCTGCTTCAAGAGATTTAGAATCACCTTACAAAGAGGTTTTTTATATGAAAACTCTCGGCGATTTTTCCTACGAAATTATTGCAGAGATTTTCGAGAAATCGGAAAGCTGGGCAAGAGTTACATATTATCGGGCAAAGCAAAAAATTATAGAAAGGATGAATGAAAATGGGTAAAATCAGTTGCGATATTATAAAGGATTTACTCCCCCTTTACATTGACGGTGTTTGCTCCTCTGATTCAATTGATATCATAGAAGAGCATTTAAAGGACTGCCCCCATTGCGAAGCAGAGCTTCTAAACCTGCAAAAAGATACAGATATAAAGCCTGAAATTGATAAAGATATTGATAAGGCAGTAAAAAACGCTAACAAGAAAATAAAAAAAGGAAATAAAAAGGTTGCTATTACAACCATTTCAATAATCAGTGTTATTTTGCTTGTTGTGGGAATTATCAGTTATCTGATTATTCCTGTAAAATTAGCTCAGCAGGATTTTTATAATGATAATCTGGCTGCGATTTCTGTTGCTTATGAAATTGAATTAAACGATAAAAACGAACCCAATTTCAAAGGTCAGTTTGCTTCTTTTTATCTTAACAAAAACCTTGGTAAGTACACTTACACCAAACAAAACACTGAATCAGAAACTCTTGAATTTGACAATGGTAAATCAATTGCTATCGTTAGCGTACCTTTCCAAAAAGAAAATATTAAAACATTCAAAGAGGAGCACGGTACATTCGGCTTTGACGGAACATACAGCCGTCCGTACTTTATGCCTCTTGTTAAAAAAGGTATTGAAAATATGGGCATAGACCCTGATACAACCTTTTGGAATTTTGACATCTATATTCACATGATTAAAAACAGAGATTATGATGGCTATCTTTTACAAAAATCTCCTAAAGAATTTTCAATGTGGTATGCTTATTATGCTCTTTGGGGAACTGTTATGCCAACACACGCCAGCAGTTACATTACAATAAAAAGCGATGATTTGAAATGCTATGGCTACTGCTCCCTTTCAGAAGATTCCGGCTCCCGTTACTTTATAGAATTCCAAGGTAAAGAAGACTTTTCAGAGCATTTTTCAATTATTGCTAATGGCTTTACAAAGGAAGAAATTATTGAAATGGTTGAATCAATTGAGATGAATTGAATAAACACTTGACCCCTATGAAATTCTGAAAATTTCATAGGGGTCAATAATTTTTACTTATATTGTTTTTAAATAGTTAATGCTCATTTCTGCACACTCAATAGGTGTTTTATCCATTGAGGGGTCATCCTGCTCAACAACTACCCATTCTGCACCTGCTTTTTCTGCGGAAGCTATAATCTTCTTCCAATCCTGGCATCCGTAACCAACGGGGCGAAATTCGAATGTATTTTCTTTAGAATCTGTTTCTTCCTCTTCAATACCGATAAGCTTGTAGAGAGGGCCGTTACCCTTTGAACCGCTGAAATCCTTAAGATGAACAATAGGTGCTCTGCCTGAATATTTTTCAACATAAGCACTGGGCTCTTCACCGCCAACATTTACCCAACAGGTATCAAGCTCTGTTTTAAGTAAATCTTCAGAAATTGTGTTATAAAGAATATCGAGAGCGTATTCGCCATCGATTTTAAGGAACTCAAAATCATGGTTATGATAAAGAAGCTGAAGTCCCATTTCTTTTGCAACAGCACCGATTTTGCCGATACCTGCAACAGTTGAAGCCCAACCATCTGTACCGGGGCGACATTCCTCTGTAAGATAAGGAACAACAACGAATTTGCAACCCATATCCTTATAATCTTTGAGAACTGCTTCGGGATTTTCAAGCATATCGTAATAAGGAACGTGAGCAGAAACGGGAACAACGCCGATTTCATCACAGATAGCCTTAACCTCTACACCTGATTTGCCGAAAAGTCCTGCAAATTCTACACCCTCGTAGCCAAGGTCCTTAACCTTTTTAATTGTGCCGTAAAAATCCTTTTCCATATCGTCACGAACGGAATAAAGCTGAATAGCAATAGGTAATTTCATAGAAAACAAGCTCCTTTGTTTATGTTTTTTACAAACTCTATATTACTCTAATTCCCTTTATATTTCAAGGTTTTTTCACCATTTTATTGACACAAACATACTTTAGTTGTAAAATAAAACCATTGATTACGAAATGAGGTATAAAGATGAAATATCTTGTTGTTTTATATGACGGAATGGCAGATTACCCCGTTCCTGCTTTAGACGGCAAAACTCCTATGGAGCTTGCAAAAAAGCCCTTACTTGATAAACTTGCACGCTTTGGCAAGGTTGGTACTGTTAAAACTGTTGCCGATGGTCTTAAGCCCGGCAGCGATATTGCAAATATGAGTGTTTTAGGCTACAACCCCAAGGAATGCTACACAGGTCGCTCCCCTCTTGAAGCAGTGAGCATAGGTGTTGATATGAAGGACACCGACATCATTTTCCGAACAAATCTCGTAACACTTTCCGATGAAGAAAACTACGAAGATAAAACAATGGTGGATTACAGCGCGGGTGATATTTCCACTGCAGAAGCAGCAGAAATTATCAAGAGCGTTCAGGAGCATTTCGGTAACGAGAAATTTGCTTTTTACAGTGGTGTTGCTTACAGACATTGCCTTGTCTGGAACAACGGCACTCTTGACCTTGGCAAAATGACTCCTCCCCACGATATTTCAGGTAAGGTTATCGGCGAGCATCTTTCTGACAGCGAAAACGCAAAAGAGCTTATCGGGATGATGAAGGAAAGCTATGATTTTCTTATGGAGCATCCCGTTAACAAGGAAAGAATGGCAAGAGGTGAACGCCCTGCCAACTCCATCTGGCTCTGGGGCGAGGGCACAAAGCCTGCTCTTTCAAATTTCAAGGAGAAATATGGTGTTGACGGCTCAATTATTTCTGCAGTTGACCTTCTTAAAGGTATTGCAAAATGTGCGGGTATGGGCTCACCCGATGTTGAGGGTGCAACAGGCTACATAGACACAAACTTTGAGGGCAAGGCAGACTGCGCTGTTGAAGAGCTTAAAACAAAGGATTTTGTTTACATTCACATTGAAGCACCCGATGAATGCGGTCACAGAAATGAGCCTGAAAACAAGGTTAAGGCAATTGAAATGATTGACGAAAGAGTTCTCGCAAGAGTTCTCCCGGAGCTTGATAAATATGATGATTACAAGGTTATGGTTCTCCCCGACCACCCCACCCCCATTGTTACAATGACTCACGCAAGCGATGCTGTTCCCTATCTTATTTATCAGAAATCAAAGCATAGCGATAACGGTATTGAAAGCTTCACAGAGAACACCGCAAAGGAAGCAGGAAACTATGTTGAGGTTGGCTACACACTAATGGATAGCTTTATAAATGACTAATTAAAATCCCTATATTCTACTCAAGAATATAGGGATAATTTATGTTTTCATTTCCTATGTAATAAGTGCTTGGAACCTTGCCTACAATAATTGTTTCCACAAGAATAATTGTTTCATCAACGCTTTCCTCCAATTTGCAAAGCCCCATATATGCATAAGCAGAGGCTTTTACCTCAAGGTAAATTATATGACGGGTCTGATTAATTCCTGCGCTTTCAAATTTTGAAATAATATCTGTTACTGCAAAACCATAAATAGTAGCACGGACATTTATATCAAACCCTCTGCCGTTCAAAAATGAACCACCCAACAAAGAGCCTAAAGATACGGGAACAATGGTTTTATCAAAATCCGAAAGTTTATCAGAACAAGCGTCTGCTAACTCTGCTTTATAGCCGTTAATTGCAGTATTATTAAGGGTTAAGGCAGCGATTGTACCGTCGCTGTTTTTTTCTATATTCACCATTTCTCCGTATTTCACACCAAGCTCATCTACAATTTCATTAACCGCCCCATCAACCACGTTTGAAAGACTATTTTTAAGGGCATTACCGCCCACTGTTTCTATAATCGGGCGCAAACGAATATCTGCAAGAACAAAAGCTATAACAAGCACCAAAAATATTGCCGTAATCCGAAAGCCGATTGTTTTCCGCCGATTCTTAAAATAAAACCGCTTTGCAATTATAGGTGGCGGTCTTTTGAGCCTTGGCTTAAAATACATTTTTATCATATAATTCACCAATATAGTATATGTAGGATTATGTAATTAGTTGCAAAAAAGTGAGGAGTGAGGAATGAGGAGTGAGGAGTGTCGGGGCGCGAAAATGCGCCGTAGAAGAATTCGCAATACTTTTATTTATGGAAATTTAATAACTTTGTAATTATTTGGTAGTTTTTTGTGGTACAATATATTTAAACATCAAATAAAAAACAAATATAAGGTGAATATAAAAATGAAAAAATTGAGAAAGAAATTTTCTGATAATGTTTTTAATGTGATTATCGGTGGAATTTTTGCAATAGTAGGGCTTTTTGTTCTGCTTTTTCCGGACACCTCATTAATGACTGTCTGCTATGTTTTAGGAACTGCTACTCTTATCGGTGGTATCATAAGAACAGTCCGTTATGTTAAAGCAAAAAAAGAAGGCACCCCGAACATTATTGATATAATATCGGGGATTGTGCTTTTGTCAGTTGCCTTTATGCTCCTTTTACATCCGAAATTTTTGTTGTCCGTTCTCCCCTTTATATTGGGTGTCGCTATTGTGATTTACGGTGTTTCCGCTTTCTTTTCGGGCAAGGGCGGACTTTTCTCAAAGATTTTTGCAGTTATTATCGGAATATACGGTATCTCTCTTATTCTCAATCCCTTTAAGGGTGCAACCTCAATAACCTCAATGGTGGGCTTCGGTCTTCTCGTTTTCGGTATTGTTAAAATCGTTTCGGAAATTGTTATAAATAAAAACAAACCTCAGCTACCCGAGGATATTGATGGGGATGGGTATATTGAGGTGGATTATACCGACGTATAATCCAATGGAAAGTTGAAAGTGGCAAGTGGCAAATTCCGGGTGCTGCGCACGGAATTATAAAAAACAAGGCTTCAGGACCTTTTACTGTCCTGAAGCCTTGTTCATTGTTTTTTATTAGCTACCTAAACCAAAGAATTTAAGAATTGCATTCAATATCATCAAAAGAATTTCCAAGATGTTATTAGAAGCAAGTAAATTATCTGTTTCATCACCGGGTCCGATATTACCTGTGCCATCTATAACCGTACCATCGTAATCGGATGTGTGGGAAGAAAGCCAGGAAATCATACCGTCGGGGTAAGTTAATTCAACAGCATTACCATTTCCGTCAACAGTTGTCATATTGGGATAGTTGCCGTTTTCTGTTGAGAACATATCGTAGTTAACTGCAAACCATGTGTGATGGGCACTACTTGTGGGTGTACCGTCTGCATAGCAAACATTAGTAATTGTAGAGAATCTGCAATCCTCAGCCACATTTGTTGTATTCACAATTTTTTCCCATGTAGGCTTTACAGATAAATGGTAGTTAACAAGAGGGTCAAGAGTGCTTGATGTCAACCATATAGGCATATCTTTAAGATGCTTAATCAAGTTCGCATCAGGTGACCATGCGGGGCAAATCGGGAAAGCTGCTGCAAACATTTCGGGGTAAGAAATAGCCATTTTAAGGGTCATTTTACCGCCCATTGAATAACCGCCAACATAAATTCTTGTAAGGTCGATATTATCGCCATTCATAACAATAAATTCATCAATAGCGGCTCTGAGGGGAGCAATCATTTCATCATCCCAATAAAAGTCGTCCTCTTCTCTTGAACGAGCGGCTAAAATAAATGCACCGCCTGCAGGTTGAAAACGAGCCTGGAATTCGTCACTTGCCCAGAAGGCTATCTGGCTGTTATTAACCTGGCGACCATCTTCTGCGCCGTCACCCATACCGTGAAGCCACACAACGAGAGGATATTTTGTTGTATCATTTTTCTTAACAGGTGAAAAATAACGGTAGTCAATTGAATACCCCTCTTCAAGAGGACCTTCCGCAAAAACGAACTCGTTTTTAAGCGGGTCTAAACCGCCTTCCATTGACAATGCACTTGCACTTAAAGGCAACATTGATAACATTGCGAAAACAAGCACAACTGCAACTAACTTTTTAAATTTTTTCATAGAAGCACCTCTTTCCAATATTTGTTAATTTCACAGTAACACAATTTCAATCTTTTTTCAATAAAAGTGTATATTGTTTACATTTTAGTCACAATATCCGTCACCTTATCGCTATTTGTATAAAACAAGGCTTCAGGGCATTTTACTGTCCTGAAGCCTTTTACTTTTAATACTTATCTTTAATTTTCAAACCGGTTGTATTATATGCACTCTTGTACATACCATATCTGCTTGCTCTTACAGAGTAATAATAAGTTTTGCCCTTTTCTGCGGTTTTATCGGTATAAGAAACTGTTGAACCATCTTCAATGGTTTTTATTTCTTTCCACTTACCTGTGGTGCCTGTTTTTCTGTAAACGATATAAGCATCTGCACCGGTAACCTTTTTCCATGTAAACTTAACACCGCTCTTTGTTGATGTAACAGTTGATAGCTTGGGGGTGCTCAATCTTTCAATTGCAGGGGCACCACCACCTACATCACCTGACAGATAACCATCATTATATGCTTTAATTTTATAATAATATCTCTTGCTTGATTTTACATCCTCGTCAACATAGCTGAAGGTTTTGTTTCCTGAAATGCGTACTATGCGCTCCCATTTTCTTTCAGTTTCATTGAATCTGTAAAGATAATATCTATCAGCATAATTAACTTTCTTCCAAGAAATTTTAACACCTGCAGTGTTATTCACAAGACCTGTAATTTCAGGCATTGCAACAAATTTGATTGTTAATCTTGTTCCGCTGGAAGCACCTGTACCTGCTTCGTTAAGAGCTTTTACGGTATATTGATATTTTTTGTTGTTTTTTGCATTATAATCATAAAAGTAATCATAAAACGAAACACCAATTACGCTCCACTCATCGTCACCATAATTTCTTCTGTAAACACGATAAGCATCTGCACCCTTAACAGTGTCAAAAAACATGCGCACACCGATCTCAGTATTTTCGATTTTACCTAAAGGAACCTTAGACGGTTTTTTCTGTGCTGTAACTTTATAGTCAAAAATCTGACCGCAACCATCACATTTAGTAAAGGTAATACCACAAGTATTAACAGATGCAGTAGCAAAATTTACAGTTTCAATATTATGAGTATGTTCGGAAATAACAGTGAATGGTATATCTTCTTCTAGTGAAGAAACCTGTGCATGTGACCCTTCTTCACCGAAAATCATACCTGTGTCACTATTAAATCCCCAAAGGGAAATATTTGTAACATTAGCAGGAATATAAACTGCTGTCATTCTCGGAAATGCACATTCACCTACGTTTTTTAATGTAGATGGCAAATGAACATACTTTAATGAAGAACCTTCAAAAGCATAACTACCGATTGATTTAATTCCCTCGGGAATATAAATATGCTTAAGAGCACTGCAACCATTAAAAGTATACTCGTGAATAGCTTTAATTGAGGTTGGAAGAATAACAGCTTTCAATTTGCCACAACCCTTAAAAGCTGCGGCGGCAATAGTTCGGGTACCCTCTTTAACACGATAATTACCGGAAATACCCGTAGCTTTAATAAAATGATTGCCAACATAAAATACGTTGCTTACCCTATTAGCGTAATCATTATAATATGCTGTATTATCAAAGGCAGTAGAATGAATATAATCTACATAATCAGATACAAATATTTCTGAAAGCTTATCACAGTGGCCAAAGGCGTTTTCACCAATTTTTTCAATATTAGAATAAATTGATACTGATGTAATTCCATCACAATCCCAGAAAGCTCTGCTATCTATCGCTTTAACAGGCAAGCCTTTAAACTCTTTAGGAATTTTAACAGAACCCTTTATTTTTGAAACTACATCATCAAGAATATAATACTTTTTATTTATGGATAATTCATAAGAAAATGTGCCGTCTGACTTTGAGGCTGCGCTTACAGGCACACAAAAGATAGCTGAAAGCATCAGCAAGGAAACTAAGAATGATGATATAACTTTTTTCATTTTAATTCCTCCTTTGTATTTATGTTAACACATTAGACAAGATTAGTCAATACATTTTCAATTCCCTTCACTTGCAATAGTTTTCTTTTTATACAAAATAACCCCCCCTCTATTAATGTGTCCTGAGGTATAGGCAAGCCTATACCTTACAGTTACCGCTCTAAACTACAAACTCAATTATACTATCGCACCTGTAAGGCACTGGCTTGCCTGTGCCTTAGAAACGTAATACAACAAAAGGCTTCAGGGCATTTTACTGTCCTGAAGCCTTGTTTTTATTTATTGTAACCGAGTTCAAACGCTTTAAGGTTCATATCGAGGAATTTTGCAGGGACGCAGGATTTAACTGCATCCAGCCAGATTTCCTTTGGAATATCTGTATTTTTTGCCATTGCACCGATAAGAACAACGTTTGTAGCCTTAGGTGAACCTGCCTGGACTGCAAGAGGAAGAGCGTCAAGCTCGACAACTGCTGCGCCTGCATTTCTTACTGCGTCAAGAACACCATCGGGGTAAACGCTGTCACCGATAACAACTGACATAGGGTCAATTTTCTGTGTGTTAACGATAACCTTACCATCGGGCTTAAGGCAACTGAGCCATCTTGCCGCTTCAAGCTGTTCAAACGCAAGAATAAGGTCTGCTTCGCCTTCACCAACAACGGGAGAATATACCTTTTCACCATATTTTACATAAGTAACAACGGAACCGCCACGCTGGCTCATTCCGTGAACCTCGGAAACCTTAACATCGTACCCTTGTGAAAGAAGAGCACTACCTAAAATACGGCTTGCGAGCAGAGTACCCTGACCGCCAACGCCAACTATCATAATTGATTTATTCATTATAGCCTCTCTCCTTTCTTATTCAATAGCACCGAATTTGCAAAGCTGAGAACAAACATTGCAACCGAGGCACTGTGTAAAGTCGATTTCTGCCTTGCCATCCTTCATACTGATTGCAGGACAACCGATTTTCATACACATCTTACAGGACTTACATTTATCCTTATTAACCTTTAAGGGTGGATTATGCTTAACTGTTTTAAGAAGAGCACAAGGTCTTCTTGAAATAACAACTGCAGGAGCATTAAGCTCAAGCGCATTTTTGATTGTTGTATAGCTTTCGTCAAGGTTATAGGGGTCAACAACAAAAACATTGTTGATGCCAACTGCTTCACAAAGCTTTTCAAGGCTTACTGCCGCTGCAGGCTCGCCCTTGATATTGAAGCCTGTTGTGGGGTTCTGCTGGTGACCTGTCATACCTGTTATACTATTATCAAGAATAATTGTAACAGAATTGCTGTTGTTATAAGCAATATCAATAAGACCTGTAACACCTGAATGAATAAATGTGGAGTCACCGATAACTGCAACGGATTTATTTGCGTGCTCGGGGTCTGCAAGGTTTCTGCCGTGAAGACCTGATACGCTACCACCCATACAAAGAACTGTATCAATCATACCGAGGGGCTTTGATGCACCGAGAGTATAGCAACCAATGTCACCGCTAACGGTTACATTAAGCTTTTTGAGAGCATAGAAAAGACCACGGTGAGGACAGCCCGCACAAAGAACAGGAGGTCTTGCAGGGATTTCAACATCAGCTTTGAGAGATTTACTTTCTTCACCGAGAATTACCTTTCTGATAAGGCCCTGTGAATATTCACCTAAAAGAGTAAATTCAGCTTTGCCCTTTACATTGACACCGATTTTACGACAATGAGTTTCAATATAATCATCAAGCTCTTCGAGAACATAAACCGTTTCACATTCTGCACAGAAATCCTTAATAAACTTCTCGGGAAGAGGATAAACGCAACCTAATTTGAGGTAAGATGCTCTATCACCAAGAGCTTCTTTAGCATATTCATAGCAGATACCTGCAGTAATAACACCGATTTTCTTGTCATTGTATTCAACGCTGTTAAGTCCGTTTTCAACTGCTTCTGTTTCGCAATACTCAATCTGGTCTAAAATTCTCTTTTCAACCTGAACGTGCTTTACCTTTGCGTTAGCAGGAACCATAACATATTTAGGTGCATTTTTCTCATAAGGTTTAAGACCATTATCAACTCTGTCGGAAACTTCTGCAAGGCTTCTTGAATGAGAAACTCTTGTTGTAAGACGGAGAATAACAGGTGTATCAAACTTTTCTGAAAGCTCAAACGCCATTTTTGAATATTTAAGGCATTCATCAGAATCTGAAGGCTCAAGCATCATAATTTTTGAAGCCTGTGCATAATGGCGGCTATCCTGCTCATTCTGTGAGGAATGCATACCGGGGTCATCAGCAACAACCACAACAAGACCTGCATTAACACCTGTATAGGAAGATGTAAAAAGAGGGTCTGCGGCAACGTTAAGACCAACATGCTTCATAGCACAGAATGAACGCGCACCTGCAACAGCGGCACCGAAAGCCACCTCCATTGCAACCTTTTCATTGGGTGCCCATTCGCTTGTAATCTCATCGTATGTAGAAATGCACTCTGTAACCTCTGTACTGGGCGTTCCGGGGTAGCTTGAAGCAACTCTGCAACCGCCCTCATAAAGACCGCGTGCAACCGCTTCATTACCCAAAAGTAACTTTTTCATTATATATACCTCTTTGGTTTAATTATTTATTGATTTCATTCTGTGAAGCAACAAGGCTTTCACCACAATACATCTCGCGAAGCTTGGGTTTCTCGATTTTACCTGTGGGGTTACGGGGAACCTTAGCAAAAATAAGCTTTCTCGGGCGCTTATATCTTGGTAAGTCATAGCAGAAATCGTTGATATCATCTTCTGTTATGGTTTCGCCCTCTTTTGCTTCAATAATAGCGGCGGCAATTTCACCAAGACGGGCATCGGGAAGACCGATAACCGCAACATCCTTGATTTTATCATATTTACGAAGGAAGTCTTCAATCTGTACGGGATAAAGGTTTTCGCCACCTGAAATAATAACGTCTTTTTTACGGTCAACAAGGAAAATAAATCCGTCCTCATCCTCCTGAGCCATATCACCTGTGTAAAGCCAACCATCTGCGAGAACCTCATTAGTTGCTTTTTCATCTTTATAATAGCAAAGCATTACTCCGGGACCTTTAACTGCAAGCTCACCGACCTCGCCTTTGGCAACTTCATTTTTATTCTCGTCAACTATTTTAACTTCCCAACCATAGCCTGCTTTACCGATTGCGCCAACCTTATGAACATTTTCAATACCAAGGTGAACGCAACCGGGACCGATTGATTCGCTAAGACCATAGTTTGTGTCGTACTGATGATGAGGGAATATAGAAAGCCAACGCTTAATAAGGCTTGGTGGAACAGGCTGAGCTCCTATATGCATCAATCTCCACTGAGAAAGTGAATATTCACTTAAATCAATTTCACCGCTTTCAATAGCATCCAGAATATCCTGAGCCCAGGGAACAAGAAGCCATACAATTGTGCATCCCTCTTCACTTGCAGTTTTGATAATAAGCTCAGGCTTTGTACCCTTAAGAAGCACTGCCTTACTACCTGCAACAAGAGAACCGAACCAGTGCATTTTGGCACCTGTATGATAAAGAGGCGGAATGCAAAGGAATACATCATCTCTGCCTTGTGAATGGTGCTTCTGTTCTGTTAAAGCTGCGTGAACAAGGCTCTTGTGAGCGTGAAGAATTGCTTTGGGGAAGCCTGTTGTACCTGATGAGAAATAAACTGCCGCCTCATCCTCGTCAGAAATTTCAATTCCGGGCGCATGAGATGAGCAATATGTAACGAGTCTGTCATAGCTTTCTGCAAAGGTGGGGCAATCCTCACCTACATAGAAAGAATATTTAACATCCGGAATTCTGTGAGCAATTTCCTCTACACGACCTGTAAACTCAGGACCGAAAACAAGAACATCGCTATCAGAAAGCTTTAAGCAATATTTGATTTCTTCCGCAGTATAGCGGTAGTTAAGAGGAACTGCAAGAGCACCTGTTTTAAGAATACCAAAGTAAATGGGAAGCCATTCAATTCCGTTCATAAGAAGAATTGCAACTCTGTCCCCTTTTTTGATACCTCTTGAAAGAAGAAGGTTTGCAAATCGGTTTGCTCTTTTATCAAACTCGCCCCATGTAAGCTCACTTCTGCCAACATTGAAAGGGTTTGTTTCAATAAGTGAATATTCACGCCATGTCTGACGGCTTTTGCCCTGCATTTCAGGGTTAATTTCAACAAGAGCAACCTCATTTTTGTGATTATTTGCATTAATCACAAGAAAATCTGTAATAGGCAATTTTTTTCATTCCTTTTTGTTTTTTGAAAAATAAAAAACTCGTCCCATAACCGAAGTTAAAGGACGAGCAGTATAACCTGACCGTGTTACCACCTTTTTTCGCAAATTGCTCACGCAACCTGCCTTAACGAGTATAAAACTCGAACGCTTTAACGGGCGCACCCGCCGCAGCCTACTGAAACTTTCGGTGCGAAACTCCGAGATGTATTCACACTATCCGCTCACGCGCCTCTCACCAAACGGCAACTCTCTTTTTTATGCTGAAAAGTGCTACTTGTTCTCATCACAGTTTTTGAAAAATATAGTGCTAATTATAACATAGGATGTCGCAAAATGTCAACAAAGATTATATATTTTCAAGTGTTAAAATATAACTTTCAATATCGAAATCATCGACAGGACTGTTGTTTTTAAGATACAACGGATGATGGGGGTGACCTTTAACGGAGCGTTTGCCCACTGTGTACCATTTTGCACCGAATTCATTGCCGATTTTTATCATATCCTTAACACAGGGAATAAGATAGGGTCTTTTCTCAATAATAGTCCCCCATGCCGCCCATACAGCAGGAGTTTTACCCTTACCATAAGATGAAAGAATATATCTGAAGGCATTCATATTTTCGTTATGTAAGCATTCATTAAAAGCCCCGTCCATATCCTTTGGATTTGTTGCTCTCTGGGCATATACATTGAACATAATAAAGCTGTCAAACCCATTAAAAGTGGAAGTACGCTCAACAGATTTTAATGTATTATCAAGATCATCCGGCTTTGCTGTTGACGGATTGATTCCGATACAGATTAAAGGATTTTCGCCCCTTGTTCCAAGAATATAACGATATTCCGTATAAGCGTTTGGAACATAGAGCCATTTTTTTCTGTCATATTCAAAAGAGCCATCTGATTCTTTCAGAAGTGCCTCTTCAAATGGGATTATATTAAGTTCGTTTGTTTCGCAGGTTGGTATATGCATATTATCTACTCACTCCATATAAATATAGAACTATTATACAATAATATAGAACTATTTTCAACATTGTTTCTTATTGACTTTTTCTGCCTATTTTATATAATTAAAATGTAGAATAATGGTGTGGTTTGTGCACCTCAAAGGAGAGATACAAATGTATCATTCAATGAAAATTGCAGGACTTGACAGAAATCTTCCTCTCTGCCCCCTTAACGAAAAGCTTCAGATTGGTGCTTTCGTTATGTTTGGTGATGCAGAGCTTACAGTTGCTTGTGCAGATGCGCTTCTCAAAAAAGCTCCTGAATTTGACTACATAATCACTGCAGAGGCAAAGGGTATCCCTCTTGCTCACGAAATGTCACGCCAGAGCGAAAAAAAATATTTTGTTGCAAGAAAGAAGCCAAAGCTTTATATGACAGGTGTTTTTGATGTTGTTGTTAACTCAATTACAACCGAGGGTGAACAACACCTTTACCTTGACACTGCAGAAGCAGAGCAGATGAAGGGCAAAAAGGTCATTATTGTTGATGATGTTATTTCAACAGGCGAATCTCTCAAGGCAGTTGAAAAGCTTATTGAAATGGCAGAGGTAGATTACGCAGGTGCTCTCGCAGTTCTTGCAGAGGGTGACGCCGCAGACAGAAAAGATATTATTTATCTTGAAAAGCTCCCCTTATTTGATGCGGAAGGTAATGTTTTATAATGGCAGGAATACTTTATGTTGTAGGAACACCTATAGGAAATTTAGGTGATTTCTCTCCCCGTGCGGTTCAGGTGCTTTCCGAATGTGATTTTATTGCCGCAGAGGACACAAGAGTAACAATAAAGCTTCTTAACCATTTCGGTATTAAAAAGCCTATGGTAAGCTACTATGAACACAACCGCGCTCAAAGAGGCGGTGTTATTATTGACCGCCTTCTGAATGGTGAAAACTGCGCTCTTGTTTCTGATGCAGGTATGCCTATAATTTCCGACCCCGGTGAAGATTTAACAAGACTTTGCCACGAAAACGGAATTCAGGTGCTTGCAGTTCCCGGTCCTTGCGCTTTTGTTACCGCCCTTGCAATTTCAGGTATGCCCTCAGGCAGATTTACCTTTGAGGGCTTTCTGACTGTTTCAAAGCAGAACAGAAAAAAGCATCTTGAAGAGCTTGTTAACGAAAAGCGCACAATGATTTTCTATGAGGCACCTCATAAATTAGCCTCTACCCTTTCGGATATGGCAAAATATTGGGACAACAGAAATATTGCTCTTGTTAAGGAGATTACCAAAATCCACGAAAATGTTGAGCGCACCACTCTTTTTGATGCAGTAGAGAAATATAAGGACGGTAGTGCCAAGGGTGAATATGTTCTCATTGTTGAGGGTAAGCCTGAGGACAAGGATGAGGAAATCACTGTTGAAGCAGCCGTTGAAATGGCGAAAGAGCTTGTTGAAGACGGGCTTTCTAAAAATGAAGCCGCAAAGGAAATCGCTAAGAAAACAGGTCTTAAAAAGAGTGATATTTACAAATCTTTACAGAATGGGTGATTAAATGCTTTTTGGTGTTCAATGGTATTACTGGGTAATACTTTTAGTTGCAATAATCATTGCAATTTTCGCCTGGATTAAGGCTCTCAAATCAGGAAAAGAACGCAGAGAAAGACTGAAAAAGGAAGCGGCTATATGGAAAAGAGATTATGAATTAAGAGAAAAATTCACTGTTCTCACAGAAGAAAGGCTCAATTCCGCAGAGGAAACAGAGCTTCTTCACGGCGTTGCTATGAACATTCAGGTTATGCTTGAAAAAGCAACGGATATGACAGAGCTCTTCAATACACTTCCTCAGGAAAAGAAATTCGTTTATGCTCTTGAATATTTTGACGAGGATGCAAAAAAAGGTCTATCAACATTTTTCAAAAACAACGGCGAGCCTCTTATTTCTGTTGTTCCGGATGCGCTTAATGCAATTGGCGAGAATAAATACATTGAGCATTACGGAAAGCTTTTGCCAATGTATGACCCTGACAGTGAGGTTTCAATTGACTATGATATCATAGCAAGGGTTGATGAGGAATTTTCTTCTGTTTACAATTCCGATGAGCTTTTAAGACTTTCTGCTAAATACATTCTAAAAAATAAAAGCATATTTTTATCATAAAAGGAAATAAAAAACTAAGACTATAAAGGAGTAACAAAAATGGCTTGTACATTTTATCTTTCCGCATTTGCTGATGAAGCTGGTGGCGGAATAAAAGAACAAATTGCCGCTTTAAAGGCACACGGTATGACTCACATTGAGCCTCGCGGACTTGACGAGGGTAATATTTCCCTTTACTCTGTTGAACAGGCAAAGGAGCTCAAAAAAATTCTTGATGATAACGGTATCGGCGTTTCTGCCATCGGTTCTCATTACGGCAAAATAGAAATCACTGATGATTTCGCACCTCATTTTGAGGATTTCAAAAACTGTGTTGAGGTTGCAAATATTCTCGGTACAGAAAGAATCAGAATGTTCAGCTTTTTCTTTACAAAAGGTCAGAGCTTAGAGGAATATCGTGACGAGGTTTTCGAAAGACTTGATAAAATGTGCAGTTACTCTCTTGAAAATGGTATTTGGTGCTGTCACGAAAACGAAAAGGATATTTATGGCGACAACGAAATCCGTTGCCTTGAAATATACAAAGCCTTTGAGGGCAAAATCAAGGGTATTTTTGACCCCTCAAACTTTATTCAGTGCGGTGTTGATATTCTCCCCGCTTATGAGCTATTAAAGGATTACATTGACTATTTCCACGTTAAAGACTGTCTTTATGAGGGTGGCAAGGTTCGTCCTGCAGGTCTTGGTGACGGTAACATTGTTGAGCTTCTCACAAGATTCTCCAAAGAAAAAGATGGTGCGCATTTCCTCACACTTGAACCCCACCTTAAAGTATTTGATGGTCTTAAGGATTTAGAGGGTGAAGGCGGTACTGCAGACCAGCTTAAGGACGACTACACCTACCCCACCAACCGTGCGGCATTTGATGCGGCGGCAGATGCGCTTGATGTTTGCCTTGAAAAAGCAAATCTCAATGATGCTACAGTAAGAAAGTTTTAAGAACTATTAAGGAGTTTTAAATATGTTTAATCACGAAAATTTAAAAGGCAGAGTTGCAGTTGTTACAGGTGGCGGCGGTGTTCTCTGCGGTGGCTTTGCAAAGGACCTTGCACGTCAGGGCGTTAAGGTTGCAGTTCTTGATTTAAGAGAAGAATCTGCAAACGCAGTTGCAGAAGAAATTAAAGCAGAGGGCTTTGAGGCTATTGGCGTTGCTTGTAACGTGCTTGATAAAGAAAGCCTTGAAAACGCAAAAAATATTGTTAATGAAAAAATCGGTACCTGCGATATTCTCATTAATGGTGCAGGTGGTAACCACCCCAGTGGCAACACAACCAAGGAAAAATTTGAGCTTTGCGACCTTGCTGAAAAAGCAGAGGATGTTAAAACCTTCTTTGACCTTGACCCCAAGGGTATTGAATTTGTTTTCAATCTTAATTTCCTGGGCACTCTTCTCACAACTCAGGTTTTTGCAAAGGATATGGTTGGGAAGGAAAATGCAACAATCATTAATATTTCCTCAATGAATTCCTACAAGCCTCTTACAAAAATCCCTGCATATTCCGCAGCAAAAGCGGCTATTTCAAACTTCACACAGTTTATGGCAGTGCATTTCTCAGAAGTAGGTCTCCGTGTTAATGCTATTGCACCCGGCTTCTTCTCAACAAACCAGAACAAAGCACTTCTTTACAATGAAGATGGCTCACTCACTCCAAGAAGTGAAAAAATCCTCGGTCACACTCCTCTCGGCAGATTTGGTGTTCCCGAAGACCTTACGGGTACTCTTCTCTTCTTAAGCGATGAAACCTATTCTAAATTTGTAACAGGCGTTATCATTCCCGTTGACGGTGGCTTCTCAGCTTATTCAGGTGTTTGATTTAATTAAACCGAAAGTTATACCCCACAGTTTACAACAAAGTAAACTGTGGGGTGTGTTGTTAGTACAAAAATTTTAACCTAATATAACTTTACTTTATCTTTTGTATGTGTCTCATCACCATTTTTTGTAACTACCATTGTCTCTATCACAACTGTATCGGATTGTGGATAAGAATCCAGCACAACACGATATGAATCCGAGCCATCCTCGTAGACTCTTTTCGATTCTATATACCGTACACCGATTTCATAATATCGAACATTATCCCCTAATGAATCAAAAGTTACCACTATGCCTTCTTTTTTCAATTCTGCTGTATAATCAATTGTTTTATCAAACCACTCAAAATCGACTATACAACTTTCTATAGGTGTGCGTAACCCCTTATCGTTTTTATAACAAAAGGCAAATCTGTATTTACCGGTTTTTTTATTTAAATATGATTTATAAGAATCGCGTGTGCCTGATACAGGCATAGGCATCCAACACCCTTTTTTAAAATCATATCCATATGATTCATAATAACCATACGAATCCAACTCGCCATCTATAACTTTAACGGTAGGTTTTTTTACCGCTTTAGCACTGGTGTTAATTCCGCAAGTGTAACTCTTGGTATATTTTTTTTGCTCAACACCATCAAGAACGCCTCTGACTTGATACGTATAGGCAACATCTTTTTTAAGTGAATCATCTATAAAGTAATCATCAGTAGTTGAACCAACTAAAACATATTTGTCATCCTCATTTTTACTAACCTTTCTGTATACATTATACTTATCATAACCGTAATCATCATGAAGTCTAATTTCAATGCTATCAGTATGAACGATCTGTGAAAAGTAGACATATGGTGCATGCTTATAAGAAACTGCTTTTGAATAATCGCTATAGGTTTTACCCGCACCTTCGTCCCTCAAAGCTTTAACTCTATATTCAAAAACTCCAGCTTTATTTAAATTGTCATAATCATTATTATAATAAGCAAATTCAGAGCCCACATACTCCCACTCACCGTTTTTTTCTCTACGATACACTCTATACTTGCTAACAAGGGGATCGTGTTTCCAAATTATCTTAACACTATTGCTATCCGAAACTCTTTCAACACTGATAACAGGTTTATCAAGAACTAAATATTCAATCCCCTGACTATTATAACTACCACGATTATTCTTACCTTCTGTGCAAACAGTATAAAGATATGCACCATTAGTTGTTGATGCCGTTGTATCAATATATGATGTAATATCTGAATCAACTGTTTTTAATTTTTTCCAACTATTTGAAGTACCAAGAGGTTTTCTGTAAACAGTATAACCTTTAGCACCATCTACGCTTGCCCATTTAACTTTAACTCCGTTTTCAACTGCAACTGCTTCCTTAAGAGTGGGCATTCTGAGATATGTTACCACCTTATCGGAGTTTGAATAATACGAGCTTATTGCATCGCCGTAGTCAGTTCGAATAACTGCTTTTACGGAATAGGTGTATTTTGTACCACTCTTAACCGATGTATCTTTATAAGATGTGCCTGAGTAGTTAGTTTTAATTGTTTTCCAGCTACCGCCACCTGCTTTACGCATGATTGTATATTTTGCTTTGCTTGAGGTACTGTTCCACTTTATTTCAATTGCATTGTCATATGTAACTGCAATTGATTTCATAGTGGGAGCTTTTGCAAAAATAATTGTAAGCCCGAAATAGAGGTATCTTGAGGCTTTACCACTTTTGCTTATACCTTTTACAGTATAAACATACTTTCCTTTGTTTTTGGCAGAAGTATCAGTAAAGCTTGTTTTTGAGCTGCCTGTTGCACCTACCTTTGTCCACTTTGTTCCCTTAATGCTTCTGCGGTAAATATAATATTTACTCGCACCGCTAAGCTTACTCCAAGAAACATTAACACCCTTTGTTGTGTTCTTTGCTTCTTTGAGCATTACTACTTTATCGCCAAAGGAGGCTGTTCTTTTAACCACAACCTTGAATTCGCGCGTTGAATTCTTATCAATACTAATGCTACCATCAGAATAAACCTTTGCAGCATAGGTAATCATATAATAAGTTTTAGATTCATATTTGCCCTTTAATTTGATTTTTGGTGTAAAGGTATATGTACCCGTTGCATCACAAGCAACAATATCCCCTTCTACAAGCTTTGTATTGCTTTTATCAGAATAAATCTCATAAGCAAAATAACTATTGGTTTTTCTACTGTTAATATAGAAATTTATGTAATCATAATCACCATAAAGCTTAACTGTTTCAATGGTTTTTGTTCCTTTGGCATCAATTGGCACCATATAGCCAAGGTTCAATTCCTTTAATGAAACGCTTGCAGCCTCAGCAGCAATACCCATAAAGGAAACGAGGGTAACAACAACCATCACTAATGAAAGAATTCTTTTTGTGATTTTCATACTAAAACTCCTTTCAGCTTTCTATTTTATTAGTACAACACCATTCTAACATATTAATAAATATTAGTCAATAAAAATATCGCCCCTATAAACCAAGGAGCGATATTGATTTTACGTTATGGTATTTGTCGCTTTAGATTCTGTTTAAGAATTTGTTATATGCTCTGTTGTGTCAGGAATATCAGAAGCAACGTAGATATATTCAATACCTGTGCTGTTATAGCTACCTTTGTTCTTGGAAGCCTCAGAACGAACACTGTAAATATAGCCTTTTTCAACATCTGCGGTAGTATCAACAAAGCTGGTTGCATCCGCACCCACTTTTCCAACAGAAGACCAACCTGTTGAGCCATCACTATTCTTTCTGAGAATTGTGTAGCCCTTTGCACCACTTACGGTATACCATCTTACTTTAACACCATTTTTAACTTCATCCACGTACCTAAGAGTCGGCATTCTAAGGTATGTTACTGCCTTATTGGAATTATAATAATATGAGCTTGTTGCAGTACCAAAGTATGCAGGAATTTTAGCTTTTACTGTATAAGTGTATTTCTTACCGTTTTTTACAGTTGTATCTACATAGGTTGTTTTTCTGTAGTTCGATTTTATTTTTTCCCAATCGCCATCGCCTGTTTTTCTGTAAATATCATATTTAGCACTTGATGAGGTTTTTCCCCATGTAATTTCAATCGCATTATTACACTTAACTTCAATTAATTTAATTACGGGTGCTCTTGCAAAACTACTCCAAATACCTGAAGCCAAATATCTTGAAGCATCGCCCTTTTTGTTTATAGCTTTTACAGTATATCTATAATCTCCGTTCTTTTTCTTTAAGGATGTATCTGTAAAGCTTGTTTTTGAACCGCTTGCTGTTCCGATTTTCTCCCATTTTATGTCTGTTTTTCCGCTACGGTAAATGTAATATTTACTTGCACCATTAACTTTATACCAGCTAACATTTGGACCATCGCATGTATTTTTGGTTGATTTCAAAACAACAATATTATTAGTAAAAGTAGGGGTTCTGTCAACTTTAACATTATACTGACGAAATGATGTTAGACTTACTCTGGCATTTCCATCCGAATCAACTTTTGCAGCATATGTAAACATATAATATGTTTTAGATTTATATTTACCCTTTAACTTTATTTCACAAGCAGCTTTAGTGTCTCCATTAGAAACATGAACATAGCCGGAATCGATAAGATTTTCACCATCTTTATCACTGCAAATCTCATAAAACAAATATACATTATATTCACTTGCCTTACCTTTAAAATAAAGATAATCGTAATCACCGTATAAATACACAGTGTCAAGCTCTTTTTTATATTTGCTATTAGTCGGAACTAAAGCCGCATCTCCTAAACTACTATCTGTAAATGTTATATTTGCCGCAAATGCCGACAGGCTTACAGCAGATATCAACATTACCACTATCATTGCAACAGACAATATTCTTTTTGTTATTTTCATACTAAAACTCCTTTCGGTATTCTATTTTGTTAGCACATTTCTATTCTAACACATTAATAAATGATAGTCAATAAAAATATCGCTCCCATAAAGCATGGAGCGATATTTTTTGCATTTTACCAAAGATTAACATCGGGATTTATTGTGTTTTCGTGATAATAATTCACACCATTTGAAGATATTTCGTTACTGCTTTGACCTAAAACATTATAATAAATATGCGAGTTAATCTTAGGTCTGATATCGTTGGGCTTTCCGCTACTGAAGGAGCTGAACATTGAATGCACCACATTATTGATAATATGAGTGTTAGCAACATTGGAATTTCTTTGTTGAACAGCGCCAAGGTAATTGGAAACAACGAAGGTGTTGTAGCCGGAACCAAGGGCTAAGGTACCGGAGTCCGGACCGCGATATTCACCACCATCATAATAAGTATATTTTTTTAATATATTTCTTTCAATAACTGTGCCTCTCATACCTGCCCAGCCATCTTCTAAGTTAAGAGACCAGGAAGAATCCTTCAGCAAGCCATCCCCCGATACATAATTATCGTGAATCCAACAAGCTTCAACGGCACCAACAACAGACGCTAATCCGTCTGCACCGTTTATAATATTAGTGTTCTTAATCTCACAGAACCTTGAGGATTCATCAGGACCTATTCTTACATATTCACCCGTACCCTCAGGAAGCTCTGTTTGTTGAATAGATAATTTAAAATAAACTGCATTTTCAGGCTTATTGGAATATCCTTCATCAACATATTGCCATCTGTTAGCACCGATTAAATTGTAATCTTCATCATACCACAGAATATCATACAGGCGTTGAGTTGCAATAACAACATTATGCTCCCAGTCGCCAATATAGTATTCGTGCAAGGTATCCATACCATTAGCAGCTTTAGAAACTGAATAGAAATCCTCTGTGCTTATCCAATTGGAATTTTTTTCCAATTCACCACTATCGTTCAACCAACCTGACACAAATTCATTAGCGGCAACACTGCCCTGTTCACCATTGACCAATTCAGCGTGACCTTTACCACCCATTGTTATAAAAAAGCCTGTGGGACAATTGGCTTCCCGCACTTCAACAGAGCAAAATTCTGCACGTTTTCCGATACTAAGCAACACACAATCCCATTGATATTTGTTGGCTTCTGAATAAAGCCGGCTCATTGTGGCATCTGTATCATAAAATTCGCCGTAATATTCATCAATAATCAAATGGGAATCTCTGCAATAATAAGCAAGAATATTTCCGTTTTCATCCTTTTCAACAGTAGCCTTTTCGGTGGGAATATTGCAGCTCCACCATCCCCATCCCATTCTGAAATAGGTATAGCCCTCGGTTTTAGCTATTTCACTTGGCATCATATGAAAAGCAGAGCCCTCAGGAAATTCAACTGTCATTCCGCTTGGAATGTAATACTCAGTTCCGGTAGGAGCGGCATAAAAATTAATTTTGGGAAAAATGATATGATTATAACCATCCTCATAGGTTTCTGTGATAGCATCGTAAATTGCATTGGTTGTCATCACATAGTCAGTTTTTGAGAATGAATTCCCGTTTTTGCTGATATACTCAGATGAAATTCTGACAGAGTTATCCTTTGCCTTTTCTTTATTTACAATTTCAATTGTGCAGCTATCAGATATTTTTGTTCCTCTTAATGTTGCCGTAATTGTGACTGTACCTGTTTTTTGAGGAATAACCAATCCGTCAATTACTAAAGCTATACTTTCATCCGAGGATTTCCACGAAACATCATATTGGTCAGATGCACCATTGTGATTCACATTAAAGGGATACGGAACTGCAGATAATGCATATTTATAGCCCATAGGTAATGTTACAGGCTTTTTAATAATATGTACGCTTTCATATTTGCTGTGGTCAATTCCAAGGTTTGGCTCAATATAATCAGAAATAGTATAATTCAAGGTGTTTCCGTTTCCGTCATCAAGAGAATAGCTTCCCACCTTGGTGTTGGTATCATACCATTGAGGAACACCATATTGTCCCTTTTTAGTAAAGGCAAAAGCACTTCCCAAACCTCTGATACCATCAACAACACGACCAACAATAGATTTTTTATCGGCACTCAGTGATATTCCGCTACCTGCAAAATGGTTTGCCATTTCACCCTTTGTAAGCTTTTCGGAATATACAATAAATTCTTTAAATTGATGTTCTTCAGATAAATTGAATGTACTGTTAATGTAATTAGACCAGTGTGTTTTTTCTACGTAATCATCATTAATCTGCAATGCATGAGTAGATTCGTTTTTATCAAACGCCAGACACCAATAGGATTCGCCATCGTCCAAAACCCTCTTATCGTAATTGAATGTAGGAGTTAATGCAAAATTTGTGCCAATCTGACCTCCTCCGAAAGGAGTTTGAATCTGACCCCGGTTATTCAAATCAACAACCTCTTTGAACAGGAACGCTCCACCATAATAGCTCAAGCCACTTCCGATTGGTGTATCCGTGGATTCCCTGTTATAAACCATAACCGCTTCAATGCTTGCTTTTTCATAGAAAGACGGAAGCACAACCCTTCCGCCTCTGAAATAGCCATCAGAGTCCACAACAGCATTTTCCATTTCCTTGCCATCAACCAAGTTGATAACCTTACCGTTAACCACCTTATAATATGCAACAATTGAGCTTTCGGGAGAGATATATTCAACGCCTGCTCTGTTGTAGCTACCCTTGTTTTTTGAAGCTTCAGAACGAACAGTATAAATATAATTTGTTTTTGTATCTGCAGATGCGTCAACAAAGCTTGTTGCATCTGCGCCCACTTTTCCTACAGAAGACCAACCTGTTGAGCCATCACTGTTCTTTCTGAGAATTGTGTATCCCTTAGTGCCGCTTACATCATACCAGCTTATTTTAACGCCTTTTTTAACTGTAACCGCTTGCTTAAGAGTGGGCATTCTGAGATATTCCACTGCTTTATCAGAATTATAATAATATGCGCTTATTGCATCGCCGTAATCAGTGGGGATTACCGCTTTAACGGAATAACTATATTTTGTGCCACTCTTTACTGAAGTATCTTTATATGATGTGCCCGAATAGTTGGTTTTAATTGTTTTCCAGCTACCGTCGTCGGCTTTGCGCATAATGTTATATTTTGCTTTGCTTGAGGTACTGTTCCACTTTATTTCAACAGCATTATTATATGTAACTGCAATTGATTTCATTGTGGGAGCTTTTGCAAAAATGCTTTCAGGTCCGAAATAAAGGTATCTTGAAGCAGTTCCGCTTTTGTTTATACCCTTAACAGAATAAACATATTTGCCTGTGTTCTTGGCGGTAGTATCAATAAAGCTTGTTTTTGAGCTACCCACAGCACCTACCTTAGTCCACGTTGTGCCCATAAGGCTTCGGCGGTAAATGTAGTATTTACTTGCACCGCTGAGCTTACTCCAGGAAACACTAACGCCCTTTGTTGTGTTCTTTGCCTCTTTAATAATTACTATTTTATTGTCAAAGGAGGCAGTTCTTTTAACAACTATTTTATATTCGCGCAGAGAGTTTTTATCGATACTGACACTACCATCAGAATCAATCTTTGCTGCATAAGTAAAAAGATAATACGTTCTGCTGGAATACGCACCTTTTAATGTAATTCGGGCAGGAATGTTATATGTACCTTTGTCGCATTGAACAGCACCGCTATCCTTTAGCTTGGTATAATTTTTATCTGCATAAATCTCATAACCGAAATAACTGTTATCCTTTTTGGATTTTACGCAAAAATTAATATAATCATAATCCCCGTAAAGTGTGACAGTTGACAGATTTTTGGTACCCTTTCTGTTTGTTGGTGCCATATATCCAAGGTTCAATTCCTTTACCGAAATGCTTGCAGCCTCAGCAATAATACTCACAGCACAAGCAACGGTGATAATTGCCATAATTATTGAAAGAATTTTTTTCGTTGTTTTCATACCAAATCTCCTTTCTGCAATTCTGTTTTATTATTACAATTTTATTCTAACACCCCCATAGAAAATAATCAACACAAAAAAATTTCGCACCCCTAAAGGAGTGCGATAAAATTTTTATTCGACAGATTTATTCAGAATCTGTTACAGGCTCTGTTTCATCAGGAATTTCGGGAGCAACATAAACATATTCAATACCCTTACTGTTATAGCTGCCCTTGTTTTTGGAAGCTTCAGAACGAACACTGTAAATATAGCCTGTTTCAATATCAGCAGATGTATCAATAAAGCTTGTTGCATCAGCACCAACTTTTCCGACAGAGGACCAACCTGTTGAGCCATCACTATTCTTTCTGAGAATTGTGTAGCCCTTAGCACCGCTTACATCATACCAGCTTATATTAACACCGTTTTCAACTGCAGTTGCTTCCTTAAGGGTAGGCATTCTGAGATAGGTTACAGCCTTATCAGAATTTGTGTAATAAGAGCTTATAGCTTTACCGTAATCAGTTGAAATAACTGCTTTCACTGAATAAGTATATTTCTTACCACTCTTTACTGATGTATCCTTATATGATGTTCCTGAATAGTTGGATTTAATTGTTTTCCAGCTACCGTCGCCCTCTTTTCGCATAATGTTATATTTTGCTTTGCTTGAGGTACTGTTCCATTTTATTTCAATTGTATTGTTAGATGTAACTGTAATTGATTTCATAGTGGGAGCCTTTGCAAAAAGACAGGTAAGACCTGAATAAAGGTATCTTGAAGCAGTACCGCTTTTATTTATAGCCTTAACAGAATAAACATATTTACCTGTATTTTTCGCTGTGGTATCTGTAAAGCTTGTTTTTGAGCTACCCACAGCACCTACCTTTGTCCACTTAGTGCCCATAAGGCTTCGGCGGTAAATGTAATATTTACTTGCGCCACTGAGCTTGCTCCAGGAAACATTAACACCCTTTGTTGTGTTCTTTGCTTCTTTAAGAATTACTATTTTATCGTCAAAGGATGCCGTTCTTTTAACAACAACCTTAAATTGACACATTGAATTCCGGTCGATTTCAAGGTCACCGTTAGAATACTCCTTTAAAGCATAAGTAATCATATAATAGGTCTTACTGCTGAAATTACCCTTTAATTTGATTTTGTCTGTGAAGGAATATGTACCCTTGTCGCAGGAAACAACATTTCCACCAATAACATTTGTATAGTCCTTATCAGAACAGATTTCGTAAGCGAAATAGCTGTTCTTCTTTTTAGAATTAATATAGAAATTAATGTAGTCATAATCTCCATAAAGCTTTACTGTTTCTATGGTTTTAGTACCCTTTGCATTAGTAGGTGCCATATAACCAAGATTTAATTCTCCTACTGTAACGCTTGCAGCCTCAGCAACAATACCCATAACTGAAACAAGGGTAATAATTGCCATCACTATTGCGAGCATTCTTTTTGTCATTTTCATAATAATACTCCTTTCAAGACGATAGTTTTCTATCGAATTAGTACATTTTAAGTTTATCACACAGGAACAAAACCGTCAATTGTAATTAACAACAAAAAAACGTGGACTCTTTTATGCACAACTTTTATTTTTTAATTTTGTTCTATTGAATTCAGAATTTTTTCAATTTTTTCCACATTGGCGTTTTCGTCCTGCACAGGATTAGTAAACATAATAGTATATTCCAAATCCATTGAGCCAAAGGAAATGCTTACAACGTTGCGGTTGCCCTTTTCAGCATTTTCTACTATGTGTGCAGTTATTGATGCATACATACCATCATTTTCATATAAATAATATGAAAAATCGCTGGATGTTGCAATAGCCTTCATTGTTAAAACAGTATATTGCGCAACTGTTTTTTTCGGGTTGAAAATCTCTATATCATCAGGTGTAACCATACCCATAATTTTTTGCCATTCATACATAGTGTCTGGATAGAAGCCGTATTCCTCAATATAGCATTCTTCAAGCTTTTCTTTCAGCTCAGGGGTTAGCGACGACTCAGCGTAAGCCGAATCCCCTATGCCACTATTAATAGGCTTAGAAAATATTATTACATTTTGGTCATCTTTTTTATAGGTAATGGTATATTCACTTTCCTTATCAAGCTTATAGCCCTTGGGAATTTTCACTTGCATACCCTCAAACTCTACAACCTGATATTCACCCTTTTTAAATTGGTTGTCAAAATCAGTTATATAGTCAGCTGTCCAATTTGTTGCCTCTAAATCCTCTCCTAACACATTTGTATAAATATATTTAAGGTAAATGCCCTGTGCAGCAAGAATACTCAAAAAGGTTATTGTGGCTAAAACAACACAACCGATTATGCGAGTGGTTAATTTACCCTTACTGATTGCCGATTCCTTTTTCGCTGGTATAAAGAATTTACCTACACCCTTTGCAAAAACATTGAAATAGTGAATCGCTGAAAAATTAAACACCAAAAATATAAGTAAACCAAAAATCACCCTGAACAAATCTGAGGCTTCAGCAAGCGCATCACCAAGGGCGCCATCTTCTTGAGGCATCATTTCTGCCACATAGCTGTGAATAAAAACAAATGCCACAATAAGAATTGCCGTTGGTAGCATATAGACAACAAATTGCAAAAACCTTTTATTAAACGGCTTATTTTTAAATGGTGATACAACGAACAATACAGAAAGTGCTATGGCTCCCGCTATAATTAAAGCCAAAGCTTCAACAGGAATAAAATCATTTACAAAGCACGACACCGCGAAAACGAGCAACAACAGGCTGACACCTATTGTTTCGAAATTTATTTTACTATAGGGTGTTGTTCTTTTTTGCATGAACTTTGTCTTGGCAATATCATTAAGCAAAAACATTCCCGACACAGGAATTATAAAGCAGAGCAGCATTACGGCGGGGCTTCTAATAATAGTTGGCAAGCCTGTAACGCCCATAAACATTGAAGCAATATAAGCCACCCAGATAATTGCATACCAAAAACCACCAACAATAGCAAGCAGATTAAACAAGTTCTTAGCACCCTTGAGCCTTGTTTTTATGTAGTAGCGGAAGTGGTTAAGGTTATTCTGCTCCGCCACCTCAGGAAGCTCGCCTTTTCTTTCAACAACTCCGTGAAAAAGTTCGTTTTTAGATACACCAAGAAATGCAGAAACTCTGTTTGCCTCATCATCACTAAAAAATGCCTGATTAGCTAAAACCCTATTCAGTTTTTTCTCTTTTACCTTTGTAATTTTTGAAAACTCTTTAACTGAAATATTTTTTTCCACAAGTAAATTTTTTAATTCGGTCATATTCATCACCCATAAATATTCTACATCTTTAGAAAGCTAAAGTCAAGAAAAAACGGAACCTCAAACGAGGTCCCGTTAATTATTTTTTATTCAGCTTTTGTAGCTTCGAGAGCTTCTCTTTTTGCGATTTTTTCCTGAATTTCTTTTTCAAGCTTTTTCTGTTTTTTCTGATATACAAGATACCAGATAACACCGATTACAACAAATACTGCTGCAATGACAATAAGAAGAGATGCTGAACTGTCTTCAACCTTGATTGTAACTGCATCGTAGTTAATGTAGTAACAACCATCGAATGCATTTTCTGCATAGTATGTAAGGTTGCTGTAAACAACAAATTCACGAAGCTCATCGCAGGATGCGAATGCATAGCTACCGATATCCCTTGCACTTTCGGGCATTGTGATTGTTTTAATACCATCACAATCGAAGAAGCTTTCAGCACCGATGTTATTGAAACCTTCTGCAAATACGATACCTGTGAGAGCGTCACAGTTATAGAATGCTCTGTCAGCGATGTTCTTAACAGTTTCGGGAACCTTGTACTCGCCTTTTTTACCTGCGGGGTAAAGAGCGATAGTTTCAAAAACAAGAGAACCGTCTTCCGCTTTTTCTTCGTTTGCAACAAGAACTACACCATCAAGTGATTTATATTTTGCATTACCATCTGCAACCTCAATTGCCTGAAGAGCTGTGCAACCAACAAAGCTTATGGGGTCAACTGCTGTAAGGGTTGCAGGAAGTGTGATTGCTTCAAGGCTTTCACAACCGCTGAAAGCATATTTACCGATTTTTTCTGCACCTGCAATTTCAACCTTGGAAAGCTTCTTACAGCCTGCAAAAGCATCAGCAGGAATAAGCTTAACACTTTCGGGTATTGCTACTGATTTAAGTGATGTACAGCCCTCGAATGCACCTGCACCGATTGTTTCAACACCATTTGCAATTGTTACCTTTTTAAGTGCCTGAACATTTTTAAATGCGCCAACACCAATATATTTAACACTTGCAGGAATTGTTACTGAAACAAGTGAAGAGCCTGCAAAAGCATTATCACCGATTTTAACAAGTGTTTCAGGAAGAAGAACTGTTGCAACTGCTTCGTTATTTACTGCGTTATCCGCAATAGCAACTGTACCCTCTTCAACTACAACACCGGGAATTGCGCCTTTTACTCTGTAAAGGATTTTACCCGCGTAAACTGTACCACTTGCATTTTTGAACCAAGCAGTATTATCAAGTGCATTACCCTGAATCTCTGTAAGAGTAGCAGGAAGGCTGATTTCTGCAACATTCTTAGCAAGCTCAAAAGCATTTGCCTTTATAACCTCTGTTCCGTCTGCAACAACAAGAGATTTTGTATTTTTATTACCCGCAATAACAAGAGCCTTGCCATCTGCAGTATAGATTGCAGAACCAACTGCTTTATAATTTTTGCTATCTTCGTCAACTGTAATTTTCACAAGTGAATCACAGCCTGCGAAGGCATTGCCACTGAAAGCTTTAAGAGATGCGGGAAGATTAACTGCCACAAGCTTTACACAATCTGCAAAAGCACCGTCACCAAGCTTTTCTACATTCTTGCCGATATAAAGGTCAGTAAGATTTTTGTTACCTGCAAAGGCTTCACTGTTAATCTTTGCAACACCATCACCAAGGTTAACACTCTTGAGACCTGCATTTTCGAATGCAGAATTTGCGATATCGTGAAGAGAATCAGGAAGGTCAATTTCTTTAAGGGCTTTGCAGTTTTCAAAAGCAGATGCCGCGATATATTTGAGACCCTCATTAAATATTACTTTACTGAGCTTCTTTGCATTTTTGAATGTGTTGCTGCTGATTTTCTCAATATTAGCAGAAATTTCAATTTCCTCAATCTGAGAAGCTTCAAAAGCATTGAGACCGATATATCTGAGAGCAGGCTCTTCTGCAAGCTTTACTACAGAAATCTTTGCATTCTTGAAAGCATAATCTCTGATTTCTTCAACGCCTTGAGGAAGCTCATATGTACCTGTTTTACCTGCAGGGAATGTAACAAGTGCTGTTCCCTTTTTGTTGTAAAGAACACCATCGATTGAAGAAAATTCCTTATTTTTATCAACAACATTGATTGTTTCAAGAACAGTATTACCAGCGAAGGAATTTGCGCCTACTGCATTAATATTTTTGCCAAACTCAATTTCTTTGAAATTAGTGTTTGCAAATGCAAAATCACCAATATCGGAAACAGTTTCGGGGAGCTTGATTGTTTCAAGAGCTGTGCAATCTGCAAATGCTTCATAACCGACTGCTGCAAGAGTTGACTCTGAAAAATCTGCTACCACAAGAGCAGAACAACCCTTGAATGCGCCTGCTTCAAGGACACCGATAGCATCATCAAAGCTTACTTCTTTAAGATTTGTGCAATTCTGGAAAGCATAAAGACCGATTTCCTCAACGTCGGGACCTAAAGTTACTGTTTCAATATAATCGCAACCGAGGAAAACATAATCCTCAATGAGAGAAACGCCCTTGGGGATTTCAATATTCTTAACCTGACCCTTAACGCCGTATGTAACTCTGCCAAAGCTGAGAGCACCATCTGGCTGAGCATTTTCCCATGCTGTACCTTCAAATGCATCTGCTGCTACATTCTTAAGGTTTTTATGCTCTTTGATTTCTTTAAGAGCAGCTGCACCCGCAAAGCATTTTTCAGGAACTGCTGTAACTGATTCGGGGTATTCAAACTCCTCAAGAGCGATACAACCTTCAAATGCAGAAGCACCGAGAGCTGTAAGAGACTCAGTTTTTGTTACTTCCTTAAGGGCAGTACAATCCTTGAATGCTCTGTCCTTAACAGTAACAATTTCACTGTTAAGCTTAATGCTAACGACAGTTTTGTTACCCTCGAAGCAACCCTCACCAACAGTTATTACGCTTAAACCGCCTAACTTGGTGGGAACCTTAACCTCTGTTTCATTACCTACATATTTTATAAGCTCAACCGCAGAGCCTGAATCAACCTTAATAAACTCAAAGCCATCTTCAGTTTCTTTGTTGAGTTCAATCTCTTTTGCAGAAATTGTCACTTCTTCATCTTCTGCAAAAACAGATATGGGAGTGGCGGCAACAAAAACAAATACAAGAATAAATGCTAAAATACCGCACAGGGGTTTTTTAAATGCTGTCATAAAACAACGTCCCTTCAAAAATAGATTACCGTAAACATTACAGATAGATAAATTATACAATAAACCCCTTTGGTTGTCAAGCAAACTGACCACTACCAAAGAGGTTTTAAATCTTTAATTATTAACAAAATTTAGCATTCTTTTATGTGTAAAATGCTATTAATTTTTCATTTTTATCTCTGAACTCGACCTGAACCGTCGCCACCTGCAAGTTTTTCAACCTCTTTAACACCAACGCGGTTAAAGTCCCCCTCAACAGAGTGTTTGAGAGCAGATGCTGCAACTGCAAATTCAATTGCTTCCTGAGTTGATTTACCGGTAAGAAGAGAATAGATAAGTCCGCCGCCAAATGAATCGCCACCGCCTACGCGGTCAACAATGTGCAGATGATATGATTTTGAGAAGCAATAATTCTCACCATCATAAAGCATACCTGCCCAATCGTTATCACTTGCAGAAATTGATGTTCTGAGAGTTATTGCAACCTTTTCAAAGCCGAATTTATCTGCGAGCTGTTTTGCAACCGATTTATAACCTTCGTGGTTGAGCTTACCGCCGTAAATATCAGTATCTTCTGCTTCGATACCGAAAACATCCTTTGCGTCCTCTTCATTGGAAATGCAAACATCAACATACTGACAAAGGTCTGTCATTGCCTTTCTTGCTTCCTCTCTTGTCCAGAGCTTACCACGATAGTTAAGGTCACAGGAGATTTTAACACCCTTTGCCTTTGCCACCTTACAAGCCTCACGGCAGATATCAACAAGATTTTCGCCTAAAGCGGGAGTAATGCCTGTAAAATGGAACCAATCTGCACCATCAAAAATAGCATCCCAATCAAAATCGGAAACCGATGCCTGCTGAATTGAGGAATATTTACGGTCGTAAATACAAACAGAGCCTCTCTGAGAAGCACCTTTCTCAAGGTAATATATACCTACTCTTTCGCCACCTCTTACAACCTTTGAGGTGTCAACACCAAAGTAACGAAGAGAGTCAATTGCCGCCTGACCGATTGCATGGTCGGGAAGCTTTGTTACGAAAACGCTTTCCATTCCGTAATTTGCGAGAGAAACAGAAACATTTGCCTCACCACCGCCAAAGGTAGCCTGCATCTGGTCATTCTGGAAGAATCGATAATATCCGTTAGGTGCAAGGCGAAGCATAATTTCGCCGAATGTTACAACCTTTGCCATTATTTTCTTGCCTCCTTAACAATTTCAACGCTCTTTTTACAAAGCTCGATAATTTCATCCCATTTCTGATTATCAATAAGCTCTGCAGTAACCATATAAGAACCGCCACAAGCCGCAATAACGGGGCAAGAGAGATA
>JAZMZY010000004.1:0-57514 GCA_045586265.1 Acutalibacteraceae bacterium
TATGCTTTTACCTTATAGGTATAGGTTTTGCCTTTTTTAGCGGATTTATCAAGGTAGGAATTCTTTTCTCCATCCTTTACTGTGGCAATTCTGCTGAAGCTACCATCCCCTGTTTTACGATAAACATAATAGCCACCTGCACCATTGACTGCTTCCCATTTTACAGTTACGCCTGATTTACCGCTTTTTGCACTTAAAAGCTCAGGATTATCAAGATAATAACGGGAAACCTCGGTATAATAGCTTACACAAGAATCACTATAAGCTACAACTTTATAATAATACTTTGTACCGCTTTTGGCTTTAGTATCTGTATAGCTTGATTTTGTTGCGCCTGTAACCTTTGCTATTCTGCTCCATTTGCCATTTTCTGTTTTTCTGTAAACAAGATAGCCTGAGCATTTTGAAACAGGCTTCCATACTACCTTCACACCATCTGCAGTATTGGTAGCACTTTCGGTTGTAACCTTAGAAATTCGTTTATAGGTTATCCCCTCTTCATCATAGAAGCCTTTAACATCATCACAAACGGGAACAACTGTGTAGGTATATATTGTGCCTGCTTTTGCGGTTTTATCCACATAACTGCTTACATTCTCTGTTTCTGCTATTTTTGTCCAACCTGTTGAGCTTGTTTTTCTGCCGATAATGTAGCCGTTGGCACCCTCTACCTTTTTCCAGGTAATTTTAATGCCTGTTGCCATATTACAAGCAGATTTCAACTCAGGAACTGAAAGAAACTTTGCACTTACACCATCATAATCGCAACCGCTTTCAACTGTTCCGTTATAGGCTTTTACTGTATAGAAATAGGTTTCACCGCTTTTTACGGTTGTATCCTCAAAGGACTTAACCGAGCCTTTAAAATCTGCAATTTCCTTCCATCCGCTTTCTTCTGTTCTGCGGTAAAGAATATAGCCCTCTGCATCAGAAACAGTTTTCCATTTCACCTTGATGCCTTTTTTCGTCATTTCAGCACTTCTGAGCTCAGGTATATCAAGAACAACAAATTTAATTTCAGCAGTTTTATTATATGAGCTTCTTATATTATCCTTTACTGCAACAACTGCATAGGTATAAGTCTGACCGTTATCAATATCCAAATCGCAATAAACCGCTTCTTCATCGAGCCTTGCATCTGCAATTTTAACAAAGGGCTTATCATCAAATGCTCTGTATATTTCATATGCCTGAGCATCATCCACGCTCTCCCAGAAAAGTGTTACCGAAACCTTATCCGTATATATATTGGTGATTTCAGGTTGTTCGGGTGAAATATCTGTAAAGTCAAATCCGTTTTCTGTTGCATATTCTTCTGCGGTTGTTTCACTTCTACCGTAGATTTTAAATTCTTCATTTTTTACATACTCAATATCATCAGTGCTATAATAACCGAAAGCATAGTCACTTATACTGTTAACACTATCGGGAATCACCACAGATTCAAGCCCTGTGCGATGGAATGCGGCTTTTTCAATACTCTGAAGCCCGTAAGGAAGATATATATCGGTAAGAGCCGAACAACCATAAAAGGCATTTGCAGCAATTTTTTCAATACTATCGGCAAGAACAACTTTTTTAAGTTTTTTCGAGCCATAAAAAGCAAATCCGGAAATCTGAACTACCCCTTCAGGAATAACTACTTTTTCAATTTTTGAATAAGCAAAGGATTTTTCGCAAATTTCTGCAACTGTTTCAGGAAGAACCACTTCTTTAACTGAGGACTTTCTGAAGGCGTTCTCAGATATCGTTCTGAGTTTTTTGGGGTACTTATTAATCTCCGTTTTTGCTTCGGGAACCTTAAGAAGAGTGTTATAACCGGTGTTATAAAGAACACCGTTGACAGAACGATATTCGCCACCCTCTTCACAGATGATTTTTTCTAATTTGCTTGCGTTTTCGAAGGTGTGAGGATTTATACTTTTTACTGTTGCGGGAATAAAAACGGATTTAACATCTGAATTTTCGAACAAGTAATCATATAACCCCCATACTTTATAGCCATCAATCTCAGAGGGAATAATTATTTCATCAGAATAAGGGCATTCCTCAAAAGAGATTAAAAGTGCATTTTCCTCATCAAGTGGAGCATACTCAAAAAACTCTGTATAATCACCTGTATTGGTAACATCATTTTTGTTTTCTTCTGCAGCTGCAGAGCCTACAACAGAAAGCATTGTAAGCACCATTACAATTGAAAGTATAAAAGAAAGCAATTTTTTCATAATTCTTCCTCCAAAATTATAAGCTTATATGTTTATTATACTATATTAACACTCTGAATTCAACACAAAAAAGAATACCCTACGGCAAAACCGCAGGGTTAGACACCTAAATAATTTATATATATAAATAATTAAGCCTCTGCTTCTTTTTTCTTGCTGAAGCACTCACTGCAATAAACAGGACGGTCCTCACGGGGTTTGAAGTAAACTTCTGCAACACCACCGCATTCAGCGCAAACTGTTGTGAATTTTTCACGCTCGCCTCTCATAGCCTGTTTACGAGCATCACGACAAGCCTTACAGCTCTTGGGCTCATTAACCAAACCTTTCTCTGCGTAAAATTCCTGCTCACCGGCTGTGAAAATAAATTCATTGCCGCACTCTTTACATACGAGTGTTTTGTCTTCGTACATTTTTGCTACCTCGCTTAAATTTTTTATGTAAACCGATTTTAATCGGAGCACACACTCTTTAGTTTTCTTCGCGCTCTCTGAAGCGCATTGTCAACAGATTTTTCCGTCATATTAAGCCTTTTACCGATTTCCTCATAGGCCATTCCCCCCGCCCTGAAAAATACAACTGTTTTTTCAATATCGGAAAGAGTTATCTCGCAAGCACTCAGAACCTCGCTTAAATGCTCACCATCTAAGATAAGCTTCAATGGGTCATCGTCAACATCGGTAGCTTCAGGCATTTCAGAGCTCATACCAACTGGAATTTCCACTCTTGAAACACCTGCAGCGGTATTGATGCTGTTTTGCATACATTTGAAGGCATACGCCTCAAAAGGAACACCTCGGGAAAAATCGTAAGACTCAACGGCTTTTAAAAAGCCAATCATACCCTCCTGAACAAAATCGTCAGAATCAAGATACGATACACTGACCCCTGCACCCTTGGTATTAAGAAAACGGGCAGAGAGAACATCTCTTGCAGCATCATCTGCATTCTGAGAAAGTTTCACAAGTTCTTCATTACTCAAAGCTTCATAATTCTTGTAAAGCTTGGAACTCAACAAACCACCCCTGATAACACACCATTTTGCTCTTATGTTAAACTATATCACATTTTTGTCATTTTGTCAAATATTTTTTTATTTTTGGTGATTTTTTTGTATAAAATACAAAATTTTTCTTAAAAGGAATTATTTTGACAAAAAAAGACGATAGATATTCATATTAAATATCTATCATCTTAGCTTTCACTTATTTTATCTGAAAGAATATCAGTTGCGGCAGTCTGAATATACCATTTACCGCCTATCTGCAGGCAAACAAAGCTTTCATAAACGCTTTTATAGGTACCCTTGTCACCTTTTGCTTCAATCTGAAAACTGAGAAATGCCGCTTTTGTCGGGAATTTTGAGTAGTTAAAGGAAAGTTCCAGGGAGTTGTTAAGAGAATTAAGTGTATCTCCCGTTATATAGGTCACATCAGTTATTTTATAATCCAAGGTGAAGCTTTCACCGCATTTTTCAGTATAAAAATCCCGACTTTCCTGAAGAGGCTTTGTTACGGCTTCAAAGGTTTCCTCTTCACCATAATACCAATTTTCTTTATAATACTCTATAATCTGGTCATCATAAAGAGAATAATAAAGCTCTGAATCGTTTGTTTCAACGGCATTCACCATTTTCTTTATGGCAACAGAGGGCTTTGAGCCTGTAACGGCACCTGTAATAATGGCACTGATTGCGAGAAGGAATGCCACCGCAACCACCGCAATAACCGTTGTTTTAAAGGATATCGGTTTCTTTTTTTCCTTAGGCTTAACAAATTTCTGAGGCTTTTTGCGTTTATGATTCTTTAAGGGCGCAGAGCAATAAGGACAATTAACGAAATTATCCGGACTTTGCCTATGGCAATTATCACAATACATACCCTCACCCTCTCTCATAAAAACCGTCCACTCATTAAGGGTGGACGGCGCAAATTAATTTTTAAATTAATTATTCTTCGGAAGCAACCTCTTCAGCGGGAGCTTCAACTGCTTCTTCTGCAGGTGCTGCCTCTTCTGCTACCTCTTCAACAGGAAGAAGTGCACGGATTGAAAGACTGACTCTCTTTCTTTCCTCATCGATTTCAGTAATCTTAGCTTCAACCTTCTCACCGATTTTAAGTACATCTGCAGGCTTTGCAACGTGCTTATTAGCAATCTGTGAAATGTGAATAAGACCATCAACACCGGGAACGATGTGAGCAAATGCACCGAAATCTGTAAAGTTAGCAATTTCAACCTCTGCTACAGAATCAACTGCATATTTTGATTTGAAGATTTCCCAGGGATTGTCCTCAAGCTTCTTATAGCCAAGAGCAATCTGCTTCTTTTCGGGGTTAAGAGCCTTGATTGTAACCTCAACCTCGTCACCAACAGAAACTACCTCTGAAGGATCTTTAATTCTGTTCCAGGAAAGCTCGCTGATGTGAATCATACCATCAACGCCGCCGATGTCAACAAATGCACCGAATTTCATAAGAGATTTAACAACACCCTTACGAACTTCACCCTCCTGAACCTCAGCCCAGAATTTTTCTTCTGCTGCTTTTCTTTCTTCCTTAAGTACAGCGCGGATAGAGCCTACTGCTCTTCTTCTCTGTTTGTTAACCTCAATAACCTTGAACTTAACAGTTTTGTTTACAAGGTCTTCAAGCTTGTCGTTACGGCTTGCAGTTGCAAGAGATGCAGGGATGAAAAGACGAGCGTTGTTGGAAACAACGATAACACCACCGCGTACAACCTCTGTAACAACACCTTCAAGAATTTCGTCTGTGCCTTCAGCAGAAACAACTTTGTCCCATGCTGCAATAGCATCATAACGTTTTTTGGAAAGCATTGTAAAGCCTTCCACATCGTTGGTTTTCATGATGATAAGGTTAAGCTCATCGCCGACTTTGAGTTCTGCTTTGGGGTCTGCGGACGGGTCGTTGCTGTATTCGCTGTAGGGAATATAGCCTGTTTGCTTCCTGCCGATATCAACCTGTATCTCTGTGTTAGTCACGTTCAATACTGTACCAACAACCTTCTGGTCGTTGTTTATATTGCTGAGTGATTCTTCCAAAGCTGCTGCAAAATCAAAATCTTCAGCTGCTGCAGAGTCCAGCACTTTTTCCTCCTCAATCATAGTTGTGTCTTTGACAATTTCGGACATGGTTTCAAGTACCTCCTTTATAATACCGGCGGGAGTTGATGCACCCGCAGTGAGACCGATAGAATTAAATCCTCCAAGAGTGATACCATTAAGCTCCTGTGCGGTTTCAATAAGAAAAGACGGACAGTTTTTTTCGCAGACGCCAAGAAGCTTTCGTGTGTTGGAGCTATGACGCCCACCCACGATAACCATTGCATCAGACACCCTCGAAAGCTCTGCCGCTTCATTTTGTCTTTCTTCGGTCGCACTGCATATTGTATCAAATATTTTCGGATTTGTACATAGAATTTTGATTTTTTTTACACTTTTTTCCCATTCTTTTATGCTAAAAGTTGTCTGAGAAACAAAAATCAAGTCTTTTTCTGCTAAATCAGGGCGATTAACGAACAACTCGTCCAATTTTTCTGCAGAATTTATAACAAATGCTTCGCCCCTTGCGTAGCTTTTTATACCCTTAACCTCAGGATGATTTTCGTCACCTGCTATTAATGTTACAACATTTTCTGCGGAATTTTCCAAAATGATTTTATGAATTTTTTTAACAAAGGGGCAAGCGGCGTCAATAAATTCGCAACCGCTTTTCTCTGCTTCCTCCAGAACCTCTTTTGTTACTCCGTGTGTTCTTAAAACAAGAACTGTAGCCTCAGGAACATCTGCAACCCCTTCTACAACAATAACGCCCCTGTTTTCCAAATCCTCAATAACCTGCTGATTATGAATAATAGGTCCTAAGGTTGCAACCCTTTTACCTTCTGCCACAAGCTTTTCAATAAGCTTTATGGCTCTGTCAACTCCGAAGCAGAAGCCTGCTTTTTTTGCTAATGTAATTTCAGTCATTAAAGTCGCTCCTTTATGACCTTAATCATATAATCAATAGATTCAGGAAGAGTAAGCTCGGTTGTATCAACAAGAACTGCATCCTCTGCCTGCTTCAAGGGTGCAATTTCTCTGTTCATATCCTGATAGTCGCGCTCCTTGATTTCCTTAAGAATGTTGTCATACTCAACAACCTGACCCTTTTCGGTAAGCTCCTTGAAGCGTCTGTCTGCACGTGCTTCTGCAGAAGCGGTAAGGTAGATTTTTATTTTCGCATCGGGAAGAACAACGGTGCCGATATCTCTGCCATCCATAATACAGTTGTTTTTCTTTGCAATATCTCTCTGCAAATCAAAAAGAAATTCTCTTACCTTGGGAATTGCAGAAACGTTTGAGGCTGCCATTGAAACCTCATTTTGTCTTATAGCAGTCGAAACATCCTCATCCCCGAGAAAAACTCTTTGCTCACCGTCAACAAAACGAAGTGAAACGTCAAGACCTTCAAGTGTGGGAACAACCTCTTCTGCACTTTTTGTGTCCTTGCCAAGTCTTAAGGCATTAAGACCGACTGTTCTGTAAAGTGCGCCTGTATCAACATAAATAAAGCCCAATTCCTTTGACGCTGTTTTTGCTATTGTGCTTTTGCCTGCACCTGCAGGACCGTCTATTGCAATGTTTACTATCATACTAAATTCTCCTTATATACTTTCTCCTACAAGATGACCTGTTGAAAAAGCTATCTGCAAATTAAATCCGCCTGTATATGCATCAACATCAATTACTTCGCCTGCAAAGTAAAGTCCGTCGATTATTTTACTTTTCATAGTTTTGGGGTCTATTTCAGAAACACTTACACCGCCCGATGTGATAATCGCTTCATCAATGGGGCGAAAATCCGTAACTGTCAGGCGGATATCTTTTAACAAATCCACCAACTGAGCGCGCATTTCCTTTGTGACCTGATTTGATTTTATATTGCCGTTAAGACCCGAAAGCTTAACAACAATTGGAATCATTTTTCTTGGTAGCATAAGTGCAAGAGTATTATACAAATTCTTGTTTGAGCATTCAAGCAAATCTCTCTGAATACGCTTATCCAACTGCTCATAAGAAAGAGCGGGTTTGAAATCAATATGAATTGTATATCTGCCCTTTTCCATATTTCTCATATGAGAGGATGCGGAAAGAATCATAGGACCTGAAACACCAAAATGAGTAAAGAGCATTTCACCGAAATCCTTATAAACCTCTTTATAAGTTTTATTATCTACAACTCTTATTTCTACATTACGAAGCGAAAGCCCCATTGCCTCAGAGCACCAGCCCTCGTGACATTCGAGAGGCACAAGAGAGGGCTTCAAATCGGTTATTGTATGCCCTGCCTGCTTTGCAAGAGTGTAGCCGTCACCTGTTGAGCCTGTTGCAGGGTAAGATTTTCCGCCTGTTGCAATAAGCACATTATCTGCAAAAAATTCTCTGCCGTCCTCAGTTCTGCAACCCTTGACTGCACCATCCTCAATAATTAACTCGGTAACTCTACCTGTTTTACGCTTAACACCATTGATGGTTATATATTTATTAAGAGCATCAACAATATCAAGAGCTTTATCAGAAACAGGAAAAACCCTGTTACCTCTTTCAATTTTAAGAGGCACACCCAATTCCTCGAAAAATTCGATAGTATCGTCAGTTGAAAATCTTGAAAATGCGCCATATAAAAATCTTCCGTTTACGGGCACATTTCCGATTAACTCATTAAGAAGCGGACAAGAGTTTGTTACATTACATCTGCCCTTTCCTGTTATTCCGACCTTTCGTGCAAGCTTTTCGTTACGCTCAATAAGAGTAACCTTAAGCCCTCTTTTAGCGGCTGTTCCTGCCGCCATAAGACCTGCGGCACCACCGCCGATTACGATTAAATCCATACTTTCTCCAAATCAAATATATTTTTATAAAATAATAAGCTTGTCCGTCATTTCCTTGCCGAACTCATCCCTTACGGGAAGAGCTAAAGAAAGCATATCTCTCGCAAAGCATTCAAGCTCAAAGGCTCTTTTCGCATCCTCGCCCAAGGCATTGATTTCAGAGGATTTTGTGACTATGGGAAGAGTTGCGGTTTCCTTTGCTTTTTTGAGAATTCCGGCACCCTTTTCATTAAATCCTAAAACCCTGATAAAAGGAACGGGGGCTGAAGCCTCCTCTTTGCTTATGCCTAAAAATGCACACACAATAATTCTTCTTATTCTTGAATGAGTATATCTCTTTGTTTTAGCTTTTTCAAGTATTTCATCAAGACTAAGGGCGGTCTTTACGGCATCACAAAGCCTGTATTCAAGACCCTCACTCACATCGGGAAGCTTTATAAAATCCTCTGCACTCATTGAACGGAGCTTATAAAGAATTGCTGATTCAAGTTTTTTATAATCCGCCGGTGCCTTTTGATTTTTTATTTCTTCCTCTAATAATTTTCTACTCTCTTCAGGTAGAAAAGCCTTGAAGCTTTCGTTTTTATCAAGCATTTCACGAATAGCGGAAGCGGAACAGAAATCACCCTTAGCTTCTTCACTGTCGTGCTCAACTCCCATTCGGGTAACGGGATTAATTTCCATATTCAAGCCCAATTTATTAATAGCCTTGATATATTCAACACCTAAAATATTATTGGGTGAAGAGAGAGTTTCTGCAATTTCTTTACCACTAATTTCCTCAACTGCCCTCTGCCTTGCAACAGGGAAGGAAACGCCCTCGGAAAGATGCTTTTGAAGAGCTTGTGAAAGCTCTTCACTTACTAATACATCGGCACATTTTTTGAGCATATCGGCATTGTCACTTTCGGAACCGAAGGCGAGAGCATCAACACAACCCAAACCACCCAAAACAGAAAGTCCACCTAAAGCAAAACGCTCTGCACTTGCAGTAGCATAAGGTACAGGAAGAGAAAGCACCAAATCCGCACCGCACTCAAGAGCCATTTTTGTTCGGGCGTATGGGGAAACGCAAGCGCACTCACCTCTTTGGACAAAGCTTTCACTCATAACAACAGTTACTGTGTTTTCGCCATCGTTTTTTATGGTGTCAATGAGATATTTATGCCCGTTATGGAAGGGATTGAACTCTGCTACAATACCGTAATTCAAAAAATCACCTCTTTTTGTGTAGGTTTACTATTGAAAAACCTTAAAATAATGGTATAATTATTACTTGGTAAGTATTTTACACAATATTATTGTATTTAATTTTCCAAAAAAGAAAATACGAGCTTTTAATGGAGGTTTATTATGAAAATTCTCGTAATTAACTGCGGTAGCTCTTCCCTTAAATATCAGCTTTTTGATATGGATGGCGAAAAGGTTCTCGCAAAAGGTATCTGCGAATCAATCGCAACAGATATGAGCCACACCAAAGGTTCAACCTTTGATGGCAGAAGCTTTGATGAATATGTTGACATTCCCGACCACAAGGTTGCTTTCAACATCGTTAAAGATGCTCTTACATCAGGCGACTGCAAGGTTATTGATTCTCTTGAAGAAATCGGCGCTATCGGTCACAGAGTTGTTCAGGGTGGCGACCGCTTCACAGAAAGCGTTCTTATTGACGAAAGCGTTCTTAAAGCAATTGATGAGCTCAGTGTTCTTGCTCCCCTTCACAATCCTGCTCACGTTGTAGGTATTGAATGCTGTAACGAGGTTTTCGGTGCATCTGTTCCTCAGGTTGCAGTTTTTGACAATGCTTTCCACAGCACAATGCCCGAAACATCATATATGTTCGGTATTCCTTATGAATACTATGAAAAGGACCACATCCGCCGTTATGGTGCGCATGGTACCTCTCACCGTTTTGTTGCTTACAGAACTGCAGAAATCGTAGGCAAGGACCTTAAGGATATCAAGCTTATCACCTGCCACCTTGGTAACGGTTGCTCAATTACAGCTATTAAGGACGGCAAGGTTCTTGACACAAGCATGGGTCTTACTCCCCTTGATGGCTTTATGATGGGTACTCGTTGCGGTGCTATCGACCCCTCTGTTGTTACATACATTATGGATAAGCACAACCTTTCACCCAAGGAAATGGATGCCCTTATGAACAAAAAGAGCGGTGTTCTTGGTATTTCAGGCGTTCATTCTGATGACAGAGCTGTTAAGGCTGCTGCAGTTGAAGGCAACAAGAGAGCAAAGCTTGCTCGTGATATGCAGTGGTATCAGATTCGTAAATGCATCGGCTCTTATGTAGCTGCTATGGACGGTGTTGATGTTATCGCTTTCACAGGCGGTATCGGTGAAAACTGTACCGACCTGAGAGAAGATGTTCTCAACAACCTTTCCTACCTTGGCATTAAGCTTGATGAAAAAGCAAACGAAGTTCGTGGTGAGGAAATCGAGCTTACTCTTCCCGGTTGCCCTGTAAGAGCATTCGTTGTTCCCACAAACGAAGAGCTTGCTATTGCAAGAGATACGAAGGCACTCTGCGAATAATAGAATTAATTTCCCCTCAACATATTTCTCGAAATATGTTGAGGGGAAAAAAGTTAATTTTGCGTTTTTAACTTCACATAATCAATTTTTCCGAATGGTGTTTTGGAAAATTCTTTCACAAATTCAAATTCCTGCGGAATACTGTAAGAAGAAAGCTTTTTCTTGCAGTATTTTTTTATTTTTTCTAAGGTAAAGGAATCAGGGCTATGCCCGTTTTCAAGAATTATATAGGCTTTTGGTACTTCTTTTTTATAAGGGTGAGGAACTGCAACCGCAACGCATTTTGAAACCTCGGGTAATTCCTCAATTGTTTTTTCAATATAATTCGGGTAAACGTTATAGCCCGATGAAATAATCATTCTTTTTATTCTTAATTTATAAGTGACAATTCCCTCTTCATCAATGGTTGCCATATCACCTGTGTGAAGCCAGAGCTTTCCGTCAGAATGCACTCTTAAAGTTTTTTCTGTTTCTTCTTTATTGTTTCTGTAGCCTATCATAACAGTTGGTCCTGAAACGCATAGCTCACCCTCTTGATTGGCATTTAAAATATTAGTTGTGTCAGGCTCAACAACACACATTTTGTTTCCGATTAGGGCTTTTCCGATTGTGCCTGATTTGTAGCCCTCATTAACAGAAAGGCTTAAGGCTGCCAAGCCCTCAGTCATTCCGTAGCCCTCGCAGATTCTAATACTTGAATTATGAGCAATAAGGAAATCGTTTACTTTCTTTTCAAGATTTTCAGGAAGAGTATCGCCACCACTTACGGCATATTTAAGAAATGAAAAGTCAAGGCTTTCTATACCCTTTGCATTTATAAGTGCTTCATATAGGGTTGGCACACCGAAAATCATTGTTGGCTTATGCTTTCTGAGAATGCTACCGAAATTCTTTGCGTTGAATTTAGGTATAAGAACTGAGCAAGCACCGAAGCAAAAGCAAACATGAACACACACCCCTAACCCGAATCCATGAAAAATCGGCAATATACCGAGAATTTTATCACCCACGCTTACATCACGAAGAGTTAAAACCGACTGAATACCGAAGGCATTGAAATTTTTATTGGAAAGCATAATATCCTTTGGTGTTCCTGTTGTTCCGCCACTGTGAAGAATAATTGAAAGCTCCTCGTTTTCCTTTTCTGTGGGGAAATATTCAGGGGATTTTACATTGAAATTACTGATAAAATTCTGCCACAAAATGTATTTTTCATTTTTGGGAATTTTGCATTTATTTTTAAGGTTATATGCAAGCTTTAAGGCTATGGGCATTGAATCTGAGGCTGAAGCGATGATTATTTTTTCAACATAGGTTTCATCAAGGATTTTTTCAATTTTTTCCTGACACAAATCAATGCACAAAGCATATTTACTTTTGCAGGAAGCAAGATAATTTTTAATTTCCTCCTCTGCGGAAAGCGGATGAATTATATTAGATACCGCACCCAAGCGATTAAGGGCATATATGCTTATAACTGCTTCGGGGGTGTTTGGCATTAAAATTGTTACAATATCACCCTTTCTCACACCGATTTTATAGAAAGCGTCCGAAGTCCTTTCAATATTCTCACAAAGCTTTTTATAGGTGAATTTTTTACCGAAATAATCTATTGCAATGGCTTCAGGGTGGCTTTTTTCTGATATTTTAAGCATACCGAACATTGAAGCATCGGGAATATCAAAGCCATATTCACTTTTGCTATTCTGATATTTATAAAAGGGATTTTCTGCGGTTATTTTTTTATTTTTCATTTAATTTACTGCAAACCTTTCTTTCCAATTCTTTATTTTCTTTTTCAAGATTTTCGTTAGTTACAAAATAGGGCTTTTGAAAAACAATTTCTACGGAATGAGCAAAGGGAATATATCGCCCTCTTATAGTAAAGGGTACAATAGGACAACCTGTTTCCTTCGCCATTTTAACCGCACCGATTTTAAAGGGTAAAACGGATTTTTTTGATGCTTTATTCAGTCTGCCTTCCGGGAAAACGCCAACTAATTTATGGCTTTTCAAAAGCTTGATTGCACTTTCAAGGGCGTTCCTATCCTTACCGTTACGATAAACGGGAATAAGCCCGGAATTTGTGAAGAACCAATTGAAAAATCCCCGTTTAAAAAGCTCTGCTTTTGCAAGGAAATGAACACACCTTGCCGTGCTTGATATAACCATAAAGCAATCAAAATTTGTTTTGTGGTTACCTGCAAGAATTGCACCGCTTTTTCTTGGGATGTTCTCTTTCCCTTTGATTTTGGGAAGAAAAATTATATAAAACAACACTGAAACAATTGGTGAAAGGAGTGTGTAAAAAATGTTATTGTTTTTCATTTCTACCTCATATCTATTTTATGATTTTATTGTTTCCAATTATTTCAATATATACAAAAAACGCCCTTAACCGAAGTTAAGAACGTTGTGTTGTTGTTTTTTGCGTCAGAACGCAACCGCGCCTCTGTCATACTTACAGCTTCTGTAAGGCACGCCCATTTTTAATTTTGCACCGTTTCTTGAAAGCAATTCATCAACCCTTACAAGCTCATACCCCTGCTCCTGAAGCTCAGGGATTGCTCTTAAAACCGCTTTTATTGTGGCTTCTCTGGTATCGTGCATAAGGATTATTGCACCATCCTTAGCTTCCTTCATTATGCGCTTATAAATGTAATCCTCATCCTCTTTAAACCAATCATAGGTTGAGGTGGACCAATGAACAAAGAAATAGTTTAATTGCTTTAGCTGAATAAAGCTCACATTACCATAGGGAGCACGAAGGAACAAGGGCTTGGTGCCTGTTATTTCTTTAATTACATCTGAGCCTTTGGTTATGTCCTCTTCAATTTCTGTTAAAGTAGATTTATAAAAATCAAGATGGCTATATGTATGGTTGCCTATCAGGTGACCTTCATCATAAGCTCTTTTAACAATTTCGGGATTTTTCTCTGCCTTTGAGCCTATAACAAAAAATGTTGCTCTTGCTTCATACAAGGCTAAGCCATCAAGAAGCTCCTCTGTGTAGCCCGAGGGTCCGTCATCAAAGGTCAATGCTATGGCTTTTTCACTAATTCCGCTTTCGCCTATATTAAGGCGGATTGTATCATCAGGAATACTGCGGGAAAGAATACACAAAACAAGAACAATAGGAATTATAATCAGTATTTCTTCTAAAATCTTGTTCATTCTTTTTTTATTTGCTTTTTTCATATATAAATCGGAGCAAAGCTCCGTTCTCCTCATATTATTATGTATATAATATCACATATTTACCAATATTGAAAGAAAAGTAACAAGACTGTAAGAATTTATTAATATCTGGGTAAAACAGTAGCGGTTTCATTGCAGACTATTGCCCACAACAAAACCGCCCCTGATTTTAAATTAAAAAAGCTAAAAAGCCTTGATTTATAAGGGTTTACGGTTCAATCATAGAACCGTCCCCTGATTGGTCATCCCCTGTCTCGTCTATTTTAACAATTCAGATTTTAGCTCGTCATTTTCAAGAAGTTTTGATAAATAATAAACCCACATTACACCTTCTTCATTCTTTATATTAGTAGCAATAGTAAGCGAATCCAAAAATGGTTTTTTTAATTTGTTTCCAGAAAAAACTTTCAAACGCTCAAATATTATTAGGGCACCTGGCCAGTTAATATCTTGTAACCATTCAAGCAATTCTTTTAAATAAGGTTCTAAAACATCATCAGTCTTTTCACTTAACACTTTTGCACAATTCTCCCAAATATTTTTATTATACATAGGAGTTAATGGTTGTAAAAAATCAGAAATATTATTTGAATATAAGGCTAATTTTCTTCCCCTTTCTTGAATATATAAAGGTTTATTCCAATCAAGCATACTGTAAATTTCATCAATTTTATTCATAATCAATACCCATCCCATTTTACAACAGTTGATTTTACTGCCTGTGTCCAAATAGAATCAGAACCCTGTTCAATCCAATCATCCATTGTACCACCGACCGGTCGCACGCTAACATGAGTTGGTCCATCTCTATGTGCATAAACAATACCAGTTGCATTTAATTCGTCTATTGTAGTTTTTGCTGCTCCAGGTGCTGGCTTTGTTGAGAAAAATCAGGGGACGGTTCTGTGATTGGATTGCTTTTTACTAAACCCGCCCCTGACTTTAAGTTTTTAAAAGCTGAAAAGCCTTGATTTACAAGGGATTAAGACTCAATCATAGAACCGTCCCCCTGATTGGTCGCTTCTTGTGTTAGTCACCTTGATTGGTCTTTGCCTTTCTCAATACGCTTTACAATGAACTGGGAAAAAATTAAAAAAAATAAACATACATAAGTAAATATCAATATTTGCTCATAACTGACACTCGGTATAATTTTGTTGAAAATTTTCATAAAATATTTAATTCCAAAAACATCATAAACTACACCTAACAAACCTAAAAACGCACATACGAAAAAGGATATGTTACGAAACCAAACAAAAAATTTATAAAGAATTTTCATTTTAATTTATATCCTCTCTCTTTGGCTGTGTAACCCAGGGGACGGTTCTGTGTGTTTATTTACTTTCTCAGCCTAACACAAGGAACTGTCCCCTGTGTTATACCCTGTGTTATACTCTGTGTTATATTGGAGCAAAGCTCCGTTCTACTCATATTATTACATACATAATACCACATATTTACCAATATTGAAAGAAAAGTAACAAGACTGTAATAAACGAGCAAAAGAAAAAGCCGACTGAAATCAGTCGGCTGAATTCTTTTTTAATTATTTCTTGAAAAGACCGAGGATATCAACGATGTCGCCATCTTCATCGTCTGCGGAAGAAGATACATCTGCTGCGGCTGCTGCGCCGGATTTGTTTGCAAAGCCGTTTGCATCTGTGCCGAAGCCTGTTGCGATAACAGTAACAATCATTTCATCATCAAGCTTTTCATCAAATGCAACACCGAAGATGATGTTTGCATCTGCATCTGCTGCATCTGCGATAATGCTTGCAGCAACGTCAACATCATCAAGAGTGATATCAGCGGAAGAAGTGATACTGATAATAACACCCTTTGCACCCTGAATTGTTGTTTCAAGAAGAGGACTGGAAACTGCTGCATTTGCTGCGATTTCTGCCTTTTCCTTACCTGTTGCGCGACCAACACCCATATGAGCGTGACCTGCATCCTTCATAACTGCAGTAACGTCTGCAAAGTCAAGGTTGATGAGGCCGGGAACCTTAATAAGCTCGGAAATGCTCTTAACACCCTGACGAAGAACATCATCTGCTACATCGAAAGCGTTAGCAAATGTGATTTTCTGGTCAGAAACGAGTTTAAGTCTTTCGTTAGGAATAACAATAAGGCTGTCAACATGCTGAGCAAGCTCTGCGATACCTGCTTCTGCCTGCTGCATTCTTCTCTTACCTTCAAATGCGAAGGGCTTTGTAACGATACCAACTGTGAGGATACCGTTGCTCTTTGCAATTTCTGCAATAGCGGGAGCTGCACCTGTACCTGTGCCACCGCCCATACCTGCAGTGATGAATACCATATTAGCGCCGTTGAGAGCATCAACAATTGCGTCTCTGCTTTCCTCAGCCGCTTTAAGACCCATTTCGGGACGAGCGCCTGCACCACGGCCACCTGTAACCTTTTCACCAATCTGAATTTTGTGAGTTGCTTTAGAGAATGTAAGCACCTGCTTATCTGTGTTGATAGCGATGAATTCAACGCCCTGAACACCTGAGCTTACCATACGGTTGATAGCGTTTCCGCCGCCACCGCCGACACCGATAACCTTAATCTGGGTAACATCTTCAAAATCGTTTGCAATTTCAAAGTTCATTTTTCTTCCTCCTAATTTATACATAAGAATACATAATACTTATATTACATCTTTTAAATATTAACACACAATTTGTTCAATAGCAAGTTATTTTGAAAATTTTTTATTTTTTTTGTTGTTTTTTAGTAGTTTCCTTCTTGGTTTCTTCTTCATTTCCCGATTTAAAATAAACATAGGGCTCTGTTTTCAAATCAAGAGTGCCTTTTGAATATGAATTTATTTCATTTTCCTTTTCCAGAGCTGCCACGCCCCTTGCAAGCTTTGTTTCAATATTGGTCATACTGCCTACCTCAAAGGTAATGCGGTCATCATATTTAATTTTAATATCATTGATATTTTTCAGATTAATTTCGGTTAGGAGCTCAAGCCCTGATTTTTTAATAGCATCAAGAAGCTCTAAAAGGGTTTCGGTTTTCTTTTCATCGGTGAAGGAAACCATTGCTCCCTCTTCGCACTCATTAAGCTTAACACCCTTTATAACTGCAACATTTTCCTTTAGAATTGAGCCGTTTTTATCTAAAACCTTGCCTGTTTCATCAAGCAGAACAAAGCCCTTGGCAGTGGTTACGGCGGCAACCTCTCTTGTTGCGGTAACATTAATTATCAGGGTATCAGGCAATTTTCTTTCAATGGTTATTTCTTTTATGTAGGGAAGCTCCTCTGAAAGCTTTTCTGAAACTCTTTTTTCTTTTATTCTGAAAAGGTTTTTGCCGGTGACAATTCCACTGTTTTCAATAACCATTTTATCGGAATAAACCTTATCGCCACTGACGGTTATAGTATTAATTCTGAAAAACAAAGAGAAAACAAGCACAATGCCCACACACATAACCGCCACTGCAAGAAGCACTGTAAGAATATGCTTTTTCAGCTTTCTTCTGCGACTCATTTTCTTTTTATTTATTGAGCGCACCTCATCACGTGACAGGTGCTGATTTGCTTTTTTCTTTGGTGGTTTTAGAACCGTTTTTCTTTTAGCTTTTTTACGGCTTTTGCTTTCCATTTCAGTTTACCTTTCTTTTTACATCTGCATTAAGCATTGAAAGATTATCTTCAAAATCTTCATAGCCTCTGTCTATAAATTTTGTGTTATTCACAACTGTTTCTCCCTCTGCACAAAGACCTGCAAGCACAAGTGCTGCCCCACCTCTCAAATCGGGAGAAACAACCTCTGCTCCGTATAGCCTTTCCACTCCGTCAATTACGGCAACTCTGCCTTCCATACGGATTTTAGCCCCCATTCTCACAAGCTCGGGAATATGCTTGAAACGGCTTTCAAAAATATTTTCTACAATTACGCTTGTGCCCTTTGCCACACAAACAAGTGTTGTGAAGGGTGCCTGAGCATCTGTGGGAAAGCCCGGATAGGGCTGGGTTATTATCTTATCTATTCTGTTGAGTCTTCGTGGGGCTTTGAGCCTTATGGCTCTGCAACGGATATTTATATCACAGCCCGCTTCCTCTAAAAGCGGTAAAACGGCACTGAGATGAACAGGGTTTGTGTTTTCAAGCACAACATCGCCACCTGTTACTGCACCTGCTATTAAATATGTTGCGCAGGCAATTCTGTCGCAAATAACGGAATATTCACAAGGGAAGAGCTTTTCTTTACCCTTTACGGTTATAACGCTTTCTCCTGCGCCGTAAATCTCTCCCCCACATTTATTGAGAAAATCGCACAAATCAATTATTTCAGGCTCTCTTGCGGCATTTACAATTGTTGTTGTGCCCTTAGCGGTAACTGATGCTAAAACAGCATTTTCCGTTGCGCCCACGCTTGGGAAAGAAAATGTGATTTTTTTACCCTTTAATCCGTTGGGAGCAGAGCAAATCAATTTACCATAGTTTTCTTCAACCTGAACGCCTAACTGCTTCATAGCATAAAGGTGTAAGTCTATGGGGCGAAGCCCGATTTCACAACCACCGGGAGTTGAAACAACTGCAGAATTCATTCTGCCAAGTATTGCTCCCAAAAATATAACTGAAGAGCGCATTTCCCGCATTAATTTTTCGGGTATTTCCGCAGAAGAAATATGGGAAGAGTCAACAATTATGCTACTCCCCTCCCGAATAACCTTACATCCGAGATTTTTTAATATTTTAATTGTGCCATCTGTATCTGACAGCTTAGGGCAATTATGTATAACAGATTTCCCTTCTGTTAAAACTGTTGCGGCAAGTATGGGCAAAACACTGTTTTTAGACCCCTGAACCCGCAGACTGCCACTTATACGGCGACCGCCTTTAATTACGAAAGCAGACATAGTGTCGCTCCTTTCATTTTTGGTGAAACACCTTACGACACATATTATGCTTTCAAAAAATTTTTGTTAATAATTATTTTATAAGACCTACAACTATTTCACAAATTCTTTGTGTTGCATCGGTAACTGCCATTTTGCGAGCATTATCACCGATTTCCTTAAGAAGAGCCTTATCGGAAAGGAGTTTGTCCATTTCCTCGCCCAGCTTTTTACCGTCAAGGTCTTTTTCTTCTATAATTACTGCGGCATTGTTATTAACAAGTGCCATTGCATTGTGGAACTGATGATTTTCCGTAACATTGGGTGACGGAACAAGAATTGAGGGCTTACCCAAAGCCTCAAACTCTGAAAGAGAGGATGCACCTGCACGGCAGATTACAAGGTCTGCGGCAGAAAGGCATCTGTCCATATCATTTATATATGTGCGGACGTCAATATTTGCTTCTTTATCAGGGTCCACACCCTTTTCTCTCATTTTATCAGGCACCCAAAGACCATACTGACCTGTTGAAATGAGATAATTGTATTTATCTTTTCTGCCATCTGCTATGGCATCAATAACCGCCTCATTAATAGCACGGGCACCTAAGGAGCCACCCATACAGAGAACGAGAGGTCTGTTATCAAAGCCCAGCTCCATTCTTGATTTATCGCCATCTGCCTGAAGAAGCTCCCCTCTTACGGGAAGACCTGTGATAATGGGCTCATTCTTGCAGTTAAGGTGCTTCTTGGCAGCTTCAACAGTAAGCATAACCGCATCAACCTTTTCTGCAAGTGCTTTGTTGGTTACACCGGGGTATGCATTCTGCTCGTGAACAGCAGTAGGAATACCCATTTTTGCCGCCATACGAATAACGGGACCGCTTACATAACCACCAAAGCCCACTGCCACATCGGGCTTAAAATCATTTAATATTTTCTTTACTGCACCTGAGCTTTTGAGAAGACGGGTAACAGTTTTAATATTCGCTTTTATATCTGCAGGAGAAAAGCCTCTTTTAAAGCCTGAAATTTCGATAGTTTTCAAGGGGAAGCCTGCATCGGGAACAATTTTTGCTTCAATTCTGTCCGCAGTACCGACAAAGCAGATTTCTGCATCGGGGTATTGCTTTCTTATTTCACCCGCAACTGCAAGGGCGGGATTTACGTGACCGCCTGTGCCACCTGCTGCTATTAACACTTTCATAAAACTCACACCTTTTGTTTTTTACTTTTACTGAAGGAATAAAGCTTCGGCAAATCTGCCTGACGGGAAACACTTAAAAGGAAGCCCATTTCACCTAAGGTTACAAGGGTTGAAGAGCCACCATAGCTGAAGAAGGGCAAGCTGATACCTGTATTGGGAAGAGTATCGGTTACAACTGCCACATTAAGAGCAACCTGCAAGCCAATCTGCATCATAATACCGAAAGCAAGAAGTGCACCGAAGCGGTCTCTTGCTCTCATTCCTATATATACACCTCTTAAAATAAGAAGTGCAAAAAGTCCGAGAACAAGGCAACAACCGACAAAGCCCAATTCCTCACCGATAATGGAGAAAATAAAGTCTGTGTGAGATTCGGAAACATAGAAATATTTCTGCTTTGAATTACCCAATCCCGAGCCGAAAAATCCACCTGAGCCGAGTGCAAACAAGGAATGGTTGGTCTGCCAACGCTTATCTGTATCTGTAAGGTCCTTGTTGAGCCATGAGCCGATTCGGTCTGCCATATAATCCTTTAAAATGGGTATATCGTCATAAAAATTTATTACTATAACAAGAACAATTACTGCAGCAATTCCGCCTATAACAAACCATCTTGCTCTGCCCTCTCCCATCCAGAGCATTGCAACACCGAAAAGGAGAATAAGAATTGCACCTGATAGATGGCTTCCCAAAAGAACGAAAACTGCAGTTAAGCCAACAAAGATTGCATAGAAGAAGAGAGTAACCGTGCCTTCCGTGAAAACAATTTTACCGTTTGTTATATCGGCAAGCTTAACCGCCCAGCTGACTCTTGAGGGTCTTGTGCTTACCATTTTTTTGCGATTTTTATCAAGTCCGTTTGCACAGAAGAGAACAACTGCAAACTTTGCAATTTCAGAGGGCTGAATATCGAAAAAGCCAAGGCTTAACCAACGGTTAATTTCACCACCCTTGATTTTACCGATAACGATAGTTAAAAGAACAAGTCCCCAGGAAATCAACAATGCTATATTTGCAAAATATTTGAGCTTTTTATAATCCAATCTGGAAAAGAAATACATAACCGAAAGACCAAAAGCCATAAAGAAAATTTCTCTGAAGAAAAAGTGAAGGCTTGATTCACCATCTGTTTCATAATAGGAATAGGCATAGCTTGAGGATAAAAGCATTACAAGACCAAATGCCATTAACCCCAACATTATGATAAAAAACGGTACATCCATTCCGTTGCTTACAAACAAACCGGAAAGTAATTTGTTCTTTGTCTTCATAACCGACTCCTAAAAATTGTTTTGATAAATTTTTATTTCAGATTACCGAAATAAAAGAGAAGAATTGCGGCAATACCGCCTAAAAGGTTTACAAAAGAGAAGATTTTTACAATTTTAACCTCTTTCCAGCCACACATTTCAAAGTGGTGGTGAATAGGTGCCATTTTAAAAATTCTTTTGCCGTGTGTAAGCTTGAAATAGCCAATCTGAATAATATCTGAGCCAAACTCTGCAACATAGATAATGCCCACAAGCAAAATAATGAAGGGGCAATCAACCGCATAGGAAAGAGCAACAACCAAGCCACCAAGGAACATTGAGCCAAGGTCACCCATCATAACCTTTGCAGGATGCCAGTTCCAGATAAGGTAGCCTATAAGACCACCAACAAGGGCTGCTGAAAGAAGGCTTACACCAAGGCAGTTGCGAAGAGCACCGATAGCAATAAAGCTTGCTGCACAGGTTACTGTTACAGAGCCACAAAGACCATCAATACCATCGGTGAAATTTACTGCATTTGTTGTGCAATAAATAACTGCAATACCAATAGCCCAGAAAAGTGCTTTTGTTTCTACCATACCCACAAAAGGAATGAACATACTGCCTGTTGGGTCATTAAGGAAAAGAGTGAGCAGATAGCCTAACATAAGAACTATCTGAAGAACTGTTTTCTGCTTGATAGTAAGACCAAGGTTACGCTTTTTAACAACCTTGATATAGTCATCAAGGAAACCGATGAATGCAAAGCCGAGAGCCATTACAAGACCGCCCCAGATTTTGATATTCATTGATTTTGAAAGGATTTCATTTGTGCCGATTATATCGTTACCGAGAGCCTTGCTTACAAGTGCAACCGCAACGAAAGCAACCACAGTACCGATTATAAAGAGAATACCGCCCATTGTGGGTGTACCCTGCTTATTTTTGTGCCATTTAGGACCGATATCAAGAATTGTCTGACCGAATTTGAGCTTATGTAAAAAGGGTATTACCACATAACCCAAGCCAAAGGAAATGCCAAAAGCGACAACTGCCGCAACAACACAAGCGATTATAATATTCATACTTCCCACTCCTTATAAAGAGATGTAAAAATTTCTTCCATTTTCATACCGCGACTGCCCTTGAAAAGGACTGTGTCCCCTTCCTTAAGGGTTTGTCGCAAATAATCCGTTAATTCCGCTTTATCACTGAAGGATTTTCCCAAGCCACCCTTTTCAATAAAGCTGTTTGTTATATTTTCTGCGGCTTCACCGAAGGTGACAACCATACCGCAATCTGTTTCAAAGGCCTTTTCGCCCACTCTTCTGTGAGCCTCATCGCTGAAGTCACCAAGCTCAAGCATATCGCCTAAAACTGCAACTGTTCTGTTTATTTTAAGGCTTTTGAGAGTTTCCAATGCGGCGCACATACTATCAAGATTTGCATTGTAGCAATCCTCAATGAAAACCATACCCTTAACAGATGTAATCTTCTGACGCATACCCTCGGGAGCAAAATTGCGAAGTCCTCGCACACATTCATCAAGGCTCATTCCCAAAAGAAGACCGACTGCAATGGCACACAAGCCGTTATATACATTATGAACTCCCTGAGAGGGGACAAATGCCTGTGCTCTCTGACCCTTATAGGTTACTGTAAAACCGCTACCTAATTGAGTCGGGTCGATATTTTCCGCAACAACATCCCCACCATCAAGACCAAAGCGGATAACATTGAAATCGTCTGCTTCAACCTTATTGAGAATATCGCTGTCACCATTGATTACAAGGGGTGAGCCTGCCTTCATACCATCAAGAATTTCGGATTTTGCCTTTAAAATGCCGTTTCTTGAGCCTAAATTCTCAATATGAGCAGTGCCGACATTTGTGATAACACCGATATCGGGGCAAACTGTTTTTGAAAGACGGGAAATTTCGCCAAAATGGTTCATTCCCATTTCAATAACTGCGGCTTCGTGAGAGCTTTCCAATCTGAAAAGTGTTTTAGGAACACCAATTTCATTATTAAGGTTGCCCTCTGTTCTCAGGGTATTGAATTTTTCGCTTAACACCGCGTAAATCATACCCTTTGTTGTGGTTTTGCCCACACTACCCGTAAGAGCAACGAAGGGAATTTTGAAATTCTGTCTGTAGCCTGCGGCAATATCCAAAAGAGCTTTTCCCGTGTCTTCAACGAGTATAACTCTTTCATCATTTCCCTCGTAACGAGAGCAAACAACTGCTCTCACACCTTTAGAAAGAACATCGGGAACAAAGTCATTGGCATCAAAGCGTTCACCCTTAAGGGCTATGAAGAGTGTGCCTGCATCAATATCTCTGCTATCTGTTGAAATTTTCTCAATAAAACCATCAAGAACTATTTCAACACCGCACCATTCTGCTATTTTTTTAAGTGATATTTTTTCCATTAAAAACCACCTTCAAGGGCTTGTGCCACAACTTCACGCTCATCGTAATGAACACGTTCTTTTCCTATTACCTGATATGTTTCATGACCTTTACCTGCAAGAAGAATTGCATCATCCTTTTTGGCAATTGAAATTGCTTTTCTGATTGCATCGCTTCTGTCGGTAATGGTAATTATTTCTTTATTTTCTGCATTTATGCCCTGAAGAATGTCTTTTATGATTTCTTCGGGGTCTTCTGTTCGGGGATTATCGCTTGTTACAACAACAATATCGGAAAGTTCTGCGGCGATTTTACCCATTTTGGTGCGTTTTGTTTTATCTCTGTCGCCACCGCAACCGAAAAGTGTAATAACTCTGCCTTTAGTAAAACCACGAACGGCATTGATAGCTTTTTCAAGTCCGTCAGGACTATGGGCATAGTCTATTATAACACTAAAATCTGTATTTGTTTTTAAAACCTCAACTCTACCGCTTACGCTTTTTGCATTGAAAGCCGCTTTGATTACATCCTCCAAGGCATAACCTAAATTATTAACAACCGAAATTGCGGTAAGAGAGTTATAAACAGAAAATCCGCCGGGAATATGAAAAACAACCCTTTGTCCGTTCAAATCGTACTCAACTCTGTCAGAGAAAAGCTGAACATTTTCTGCTTTATAGTTTGAATTTTCGTTAATTGAATAATCGCTTGCAGAAGCTTTTATACCCTCGCGCATAAAAGCAGCTGCTTCATCATCATTATTGAAAATTGCTTTATCACAATTAAGGAACAAGTTTTTCTTGCATTTTTTATATTCATCAAGTGTTCCGTGGTAATCAAGATGGTCCTGAGTAAGATTTGTGAATGCACCCACAACAAAGTGAATACCTGCAAGGCGCATCTGATGGAATGCCTGAGAAGAGGTTTCCATAACACAGTACTCAATACCCTCGCCAACCATCATCTTGAAAAGAGCGTGCATATCATAAGGGTCGGGAGTTGTAAGCTCTGTATGGAAATCCTTATCGCCCACCATATTTTTAACAGTACCTATAAGACCGCTCTGCACACCTAATTCTTTAAGAATATCTTTTATAACAAAGGCGGTTGTTGTTTTTCCGTTAGTGCCTGTAATACCGATGATTTTAAGCTTATCTGCGCTTCTGTCAAAAAGATTTTTGCACATAATAGCATAGGCTTCACGGGAATTTTCTACAATAATCTGTTCCTTAAGACCTAAATCTCTTGTAACGATTACTGCACTTGCACCCTGCTTCAGCATATCCTCTGCAACAGAGTGACCGTCAAAGCGGGCACCTGTTATGCAAACAAATGCACAGCCCTCTTTAACATTACCTGTTTTATCGGTAACATCAGTTATTTCTCTGTCCTCGTAAGTGTTGAGGACTTTTACGTCTTCTAAAAGTTTTGATAAAAGCATTTTTTTATCCTCCATTTTTCAAGATGCCAGATACCAGATGCCAGATGCCAGTTTTCAAAAGAATCAATCGTCTTGGACACCGGAAGTGGTCTTGAAGTAAACAGTTATAGTTGAGCCGAGCTCGGCTTTGGTGCCTTTTTCTACACTCTGACGATAGGAAACAACCTCACTACCGAGAGATGCACCTGAAATCTTGATATTATAACCCGAATTCACTGCCCGTTTATTTGCCTCACTTATGCTTAAGCCAGTAAGATCGGGCACTGTTGATGTGGTTGATACATTACCTGTTTCTGTATAAAGAATAACAACACCATCAAGGGGAACACTCTGATCCTTTGCGGGATACTGAGAAATAACCTTATCCCCATTACCCACAACTCTTGCATTGAAATTATGCTTTGAAAGTGTATCCTTTGCTGCAGAAATACTCATTCCGTTAACATCGGGAGCGGTTGCATTAAGCTTTGCCAATTCTTCATCAGAATAAACAGGCTCAACATTCATATATTTGAGAGTTTCCTCAATTACAACACCTGCAACGGGTGCGGCAATTGCACCACCGCCGTGATTTGCAACCTGAGGCTCATCAATAATTATAAGAACTGCTATCTGAGGGTCATCTGCAGGAGCACAACCAACAAAGGATGCAATATATTCGCCATCAACCGTAAGCTTTTCAGATGTACCTGTTTTACCTGCCACACGATAGCCGGGAATATAAGCATTTCTACCTGTACCGCCATCAACAACCTGCTCCATCATCTGAAGTACTGTGTTTGCTGTGCTTTCAGAAACAACCTGTCTTTTAACAGTGGGTGTTTTTTCGTAAACCGTGTTGCCCTCCTGGTCAATCTGCTTTGCAACCACATAGGGCTCCATAAGCTTACCACCGTTAGCAATAGCGGAAACTGCGGTAATCATCTGAATTGCGCTGACCTGGAAGGTCTGACCGAAAGCACTTGAAGAAAGCTGAGAAATACCCATATCCTCTTTTTTATGGTAGGTAACACCACCAACGGGACTTGCTTCCGCAGGTAAATCTACCTTTGTAGTATCTGTGAAGCCGAAGGCTTCGAAATATTTATAGAATTTTTCTGTACCCAGCTTCTGACCGATTGTGATGAAGAACGGGTTGCAGGAATTCACAAGACCCTGAGTAAGAGTCTGTACACCGTGACCCTCTCGCTTGTGACAATGAATCAGGTTATCTGCAACCTGAATGGCACCGACACAGTTATGGGTTGAATTGATATCAACAACACCCTCTTCAAGACCTGCCGCAGCGGTGAAAATCTTGAAAACAGAACCGGGCTCATAGGTATCACTGACAACCTTGTTACGCCACATCATATAAACCTGCTCGTTATAAGCCTGGGCATATTCTTCTTTGTCTTTTATTTTCTTGAGCTTCTTCAAAACTGCTTTATCTGTAATAACCGATGGATTATTAAGGTCATAGTCGGGCATTGTTGCCATAGCGAGAACCGCACCGGTATTAACATCCATAACAATACCGTAAGCAGATGTGGCATCATTATCTTTAACTGCCTGAGAAAGACCTTTTTCAAGATAATGCTGAATAGTTTTATCTAAAGACAGCACAAGGCTTGTGCCCTGCTCTGCATCAAATTTGGTTTCATAGTTTGTTGACATTAAATCACTATGACCGTCACGGGCGGTGATAATTCTGCCGGGGACACCTGTAAGGGTATCGTTATATTCAAGCTCAATACCCACTCTGCCGTCAGAATCCACATTTGTCATACCGATAACTGTTGAAGCAAAGTTGCCGTATGGATAATATCTTTTTGTATCAGGGTCGATGCACACAATTGCATATAAATCGTTTTCGTTTATAAATTCCTGAATTTTTGTTTTGGGCTCATATTCAATTTTGCCCTTGATTTTTACATAGCCATAGTCCTTATTGCCGATTTTATTATAAATATCCTTCCACTTAAGGTCTTCGTCATCAAGGATTTTTGCAAGGCCCTTTGAGATGAGAATTCTCTGCTCTTTATCTTTAATTTTGGACGGATTTACATAAACGAGCCATGCAGAAGCACTTTCTGCAAGCACCTCCATATTACTGTCATATATCACGCCTCTGTCTGCAGGAATTTCAGTATCGCTCAACTGACCTGCTTCTGCAAGAACCCTGTACTCATCAGCATTGAAAACCTGAAAATATGCAAGGCGCAGAATATCAACTCCAAAGCCTAAAACAAGCAATATTGCTATTGCTATCATACATCTGTTTTTCATTTTTTTGTTAACTCGTGTCATAATAAAACCCACCAAAAAAAGCACAAAATGAGAGTCGAGATACTCAACTCCCATAAATACATATTTTTATTTAGAAAATATATGCAAACAGCTGTTTTATTTTATTGGAAATATCTTCCTGTCCACCGACGGTTCTGTCTCCGGACACAACTATTTCATCGCCCTCGGATAAATCAATATAACTGATCTGATAGCTTTCAGCCTTGACCATACCGAGCACGTTTTCTGCATAGCTTTCTATTTTATCGGAAGAGATTTTACTGCTTAATTCTGCATTAAGCCTTACAGCCTCGCCTTCCTGAATATCAATTTTGCTTTCAACAGATGCAATCTGCTTATCGAGAGCGTTTATTTTAGAATCCATTACAAGTAAACCGAGGAAGCTCAGGCAACCTGCAACAAAACAAATAATAAGCTGTTTTGCAAGCTTGTTAACCTTAACAGATGTGGCCTTGCGCTCAACAGTCTGGCTCATTCCGTTAACTTCCACTGCAGTTGTGATTTTTTGCTGAACCCTTGGCATTGCCTTTTTAACAGGCTTTGCAGATGCAGTTTTCTGGGCCTTTTTGGGTTGCTCGATAACCCGGGGCTCGAACAACGAAAGGTCATAAGCTGCAGAGCTTCTGTAAGCTGCCATATCTTTTCCTCCTTTATAAAAATTTACATCTTAAATATCTTTACAATTTGACTGCCGTGCGTAACTTTGCGCTACGGCTTCTGTTATTTTCGTTAACCTCTTTACCCGTTGCCTTAACCCCTGAGGATTTAACAAGTGCTTTAGGTTTTTTTCCGCAAACACAAACAGGAAAATCCTTGGGACAGGTACAGCCCTCTTTCAAGGTTCTTAAATAATCCTTAACAATTCTATCCTCTAATGAATGGAATGAGATTATCGCAAGAACACCGCCTGTATTCAGACACTCAAACATATCGGGTAATGTATTTTCCAAAACAGTCAATTCTGCATTAACCTCAATTCTTATTGCCTGAAAGGTTTTTCTTGCAGGGTGACCGTTTCTTCTGAATTTTGCAGGAATTGCATTGGAAACAATCTCTGCAAGCTCAAGTGTTGTTTCAATTCTTTTTTTCTCTCTTGCCCTGACAATAGCAGAAGCAACAGAGCTTGCGAATTTTTCCTCGCCATATTTATTTATTACATTAAATAGTTCTCTTTGCGAATAAGAGTTCACAACATCCTCAGCGGTTGTACCCTGCTGACTCATCCGCATATCAAGAGGTGCATCATAATGGAATGAAAAGCCTCTTTCGGCAGTATCGAGCTGATGACTGCTGACACCCAGATCGGCAATTATTCCGTCAACCCCCTGAATACCGAGGTTATCAAGAATATTTTTAATTTCAGAATAGTTGCTGTGAACAACCGTAACTCTTTCATCGTCTTTGAAGCGATTGGTTACTGTTTCAATTGCATCAGGGTCCCGGTCAATGAGAATCATTCTGCCGTTTTCACCCAAACGCTTCAAAACCTCTGCAGAATGACCGCCACCACCTGCAGTGCAGTCAACATATATTCCATCGGGCTTTACGTTAAGTGCAACAACTGATTCTTCGAGAAGAACCGAAATATGATTAAATTCCATAGCTTTCAGAAATCAATGTTAAGCGACGCGGTAGGAGTAACGTCGAGAATAGCCATTTCCTTCTCCCACTCTGCAGGTGACCATATTTCAATATGCCTTGTGTTACCGACAATGCAAACCTCGTTTTCAATACCTGCAAATTCCTTAAGTGCAGAGTTGAGAGTAAGCCTGCCACCCTTGTCAATCTCGCCATAAACAACGCCCGAAAGGATTTTTCTTGAAACGCGCCTTGTGGTTTCATCGTGCTGGTCGCCCTTTGTGAACTGCTCGTAAAGCTCGTTCCAGCCCTCTTCGGAATACATATACAAGCATTTTGTGCTTGGGTCGGGCGATTTAATAAGATATGCCTCAACACCCATTTTTGCACGGAGTGAGGCAGGGACTTTGAAACGGTTCTTTTCATCAAGGCTATGATTAAACTGACCGCAGAACATACGCCAAACTCCTTTCAAAACAGTGTTTTTTGTGTTAAAACAGAGACACTTCGACCCTATTTAGAACACTTCGCTCCACTATTATAAAAAAACCACCCCAAAAAGTCAATAGTTTTTACATAAAAAAATCGGTGATTCTCAAGCATTTTTGCTTGAAAATCACCAAACTTTTTTAATTATTAATTTTCATCCGAGGTTTTCCAATATTTCTATTGCTTTTTTTGTTATTTCCAAAGCCATTGAATCGGAAACCTTGCCCTTTTTATATTCAAACCACAAGGTGTTGTTATCTTGGTTTTCAAGAAAGGTAACAAGGGTTGTAGCGCGCATTTTCAAGGGCTCTGACGGAATAATCTCTTCAAAATCCTTCAATGCAGACCAAAACGCCTGATTAAGATTATATGAGCAGAATTCACCTGCCACCTCATTTGCACAGCCGTATGTACAGGCAAGCTTTTTTGAATACTTGTGCTTAAACTCCCCTGCGCAATACATATACTGAGAATCCGCAAAGGCTGAGGGCAGGCGCATAAAAAGAAACTCATTATAAAAGCTACTGAATGCACTTGTTGCCTTTTTATATATTTCCTTATGGAATGATACGGCATTATTCTGAAGAGTATCGGGAAGCTTTTTATTTTTCTTTTTCTCTACTGCAAAAAAGCTATTAAAGGCTCCCACATTCATATTTGGGTATTCCTCAAAAAACACTCTGCCGTTAGACTGAATGTTCATTTTACGATATCTTCGTTTTCCACCCAATGCATCCGTCAGGCTTTTATAAAACGCAAACGCCACTAAAGAGGAAACGTCTACACACTCTCTTTGAGAGAATGCCTTAAGACTATCAACAAGCTCCTGTGAAACGCTTCTTTCAATCACGCCCACACTATCTTTATCTGCAATATATTTATTTCTTGCTTTTTCATAGTCCTCAACAGTGAAAACGGCTGTTTTTTTCTGCCAACCCACCTCCAAGCCTGAAGCAAGGCGGTCAACCACCACAGAAAAAGCCTCGGATGGCATATCAGAGACTTCTGAAAGAAAATTAAGCCTCGGACTTTCCACAGAAAAGGTGCGCTTATTATAGAAGGACATAAACTCCCCCGCAAGATACATAAGCGCACGGACATCTGCCACTGCAGTATGGGCACATATACAAAGGGTATTCCCCTGTGCAACAGCAAAAGAAAAAAGCGCCTTTGAAAAATCTATACCTTGAATTTTCTTCTGCTGTATATACTCAAGGGCACTGCATTCCGAAATTTCAAGAGATGGCAAAGCCTTATCAGCAACAACAAAGGCATCGGCATCCTCATCAAGCTCTACAGCACCACTCAGCAGCGGTTCCTTAGCACAGAGCATTTTCAATGCTTTTTCGCACTCGGCAATATCGAAGCTTCCCTTTATTTTTCCGCAGAAGCAAACACAATTATCAAACTCAAACAGTCTGTTTCTTGTTAAACCAAGCTTTATTTTTTCAGACATTACTGTTCCTCGCTTTCAGAGCAACGTGTAATTTTTTCAATAAGTGCCTGCTTAACGCCCCAGAGCTTACCTGAGAAATCCACATAATATTTATGGGGATTTTCAAATCTTGCAACCTCTTCCCAAAGGGCAGAAACCTGCTCGTTGCAATAGGCTCTGATTTCCTCAAGAGAGGGTGCATTGTAAACACAAGTGCCCTCACGGAATATTTCAACAAGCATTTCTCTGGCAACAAAATTATCAACTGTTTTTCTCTTCCATGTGAAATCGGGGTCAAAAAGAGAATAGCTCTTCTCATCGCCGATGCTTTCACTGTCAAGGGTGAGAACATCCGCAATTGCCTTACCGCTTTCCATATCAAAAAGTCGCCACACTCGTTTTGAGCAGGGAGTTGTTATTTTATTTACATTATTACTTACCATTATAGCCGGTGTTCTGATGCCGTCCTTTTCAGTTTCGCAAAGCTTATAAACACCATCAAGAACAGGCGATGATGCAGATGTGAGAAGCTTTTCACCAACAATAAAGCCATCTATTTTTGCACCCTGATTGAGCATATCCTTAATAAGAGTTTCATCAAGGGAATTGGAGGCAAAAATATCACAATCAGGAAAGCCCGCTTCATCAAGCATACGCCTTGCCCGTTTTGAAAGATAGGTCATATCGCCACTGTCAATAATAATTCCCGCAGGTCTCAAGCCCTTGGGCACAAGAACAGCATTGAAGGCTTCGATAGCATTTTTCACGCCACTGTCAAGAGTATCATAGGTATCAACAAGAAGAGCACCATTCTCACCCTGTTCCTCAAGATACACCTTAAAGGCTTCAAGCTCGTTATCAAAAAGCTGAACCCAGCCGTGACCCATCATTGTAACAAAGGGAATGCCGTATTTTTGAGATGCGGGACAGAGAGTTGTGCCGTTAACACCGCCAACATAAGATGCTCTTGCACCATCAATTGCGGCATCAAAGCCATGTGCACGCCTTGCACCTGATTCAAAAACTCTTCTTCCCGATGCGGCACGGACAACTCTGTTTGCCTTGGTGGCAATAAGAGTCTGGTGATTGATTGTATTAAGAAGCAGGGTTTCTATAAGCTGAGCCTGAATAGCAGGACCCTGAACCTTAACAATGGGCTCATTAGGAAAAACCGGAGTACCCTCAGGCATTGCATAAACATCACAGGAAAACCTAAAATTTCTCAGATAATCCGCAAGCTTATCAGAAAAGCCTCTGCATTTGAGATTTTCCAATTCAGCCTCGTTGAAGGAAAGACCTGAAAGCTTTTCAATCAACTGCTGAAGCCCTGCCATAATAGCAAAGCCACCTGAATCCGGAAGCTCTCTGAAGAACATATCATAAGTAACCCTTACATTTTCCATATTCGCAGAAAGAAGCCCCTCTGCAGTTGTAAGACAACTGTAATCAGCAAAAAAATCTGTACCGAAGCTCATAAAGTACCTCCGAAAGAAAAATATATACTAAGCTATTTTTTATTTTATCACAACAATCTGTTTATAGCAAATACTTTTCTGCTTTTCCCCATATATTTGCTAAAATTTTTTTACGCCAAAATATTTTTGTTGAAAAATCCTTTTCACTATGCTACTATGAGATTAATGGATATGCTTTTCCACATAAAATATAGAAAGGGGTACCGATATGAGAGTACGAAAACAACCTGTCGGCACCCGCAATATCTGTGGAGCAAGGGTCGAACAAAGGCGCAAGGACATAGGAATGAAACAAAAAGACCTATTGACTCAATTGCAGATTCGCGGTGTTGACCTCAACGCTTCAGGGCTTTCAAAATTAGAAGGTCAGGTGCGCTCCGTTTGTGATACAGAGCTTATAGCACTATCCGAGGTTTTGGGCGTTTCAGTTAATTGGTTACTTGGCTTAGAATAAAAAAGGCTGATTGTTCTTTATAAGAGCAATCAGTTTTTCATTTTTTACCAAAATTAATACTCGTTATACCACAAAACATATTTTAAAACAATCAGCATATTGATTTGTTGATTTTTGTCGAAAAGTATGTTATTATGGTACAAAACAACGGAAGTGTGGTGGTGCAAAATGCTGTGTAACAGAATAAAGCAATTCAGAGAATATAACAATTTAGATTGCGCTTTAGTTGCAGAGGTTCTCGGAATAACAGAAGAAGAATACAAGGATTTTGAAGCCAACAAAAAAACACCCACCATCGATATAATCACCGCCCTGGCATCTTTTTACAAGGTTACTGTTGACGAATTTTATGGATATACTCCCCGACTTTCTATTCACAGCAAGGAAAAAGAATTTCAGTTTGATGATGTTAGCGAAAGCATTCTCAAAATGTCAGATTTATCATGGGACGAAGCACGACTTATTCTTTATTACAGAGCCCACAAGGACGAGGAAAATGACGAAATAATCAAAAAGATATTGGAAAAAGAATAAAAATATGACCTCTTGCAATTTTCAAAAATTGCAAGAGGTCATTTGATATCAATTATTATAATTTAACAATTTCACCCATCATACCGGGAGTTGCGAAAGCTGCGTTGCTTTCATCAGTATCGATATGCATTGCCGGTGCAAAGTTGGGATGAACACGGCAAACAACATCACCGAAAATAAGTGAACGGCCGTCAGATTCAACCTTAACGCCTACAACCTCTTTATCCTCAACGCCGAATTCTGCAGCAGCATCAGGAGTAAGGTGAATGTGTCTCTTAGCAACGATTACGCCTTCCTTGAGCTCAACCTCGCCCTTAGGTCCAACAAGCTTACAAGCACCGCTGCCTGCGATATCGCCACTCTCTCTTACGGGAGCAACAACGCCGATTGAACGAGCATCGGAAGAGGAAATTTCAACCTGAGAAGCAGGTCTTGTGGGACCGAGAATTGAAACTGCGGGGAACTGACCCTTTGCACCGATAACAGCAACTCTTTCTTCACAAGCAAACTGACCGGGCTGAGAAAGGTCTTTTTTGGGTGTAAGCTCATAGCCTTCACCGAAAAGAACATCTAAATCCTCTCTTGATACGTGAACGTGACGAGCGGATGTTTCAATAAGTACCTTTGACATTTTTATAATCCTTCTTTCAAAACACAAGTAAAACTTGCTTAAATTTTACAGGAGATATTATACACAATTACCAATATTTTTGTCAAGGCACAGAACACACATTATTGTGTATTGAATTCGGCTTTTTTATGTGATATATTATCGTTATCTGTGGTATAAATATATAGCTGAAATTATGGATGGTGTTCTTATGTCATTTTTAAAGGCAGTTTTTGCTTTGTTTATGTCCATCATATCTTTATTCAATATTTTTGACGGTCCTAACGAAGTGCAAAGACCTGTATCAAAGCAAAATTTTACTTACCTCGAATACCCGGAGGAAGCGATTATAAACCCATCTGACATCGGACTGTCTGTGGCAGATTTTATCAGCCGTGCTGATGATGATGGTGATGAATTATATGTTAATGCTCAGGGCTACCAGGATATAAACGGAATTATTGACTCCCCTTATTTTACAGTTCATATTGAAGACAAACAAATCCCCGTTTATGCCACAACAGTTTTTGTGGGAACAACTCAGAAGGGTGCTTTGCATTCCTTCTGCGAAATTTATGTTGACACAAGCAAGGCTTTCAACCTTTCCTTCCAGCTTAATTCCCATGGCTTTATGATGGAAAAGGTTAAGATTATGCCCGAAAGACTTGATTTTAACCCTATCTACCTAAACAATGTGCTCAACGGTACAATAACTGAGCTCGGAACCTACACCTTTACCTTCAACACCACCGACCAGGACCACGGCTTCACCCTTTTTGTGAGAGAGCTTGTTGACGAGGATGCAGAAATCAAAAAATACCAGGATATAGGCTACAATGTTATACCTGTTGAAAAGGGTTTCCACGCTTCTGATGCTTATTTCGATTTTGCAGGTTGGAGCAACACAGTATTCTACCTGAAGCGTGGCTCATACCTTCTTGCAAAGCACACCATTGATATTGCAAGCGATGATGACAACCACAACAACACAGCCAAGCAAGAAACAGATTTAATGAACGCAGGTCATTTGGCTATGGGGCTCACCCGTTGCCCATATTTAAACCTTTCAGGGTGTAGCAATGTGAAAATCGTTGGTAGCGGTGTGGTTGACCTTTCCCATCTGGACAGAGCCGAAAGGCGCGGAATTGTTATTGCATACGCAAACAACATTGAAATCAGTGGCGTTAAGTTTATCAACTCGCCCGAATGGACCTTCATTACTTACGATAGCGAAAGCATCACAATCAAGGATGTTGATATTTTCGGTTACAGGCAGAATTCTGATGCCTTTGCAATATGCAACACAAGAAATGCCACAATCGATAACTCCTTCTGCAGAAGTGGTGACGACCTTTTTGATGTTAAGGCCGCAGGCGGACGAGAGGAAGCTGTGAGCAACAACATTACCTTCACAAACTGCACTGCCTGGAACGGCAAGGCAAGATGCTTCGGTATATGCGGCGAGGTTGAGAAAAGCATATCAAATGTCACCTTCAAGGATTCCTGCGTTGTTTTCCACGATGCAACCTGGAATGCGGACAGAATCCCTGCCCTTGCAATTATCGTTGAAAATTCAGGCGGAAGCATTGATAATGTCACCTTCGAAAACATTGATATTCACTTAGCAAAAAGCCGTGCAATCGGTTGCCTTATTTATAACACTGATATTAATAACTTTAACGTTTTCGACATAAAATATAAAAACATCCGTTACAGCTCCTCAAAGCCTAACAAAATAGCAGGTGTTAACTCCTCAAACTCTGTTTCTGTTGAATTTGAAAATGTTTATAGCAGTAGCGGAAAAATTACAAAGGTTGATTCAACCAACTTTGAAAACGATAGCTACGCGAGTGTTACAATAAAATAAGATGAAACAAGACAGCAAAAAATCGTCATTCCCTTTCGGGAGTGACGATTTTTTATTTGTTCAAAACTTATTTAGATGCTTCTTCGATAGCAACTGCGCAAGCAACTGTCATACCAACCATGGGGTTGTTACCTGCACCGATAAGACCCATCATCTCAACGTGAGCGGGAACTGAAGAAGAGCCTGCAAACTGAGCGTCAGAGTGCATACGACCCATTGTATCTGTCATACCATAGGAAGCGGGACCTGCAGCCATATTATCAGGGTGAAGAGTACGACCTGTACCGCCACCTGATGCAACTGAGAAATAGCCAACGCCATTTTCGTTACACCACTTTTTGTAGGTACCTGCAACGGGATGCTGGAAGCGAGTGGGGTTAGTTGAGTTACCTGTGATGGAAACGCCAACCTTTTCAAGCTTCATAATAGCAACGCCTTCGGGAACATTGTCAGAACCGTAGCAACGAACCTTAGCTCTGTCACCATTTGAGTAAGCTGTTTCGTTAACGATTTTAACTGTTTCTGTATAGGGGTCAAATTCAGTCTGAACATAAGTGAAGCCGTTGATTCTTGAAATAATCATAGCAGCGTCCTTACCAAGACCGTTAAGGATAACGCGAAGAGGCTGAGTTCTGACCTTGTTTGCGTTAAGAGCAATTTTGATAGCGCCCTCTGCAGCAGCGAATGATTCGTGACCTGCAAGGAAGCAGAAGCATTCTGTTTCTTCGGAAAGAAGCATTTTACCGAGGTTACCGTGGCCGAGACCAACAAGACGGTTATCAGCAACTGAACCGGGGATACAGAAGCTCTGAAGACCTTCACCGATTGCAGCAGCAGCGTCAGCAGCCTTTGTGCAACCCTTTTTGATAGCGATAGCGCAACCTACTGTGTATGCCCAAACAGCATTCTCGAAGCAGATAGGCTGAGTTTCTCTGATGATTTTATCACAGTCAATGCCTTTAGCAAGAGTGATTTCTTTACATTCTTCAATTGAAGAAATGCCATATTCTTTAAGAACTGCGAGGATTTTAGCCTCACGTCTTTCGTAGTTTTCAAATAATGCCATGTTCGTTTACCTCCTCTTATTCTTCACGGGGATCGATATACTTAGCAGCATCTGCAAATCTGCCGTAAGTACCCATAGCTTTATTGTAAGCTGTTGTGGGATCGTCGCCTTTTTTGATGAAGTCTGTCATTTTACCGAGAGAAACGAACTCGTAGCCGATAACCTGATCGTTATCATCAAGAGCCATTCTTGTAACATAGCCTTCTGCCATTTCGAGATATCTTACGCCCTTAACCTTTGTGCCGTACATTGTACCAACCTGAGAGCGAAGACCTTTACCGAGGTCCTCAAGACCTGCACCAACTGAAAGACCATCTTCAGAGAAAGCAGACTGTGAACGACCGTAAACAATCTGAAGGAAGAGCTCACGCATAGCTGTGTTGATAGCATCACAAACAAGGTCTGTGTTAAGAGCCTCGAGGATTGTTTTGCCGGGAAGGATTTCACTTGCCATTGCAGCAGAGTGAGTCATACCTGAGCAACCGATTGTTTCAACAAGAGCTTCTTCAATGATGCCCTCTTTGATGTTAAGAGAGAGCTTGCAAGCGCCCTGCTGAGGTGCACACCAACCCACACCGTGTGTAAAACCGGAAATGTCTTTGATTTCGTATGCCTTTACCCATTTGCCCTCTTCAGGAATGGGAGCGGGACCATGGTGAGGTCCTTTCTGGACCATACACATTTTTTCAACTTCATGTGAATAATTCATGATGTCAGTATCTCCTTTCGGATGTTAAATTTTTACCAAATATCATTTTATTACATCTTGTCCCTTAAGTCAAGTAAAATCATTACCAACTCCTTTAAAAAATAATAAGACAATTATTGCCAAATTTATTAAATTTATATAAAGGTATTGCATTTTTCGACTTCCGCAAATATAATTATATATTGGAAAAATTTCAATATATAATCTGTTTACTTGAATATATATATTATTAGTCATTGAACAACAATTGAATCGGCGAGGTCCAAAATGGTATTTTCAAGTCTTTTATTCATATACGCATTTTTGCCGATATGTCTTATTATTTATTCTCTTATGAAAGGCATAAACGGTAAAAATATCGTTTTGCTTATTTTCTCACTCCTTTTCTACACCTGGGGTGAGCCTGTTTATGTTTTACTGCTTTTATTTATGACCTTCTGGGATTGGTTTTCTGCTCTGCTTATTGAAAAAGCCGAATCCCCAAGAAAGCAAAAGCTTTGGCTGGCACTTTCTGTTATAGTTAATTTAGGTCTTATCGGTTACTTTAAATACACAGGCTTTATTTTAGGTAACATTCAAAGCATTTTCGGTATTCCTGAAATTATACCTAAAATCGCTTTACCCATAGGAATTTCCTTCTACACCTTCCAGCTGCTTTCCTATGTGATTGATGTTTACAGGAAAGAGGTTCCTGCACAAAAGAATTTCTTCCGGCTTCTTTTATATTCAAGCCTTTTCTACCAATGCATTGCAGGACCAATTGTCCGTTACAGCGATGTCCAAAGGGAAATTAACGAAAGAAAGGTCAATTTGCCCGAGGTTGCAATGGGTGTTACCCGTTTTGTAACCGGTCTTGGCAAAAAGGCGTTAATTGCAAATGTGTGCGGTTCGCTTTCCGACCAACTTTTAGTTTCAGATGCTTTAATGAGCAGTTCATTTGAGAGTGCAATTGCAGAGCTCACAAGCCGTTCTGCAATCGGTCTCTGGTTCGGTGTTCTCTTCTATATGCTCCAGATATACCTTGATTTCTCTGCATATTCAGATATGGCAATCGGTATGGGGCTTATGGTAGGCTTCCACTTTAAAGAGAATTTCGAATATCCATACATTGCAAAATCCGTTACGGATTTCTGGAGAAGGTGGCATATCTCCTTAAGCACATTTTTCAGAGATTATGTTTACATTCCCCTTGGCGGCAACAGAAAGGGTAAATTCAGAACCTACAGAAACCTTTTTGTTGTATGGCTTTTGACGGGTCTCTGGCACGGCGCAAGCTGGAACTTTGTTCTCTGGGGACTTTTCTTCTTTGTTTTCCTTGTTATTGAGAAAATCGGGCTTTTGAAGATTCTTGAAAAAATCCCTGCATTTTTCAGTCATCTGTATCTTCTTATTGTAGTATTCTTCGGATGGATTCTTTTCCGCTTCTCCGATTTCAGATACATTCCCGTTGTTATCAAGGGTCTTTTCGGCTTAAACGGAAATGCTCTTATAGATTTCGAAACAAGAACGCTTTTAATCGGCAATATTATTTTTATTATTGTTGCTCTGTTCAGCGTTACACCAATTGTAAAGAGATTTTCATTTGCTTGCCGAATGAGTGAAAAGGGCTCATTCCCCTCTGTTTTATACAAGATTCTGAGCATCATTTTACCCTTGGTAATTCTTTTCCTTTCAACTCTCGCCCTTGTTGGCGATAGCTATAATCCGTTCTTGTATTTCCAATTCTGATTTTCGAGGTTTATTGAATGATTTATGACAAACCAAGGGACATAAGCTTTGACTTATTCCCTCACAAAAACGGCAAAAAGCGCCGTAAAAAAGAAAAACAGAATATTGATAAAGCCCTTGCTTTAAAGGCTGTTGCATTTTTCCTTATGCTTTATGTGGGTGCTACTGTTTCCTTTATGATTCCCCTGCGCCCTACCTATTCCGAAAGTGAAAAACGAGAACTTAAGGATTTTCCCGAGCTTTCTTATGAGGCAATCCTTTCAGGTAGCTACTTTGACGATATAAGCACGTGGTTTTCTGATACCTTCCCCTTCCGTGAGCAATTAACAAGGCTTAACACCTCTGTAAAAAAGCTTTCGGGCTTTGATTCCATTGCCATTCACGGCGATGTGGATTCGGGTGACGAAATTCCTGATGCACCTCTGGATGTGCCTGTTACAGAGCCCCAACAGACCGAGTCTCAGGTAACCGCTCCCCAAACCACTGCCCCCATTACAACACAACCCTCTGAAACGCAAAAGGCAGATGAGCCTAAGCCCGATATTAAAACACAGTCTCTCGGCGCAATTCTTGTGGCAGGCAACACTGCTTATGAATACTACAATTTTTCAAGCAAACTAGCACCCGAATTTATAAATTGTGTTAACAGCATCAAGGGCGCTGCAGGAAACAAATCGAATGTTTATTCAATGATTATTCCAACAAGTATGGATATCACCCTGCACGATTCCATAAGAAAGGACATTAACTCTTCTGACCAGAAGAAAGCCCTTGATTATTTCAATTCATCCTTTAAAAATGTTTCTGTTGTTTCAGGTATTTATGATACTCAGAGAGCCCACAGAAACGAATACACCTATTTCAGAACCGACCACCACTGGACTGCTTTAGGTGCATATTACGGCTACGAGGATTTCTGCAGAACAAAGGGTATTACTCCCGTTCCCGTTAATGATTATCAGACAACCTCATTTGACGGCTTCTTAGGCTCATTCTATTCAAGCTCAGGTCAAAGCTCGGCTTTAGAAAAAACGCCTGATACTGTTATTGCATATCTTCCCGGAAACAATGTTGAATGCACCGTAACTGAGGGCAACGGCAACAGCTTCAAATGGGATGTTATAAGCGATGTTACGGAATATGCATCAAACCTTAAATACCTCACATTTATTGGTGGCGACCAGGCGTTGGTTACCATAAAAAACCTTGATATTCAGGAGGAAACAAGCTGCCTTGTTATTAAAGAAAGCTACGGCAACGCCTTTGTTCCCTTCCTTATTCCTCACTACAAGAATATTTATGTTATTGACCCTCGTCATTACAAGGGAACATTAAGTGATTTCACAACCAACAATCAGGTTGATGATATTATTTTCCTTGCTAATATTTCAACAACAAGAAACGAGATTTATATTGATGCGATGAAGAATTTTATACAATGATTAAAAGGTTATTCAGAAAGTGAGTTTCTGAATAACCTTTTTTAGTTATCTGATTGTTAATTTGAAATTTTCTTCTTTTCCGTTTATTGTAACCTCAATTGCGCTTTCGTCTCTTGTTGTGTATGGGATTTCGGTGCCGTTAAGGGTTACCTTATAATCCTTCTTTTCATCATTCATAGCGACAATTACAGTGAAATTTTCGTTGTTACCGTAATACCTGAACTCTGCTTCAAAGGATTTGTTATTGTCGGAAAACTCCTGCTTTTCAACCCACACATCAAAGCCTGTGTTGAATGTTCCCGCCTTATAATATGCGGCAGTCCAGAGGTTAATTGGTGCGGAAAGTCCGCCGAAATTGTGGAACCAACCGCCACGACCCGTTACAACATTGACCATTTCAAAAGTGTAATAGGAATATTCAACCTCGCGTTTCCAGATATCAAGAGCCAATTTTGCAATTGTGTATGCAAAGTCACTTTCGCCCATATCAAGCATTGTTTTCCAGATAAACCACTGATGAGGGAACCAAACGTGTCCGTTCCAATAGCCGTTCACCTTGAAATAGCCTGCGCTCATATCAACTGCACTGATGCCGTATGGTGAAAGCATTTCTTCAGGATTCTGCAAATGAGATATAATTCTCTTCTTCTGATTATCGTTGCAGACACCTGCAATCAAGGGATAAATACCGTCAAGACCCTTGTTTATATTCTCCCCTGTTTCAGCTCTGAAAATTTCTGTGGGCTCGTAATTTTCATCGTGAAGAACATAGGAATAATAACCGCATTCTTCATCCCAAGAGTATTTATTAAGGGCATCGCTTACGCGCTTGATGTCCTTATCATACTCTGCGCTATCCTCTGTTTTACCGAGAGCAAGAGCAACCATTTTAAGAATTTTTGCACAACGTATAAGCTGAGAAGAGGAAATAACCGGTGCTGCTTTATCACGGACATTTTCATCCATCATAAGCACCTGAGCAGGATAATCGTCCATACCGCTTGAGGAATAGAAATAATCATAGGTTGTTGTAAGTCCGCTCTTGAACTTGGCAGTTGTTGAGCCTCTGATTTTACCTGCAAGGAAATCGTAATAGAGCTTTGCTCTGGGGTAAAGAGAAAGAAGCTTTTCTTTATTGTTATTCTTCTTTAAAAGCTCAAGATAGAGATACATCTGAACAGGCACAGGTGAGCCGTGAAGAAGGAAGGCATAATCAGGGTTGCTTTCGTCACTCAAATATGTATCAAGAATATAGTAAGCATATTCCTCGGAAAGCTCTGCCATTCCAAGACCGATAAAGCCTGAATCCCATGTATAAAGGCAGTCCCAACGCTTGCCGGGAGTATGATGAATTATGTTTTCACCGTGCTTATAAATGGGGTAAACTGTATTTGTCATAAGAGTTGAAGCAAGAATTCTGTTGCTTAACTCATACTTTTTACCATTCTTATTATAGTCAAATTTCAGGGCATTTGCTTTTCTCTCAAGATAAAGCCTTTCATACTCAGCCTCAGTAAGATATTCGGTTTCATTCTTGGAAATAACCGCATATTCAACCTTGCTTTCACCGGGGTTAACAAAGATTGTATGAACAATTGTGTTATGGAAAAAGCCCTCGTCACTATGCTTTCTTGAAAAGGTTTCTGTGAAGCTTTCAAGAACATCATCAAAGGTAACATCCGAGTTTGAAAGACGGGCGGTAAGGCAATCCTCAAGAGCACCTGTTTCGATTTTTCTGAAACGGGTGTTGTCGTTAAAGGTTCTTAAGGTATATTCGCCGTCAATATTTTTATATTTTAATTTCGCAGTATAGCCACCATCAGAATTTTTTTCTTCTGCAATCTGAGGGTTAGTGTCGTTTTTCTCCTTGAAAACTGCAACCCTTCCCAAATCCTCCTTTTCCACAAAGCAAAGGAAGTCAAATTCAATTGCACCCTCTCCCTCTGAAACCAAAGAAAGCTTCAAATCACCTTTATTGATTTTACCGAAAGGTATTGCGGCAATTTTAAGGTCATCAGTTGCAATAAATGTAACTGTTTTATCATTGTTAATAGTGAAAACCGCGTCCTCTTCACCGGGAATGAGGTTAACACCAACCATTTTGCCCTGCTCATAATGAAGGTCACTTGTACGGTAACGGATAAGAAGAAGAGCATCATTATAATCCTCTTTAACGTTGAGAGTATAGGAAACTCTGTCCCCCTTTTCGTATCCGAAGGGCTTGATTACTCTATGGGGCATATGCCATTTGCCCACTCTGTCGCCAAGACCTGTTTCATTAACAAAATCAGAGCTTCTGAACTCACCCTTTTTAAGACCATCGGGATTTTCCTCATCCCAGGGGCGAGGTGAATTATAGATATACTCATCATAATCAGTTGCTTCCTTATACACACATTTTTCAGGTGTTACAAGCCTTGTATAATGGGTATAGGGGTATTCAATTGAGCTGAAATAGTTAATAAGGGTATTCTGCATAATTTCAGAATTATTGACAATTTCTGTTCTCACAAGAATGCTCTCATCATCAATTCTTGAATAGGAAACATCTGCATAGACTCTGTCCTTCCACTCCATATCATAGCGATATGAAAAGAAGGAATAATCACCACTTGCAAGCCAGGGGTGACAGCCCGAAGGAACTGTTACATTGGGAAGCTTTATATCCATACCGAAAACTGCAGGCGCAACCGTAAAATCAAAACGGATACCACTTTTATAGGAGTGGTCTGCAATTCGGGAAAGCCCCATATATTTTTTGCCGTAAGGACCCCAAGCAGGGAAACATTTTGAAACCATAAAAACAACCTTTCGCTATTTTTCTGAGTTCAATTATATCAGTATTTTATAATAATTACAATACAAACTATTGCCTTAGTTTTATAAAGACGCTTTCATTGATAAAAATATGTTGATTAAATTTTCATATTGTGATAAACTATTGTTGCTACACAAATTTAATACCTTTTCCAATACAAGTTGTATTTTTATTTTCGGTAAAAATGCAACTCCCTTCAACTTTGTATTGGGATAAGTTTGAATTTGTGTAGCAACAAATCGGAGTTTGCGTTTTTCGTGCGTGGCTTCGGCTACGCATTTTTTGTTTTTCAGGGGGGGGATTTATTGTGGCAGAAATCAACACAATAAAGGAACTGCACAAATTTATTGAAATGCATCAAATTATGATTGACAGTATAACAGAATGCTCTGAAGACTGCACAGACCCCATTGTAAAAGATAAACTCTCAAAAACTAAAAATCAAATTAAAGAAATCCGAAAAAATAATACGGAAGCTTTTTACGATAAATTAACACCTGACGAAGCAGTTATTATTCTTTTATTATCCTTCATAAAAGAAAAAGAAATGAACAAAGATATATTTGATGTTGATATTTTAAGTGAGGCAGGTAACTGGTTATCGGCATTTAAAAGAAACACATTTTGATGATATAAATATTTTTAAAAAAGGAACAAGTCCCGAATTTTTGGTTCAGGACTTGTTCCTTTTGTTATGAATGGAAATCTAATGACTATTATGCCTATTACCAGGAGTTGGGATTACAACCGCTACAACTACCACAATTGCCAGAGCATTTTTTACTGTCGGGACAACCGATACATTTAGCGCCACTTTTTTTGGCTTTTATCACATAAGCCAGCGCCAAGCCGATTATAAGGACAAGAACTGCTATAATGATAAAATTTTCCATAGCTTAACTCCTTAATTTTTTATTTATTTTGTTACTGCTTGTTTCTTAATTTTATTTACTTTCTCTTCCTTGAGAGCTTTGTTGGCTTTTAATATGAGAATTGAGATAATTCCAACAAAAACTGCAACCGCAACCAAGCCACCGAAGAAGCCCTTGCCCAATTCACCTGTTGTGATGAGTGTGCCGACCTGATACACAAGGAAGCCGATTGTAAAGCCAACGCCCATCTGGAAGCCTATTCCGCCCCAGAGCCATTTTGCGCTCTTCATTTCTGAATTCATTGCGCCTATTGCCGCAAAGCAAGGAGGAGTGAAAAGGTTGAACATAAGGTAAGCAAGGGCTGCAACCTTTGTGATTGCAAATACTGACGCCACCTCTGTTCCTGCGCCTTCCATAAGAGCAAGCTCTTCTGTATCAATAAGGTTTTCAAGTCCAACAAAGCAGACTGCCAATGTACCCACAACATTTTCTTTAGCTATAAAGCCTGTAACTGCTGCTGCGGCAAGCTGCCAGGAAACAACGCCCACAACGGGAACAAGAAGGTAAGAAACCGGCCCTGCAATCGATGCTAAAATTGATTGGTCTGCACTTTCTGCCACCTGTAAATCCCACGAAAATGTCTGCATAATCTGAACTGCGGTATTGCAAAGAAGAATGATTGTTGCCGCTTTAACTATGTATGCCTTACCCCGAGAAAGCATTGAAAGAATTGCTCTTTTAAGGCTTGGCACTTTATATTCGGGAAGCTCAATAATAAAGAAGGATTTTTTTGCCTTGTTGCCTGTAATTTTATTTATAAGCAATGCACCGATGAAGATAACAAGAATACCTGCAAAATACATTAAAGGCCCTACCCAGCTTGCATCCTCAAAGAATGCGCCTGCAAAAAGAGCGATAACGGGAAGCTTTGCGCCACAGGGCATAAATGGTGCAAGCATTGCGGTTGCTCTTCTTTCACGCTCGTTACGGATTGTTCTGCAAGCCATAACACCGGGAATTGCACAGCCTGTGCCGATAACAAAGGGAATAATGGATTTGCCCGAAAGACCTACTCTTTTGAAAATGGGGTCAAGAACAACCGAGGCTCTTGCCATATAACCGCAATCCTCTAAAAGTGCAATAAGGAAATACATTACCATAACAAGAGGAAGGAAGCCTATAACGGCAACCACACCGCCGATTACACCATCAACAAGAAGTGCCGAAAGCAAGGGGTTGGCATCTGCAAGAAGCTCACCCACATAACCCTGACCGCCTTCAAGAATTCCAACAAGCCGGTCTGCAATCCACACACCAGGTCCTGCCTGAGAAATCCAGAAAACAAGGAACATTACAACTGCAAAAATTGGAATACCGAGCCATTTGTTTGTGAGAATATCATCTATTTTATCCTGGAAATTTTTGTCTTTTGTGAGGATTTTACGGGTTTCAACAGAAGAAACAATACCATTTACAAAGGTAAAGCGTTTTTTATCCGCCTCTTTAACTGCATTTTTATTGCTAAAATCAATATTCCCCTGATAATAAGGCGCAACCTGACCGCTACCCTTTTTAAGAGCTACTTGCTTGATAAGGTCTGCAAGTCCTTCGTTTTTAGAAGATGATGCAACAGTTTCAACAACGGGACAGCCCAATTTTTCTGACAATGCCTTTGTGTCAATTATAGTATTTTTCTTTTTATTGACATCGCTTTTATTAAGAGCAACAACAACGGGAATACCTAATTCCAGAAGCTGAGTTGTGAAGAAAAGGCTACGGCTTAAATTGGTTGCATCAACAATATTAATAATAACATCGGGCTTTTCTTTTTTCACATAATCACTTGTTATGCTCTCTTCTGAGGTAAAGGGTGACATTGAATAAGCACCGGGAAGGTCAACGGCTATCATTTCCTCTGCGCCGTTATAAAGACTCTTTTTAACGGGGCTTTCTTTTTTATCTACAGTAACACCTGCCCAATTACCAACCTTTTCATTTTTGCCGGTAATGGCATTATACATTGTGGTTTTACCACTATTGGGGTTACCTGCTAATGCAACTCTCACTAAAAAATCCTCCTTGGTTTTACCAAAAACTTCTGTTTTATTTCAGTTAGCCCTTGCTAACTCGCCGCCGTAAAGAATAGCAGTCAGACAATCAAACCTTTTTCAGATTATAATTGCTTCTGCTAAATACTTATCGATATTATAGCGACTGTCTTTAATTGAAACAACACAACCGCCTTTTTTGTGGGCAACCACTGTAATGGGTTCACCTGCATAACAGCCCAAAGAAAAAAGGAATGAATCCAACTCTTCATCATCGGTGACAATATCCCTGATGATATATTCTATTCCCTCCTGAGCATTGTTCAAGTTCATACTTTCCGCCTCACAAATGTCTGTTTGAGTTAGCCTTTGCTAACCGATAAGAGTTTATCACTTATCATCCACTTTGTCAATACCATTTTTGTAAAATTTTTACTTGCTTATCCGACAATTGTATGATAAAATCAATTTGTAAGTTTTCCTACAACTGACGAATAACCTATAATTGACGGAGAAAGAAAATGGCAGAGCACAGAAAAATGAATAATAATGACAGAAGAGTAAAAAGAACAAAAAAGGCTCTTTATGAGGCTCTTCTCAGCTTACTTGAAGAAAAATCCATAAATGAGATTACCGTTACAGAGCTTACCACACTTGCAGATGTTAACAGGGCTACATTCTATTTTTATTATACAGACCTTATAGATATGCTTCAGCAGATTCAGAATGAGGCTTACGATTCCTTTACAGCGGTTATTCAAAAGGCAACAATTCACGTTTCAACCATTGAAGGCTTTACAGAATATGCCGAAAGGCTTTTCAATTACTGCAAGGAAAACGAGGCTCTTGTAAGATTTATAATCAACAACGACGTAAACAACCGCCTTTATACATATATAAAGCAGCTTATGCTTACTAATATACCAAACACGAAGGAAATCTTCGGTGAAAACAATCCCGCAAAATTCATTTCAAACTATGTTATTACCGCTATGATTGGTATATGCATTGACTGGATGGATGACGGAATGAAAATACCTGCCCGGGACCTTGCAGAGCTTTGCGCCAACGTTTATATAAACGGCTCATATAAAACAAAACAGCTTTATGCAACTTATGAGAGATAAATAAACGGTGTTTCAAATCACAAAGAATTTGAAACACCGTTTTTCTTTTTATTCTACTGATTTTAACGATTCGACCATACTTATCTTCTTAAGTTTGAAATGCATAAGCACATTGACAATAATTGCGAAAATAACTGTCATAGCTGCTGCTATAAGGAAGCTTGTGGGCTTCAGAGTTGTGTTAAAGGTGAGCTGGTCAATATCAACAACGCCAACAACCGCCACATTCAAGGGCAGACCGAGAACAAGGCCACAGGCTATGCCTATCAAGGTAAGGAAAATGTTTTCACGGTAGATATACGCGGAAACCTCACCATTATAGAAGCCGAGAACCTTCAGGGTTGCAAGCTCTCTTATACGCTCGTTAACATTGATATTATTAAGGTTATAAAGAACAACAAATGCAAGGGACATTGCCGCTATAATAAACACTAAAATAACAAGGTTAAGAGTGTTAACAATGTTATTGAAGTTATCAATAACAACAGTTGTGAATACTGAGCCGTTTACACCACGAATTTCATTAACAGTCTTTTCAAGATATGCCTTCTGCTCTGTTGTGAAGGTATCATCAACCTGGCAGAAAAGATAGTTATAGGTAATCGGATTATTAATAAGCGAGCTGAAATAATAAGGCGTCATATATACATAATGGAATGTATAGTTATCAACAATACCTGTAACAAGAACCTCATACTCATAGGTTTTTGAGCCCTCTATCCATGAAACTGTAAGGGTATCACCTATTTCAGTATTTGTTTTATCTGCAAGCTTTGTTGTAATAACCGCGCCTTCATCAGTCAAGGGAATGTCGGCTTCATTCAGCTTAAGGTCAATGAAATTCTGGAAGTTTGCGGGATTCTGGGGAACAAGAATATCAATTTCCATTGATTTTTCCGACCTGTCAGAGAAGCCTGTGCAAACCTTAAGGTAGCCCAGCATTGAGCTTTCGATACCCTCAAGGTCATTAACCTGATGAACCAAATCACTGTTATCATAATCAACCTGACCATCCTTGAAAACAACCTGAAGGTCATATTGAGCAACGCCGTTTTCCTTGCCGTACTGATTATCAATAACACCACCGATGGCATTACGAAGACCGAAGGCGGAAAGAATAAGGGCGGTACAGCCTGCAATACCGATAACTGTAACTGCGAAACGCTTTTTGTTTCTGAAAAGGTTTCTGACAGTAACCTTTGATGTAAAGCTTAATTTACTCCATATAGGCTTGATATTTTCAAGGAACACTCTCTTACCTGCTTTAGGTGGCTTGGGTCGCATAAGAACTGCAGGCACTGAAGCAAGCTCTTTTCTGCAGGCAAGGTGCGCCGCAAGAACTGTTGAACCGATTGAAATAACTATACCCAAAGCAATATACACGGGTAAGAACTGAAGAATTGGTTCAGGCATTTCATACATAATTCCCCATGCGCCGCATATAGCTAACGGAACACCAATCGAGCCTATTATCGTGCCGAAAACAACACCGATAAAGCTTGCTACTGCAGAATAAAGAATATATTTGCCTGAAATCATTTTATTGGAATAACCAAGAGCCTTAAGAGTACCCAACTGAGTTCTTTCTTCCTCAACCATTCTTGTGAGAGTGGTAAGGCAAACCATAGTTGAAACTATAAAGAAGAAGGTTGGGAAAATGTAGGCAAGGCGAACCATATTATCTGCCGCCTGACCGTAGCCTGAGTAACCCGGGGAATCGTGGCGGGTATATACTGACCAGCCCACCCCATCCTTTATATTTTGAAGAAGGTTTTCACCCTTCTGATATTCTGTTTTATAAGAACCGATTTTTACATTAATCTCTTCTGCACTTGCATTGTAGGTCTTCTCAGCCTTTTCAATAATTGCCTGAATATTCTGATATCGTGTGCTCTGCAAAGCAAGCTCTGCCTGAGCTGCCATATACTTGGTCTGAGCTTCTATTGAGCCATACTGAAGCTTGTCACCACTTGCTTCAATCTGAACCTTGAATTCTTCAAGCTGTCTTTCAGCGTCTGCAAGCTGAACCTCTGCTTCATCAAGCTGCTTCTTTGCGGAATTAAGCTGAGCATCCGCAGCATCATATTCTGCCTTTTTGGCATCGTACTCTATCTGCCCTGCTTCTTTTTCCTGCTTGGAAACTGCCAATTCTACCTGATAATGGTCAAGAAGCTGTTCCACCTCAACAATTGCATCTGCTGCCATACCCTGAGCGGTAAGGTTTGATGCAGAAAGAAGAATCTTTGCAAGCTCGGGATTTGTTTCCTCAAGTCTGTTTGCAATCTGGTCAAGCTGCAAATCATCCTGTGAAACATTCTGATTCGCCTGAAGGGTTTCAAGAGTTGACTGTGTGCTTGTAATAAGCCCTTCTGTAATCTTAATCTGAGCCTCTGCCAAGGTAAGCTGACTTTTTGCTTCATCAAGCTTCTCTTTTGCGGCATCGGCTTCCATTCTCTTGGTATTGTACTCGCTCTTCTTATTTGCAAGCTCAACCTTTTTATTTGCTACGGTAGTATATTTTTCGTTATACTCATTAACCGCAGACATATACTGAGTATTACCGCTATCAAGCTGTTCTTTGGCTTTTGCATACTCTTCGTCAAGAGTTTTCTGTGCCTCTTCAAGCAGCTGCTCGCCCTCGCGCTCCATTTTATAAAGCTCTTCAAGTTGATTTTTACCATCCTCAAGCTTTGAGCCGATGGTAGCTTCTGCATCGTCAAGCTTAATTTTTGCATCGCTGAGCTTCTGTGCAAGACCCACATTGAGCTTTGCGCGTCTGTCTGCGGCAATGCTTTCGCTTTCTTCTGCGATTTTCTGTCGCATTCCTGCTACGAATTCATCATATTCATCTGTATATGCCTCGAATTCATCTGCGCCCTCAATGGTAACATAAGCCTCGCTGTAATAGTTGATTTTATCAGTAAAAGCATCGTTGGTAACATAAACGAAGTCACCTAATTTACCGCTACCTGCAGTTGTAACACCGCGCTCATAAGAAACCCAATAAGGTGTCTGAACAATGCCAACAACCTTGAAGATGTTGTTTTTAAGTGAATATGTAATTTCTTCACCATCGCCAACAACCTTGATTGTTTCTTCCATCTTAAACTGCTCGGGAGTTGTAAGACCGCTACAGGTAATTACACATTCATTATCTGCTTCGGGGTAACGTCCCTCAACAAGCTTCAGACGGTTAATATAGTTAGGATCGTCAATACCATTCTGAAAATCAACGGCTTTAAACAAATCAACGCCCATAACCCTGACTGTAAGCTCAGAACCGTCAATATCAACAATACCCTCGTATTCCTCATTTTCCTCGGAATAGGTCTGAACATAGCCGTCAACGAATTTTGCACCCTGAACTGCCTTAACGCCTTCGATAGCACGGACTCTTTCAAGGTCCTCCTCGTAAAGACCTAAGTAAGACTGCAGCCTTAAATCCATAAGGTTGTATGTATTATAATATTCGTTTGCGGTTTCCTTCATATCAGGGCCTACCGCATTCAAACCGCAGAACAGTCCGCTACCCATTGCAACAATTGCGATAATTGAAACAAAGCGACTGAAGGAACGCTTTATTGAGCGCAAGCTGTCTGTTACATAAGATTTTGTCATTTTTTCTTACTTTCCTTTCAGCTTACCACTCAATATCTTCAACTGACATGGGATTTTCGTTTGTTTGCATACCTACAACTCGTCCGCTCTTCATTGTAATAACTCTGTCTGCCATAGGAGCAATTGCAGAGTTATGTGTAATAACAATGATTGTCATACCTGTTTCACGGCTTGTATCCTGAAGGAGCTTAAGAATCTGCTTACCTGTGTTATAGTCAAGAGCGCCTGTAGGCTCATCACACAAAAGAAGCTTCGGGTTTTTAGCAAGAGCTCGGGCAATGGAAACACGCTGCTGCTCACCACCTGAAAGCTGTGCAGGGAAGTTGTTGATTCGTTCGCCTAAGCCAACTCTTTCAAGAACCTTTGTGGGATTGAGAGACTTTGTACCAATCTGAGTTGCAAGCTCAACATTCTCAAGAGCAGTAAGGTTAGGAACAAGGTTATAAAACTGGAAAACGAAGCCGACATCATAGCGTCTGTATTCTATAAGACGCTTACTGTCATATTCATTAACAAGGTCACCTGCAACGCGGACCTTACCGTCATCGCAGTCATCCATCCCCCCAAGAATATTGAGGACTGTTGTTTTACCTGCACCACTGGCACCAACTATTACGCAGAACTCACCCTGCTCAACATTGAAGGTAACACCATCGGCAGCATTGATAACAATCTCACCCATTTTGTATCTTTTGTAAACGGAATCAAATTCAATAAAACTCATTTGTTTCAGCCTTTCGGTTTATTTGATAAGGTTATTTTCTTTATTTTATATATCGACTTATTATTTTACTATATATAGCACAACAAGTCAATAAAATTAAATTTGAAATTATTGTAAATTTAAATCTGACAGAATACAGCTTATGACAAGGCTTTGTATGCACCTTCCATTACTGCAGAGGCTATGGGTAATGCGGCAGATGAGCCCCAACCGCCGTTTTCCACTACAACCACTATTGCAACAGGGCAATCGGAATTCTGAGAAAAGCCAACAAACCAGGAATGTGGCTCTTTATCATCAGAAACCTCGGCAGTGCCTGTTTTACCGCACATCTCAAGTCCCTTGAAGCGCCAGTCGCCATAATTATCTTCAACAGTAAAGCGCATCATTTCCTGAAGCTTTTTTGCAATATCCGATGAAATATATTCCCGACTCTCTGCCTCTGTTTTTTCAACAACTCTGCCCTCGGGTGTGGCAATTGTTGAAACCGCGTATGGTAAAACTGCAGTACCACCATTGGCAATTGAGCCAACCAGGGTCAACATATGATAAGGGTTAACAAGAGTTGTGTATTGCCCTACTCCTGCCCAGCCGATATCGCCCTTTTCGGCTTCACTTAAATCGAACCTGCTTTTTTCAGTCTGCCCTTTACCAAAGGAAAAGCCTTCACCAAAGCCGAATTCCTTTGCAGTGGCAGTAAGCCTTTCTGCTCCCAGATCTGCACTTAATTCAGCAAATGCACAGTTGCAGGAATTGGAAAACGCAGTTTTAAAGCTTAATTTTCCGTGACTGCGCGGGCAGGTTACCTTAACACCATCAATTGTTGTTTCACCCTTACAGGTATATTCCCAATCGTCTATCCCCTGTTTGTTTTCGCAAGCACTTGCGGCAGCAACAATTTTAAAGGTTGAGCCGGGTGTGTAAAGCCCGTCAATAAGGCGATTCATATAAATACCGTCATACTGTCCGTTTTTGTTTTCTGCAATTTCTTCCTCGCTTGGCTTATTGCGTATATCATAGCTTCCGCTTGAAACCGAGCAAAGAAGCTCCCCTGTTTTGTAGTTATAAGCGGCAACAACACCCTTTCTGCCATTTAATTTATCATAAGCTATGGCACAAAGCTCACTGTCGAGAGTTAACTTAACATCATTTCCCCTGCCGTTTTTCACCAGGGAATAAAGCCCTGTTATACGATTGTAGCCGATTAACTGAGTTTTGTAGGCAGTCTGAACACCGGAAGAAATATACCCCTCCGTGTCACCTACAATATGAAGAGTTGAACGCCTTATTCTTTCGGAATCGTTATAAACTCTTTCGTTATTTTCTGTCTTTGCAAGAATTTCACCATTGCGATCAGTTATATTCCCTGCGGCAATAAAGCTACCGTTTTCCGTTAAATGTGCATTTGCACGAAGAGTTGCCCAATTTTCACAATTGACTGCAAGCTTATATGCTAAAAAGCCCATACCTGCAACCACAGCCACAACTAAAAGAAGCACAACAAAACCGCGCTTTGAGGTCATTTTCATTGGTCAGCTCCCCCCTTTTTAGCTACAGGAGTTTTTTGTGTTTTAGGTATTCTTTGTACATTTTGTGGTTTTTGTGTTCTCTGTGTATTTCGTGTTTGAGTTGCATTTCGTGTTTTGGGTGTGTTTTCTGTTTTTTCTGTATCATTCTGTTTTTTCTGTGGTCTTCCTGTATCTGGTCTGAAGCTTGCATAGGTACGGCTATCAAGAACCTTGATAAAGGCCAACAGACAGAAGCAGCTTATTATACTTGAGCCACCCTTACTTACAAAGGGCAAGGTAACACCCGTAAGAGGTAAAAGGTCTGTTATACCAAACACATTGAGCATAGTCTGAAAAAGCATCATAGCACTTGCGGCAACACCTACAATTAAATAGAAGGTGGACTTTGCTTTGCCTGAGTTCACAACTGCCCATACTGCAACAGCACAATAGGTCAAAGGAATCAAAAAGCCCATAACCATACCGAATTCTTCGCAAACCACACCGAAAACCAAATCTTCTGCAGCGGCGAAAATATTACGAAGCTGACCATTACCCAGACCAAGACCGAAAAGACCGCCGGATGCAGTATAAATAAGGGTTCTTGTTTGCTGGAATCCACCCTCATCCATATATTCCCACACATGAAGATAGGTTGAAAAACGGCTTGCAACATAGGGCTTGAAAACAAGAATTATTCCCGCACCCAAAGCAGCCACAATGCAAATAAGCACAAGGGTTCTCACATCTCCCGAGCGCATAAATGCAATTACTATAAAGGAAAAAAAGAATATCAATGCGGCACCAAAATCATACATTAAGAAAAGCTCACCTACGCATACAGCCGCAAAGACAATATACATTGTCAGGTGACGAATGGACTGAAGCTTTTCCAGAGTTACCGCACCTGCAAAAATAAAGGCTACCTTAACAAGCTCTGAGGGTTGAATGGAGATACCGCCCAAATTAAGCCAGCTTAAAGCACCGTTGGTTGGCTCGGCAATGGCAAGGGTTACCCCGAGAAGACCGATTGCACAAAATGCAACAGTCCAGCGAAGAGCCTTAACCACACTCACAAAGCGCATAAGCATAAGAAGAGCGCAATAGGCTACAACCCCAAGAACAATAGCAAAAAACTGCTTCATAACAGTTTCGGGGTACATACTGCCCACTATGGCAAGACCTACCGAGGCGAACATAAAGCCAATCATTTCAAGCTCAAAATTATTAATCCGCATAACAAATGAAGCGAATGCAAAATACAGCCACTGCAAAGCAATGAAGCACAAATAAACAAGCAGAATCTGCCCGTTAAATGCTCCGTCAGGAAAGAGATTAATAAGCATAGAGCAAAGATTGAATACCGCAAGTAAAATAAGAATAATTCCGTAGGAGGCTCGTCCTGCAGAACCGCTTCTATCCTTGATATACTTGTATTTAGCCTCTCTGAGCGTGTATTCAAGTCCGCCCATTCCGATTACATCACCATCATAAATATGGCTTTTACCATTGATTTTTTCGCCATTGACGGTAACACCCGATTTTGAAAAGGTATCGAATATAACAAAGCCCCTATTACGATAAGCAACAACTGCGTGAAGACGGGAAATTGTTTCAAAGGGCAGAACAATATCGCATTTTTTGTTTCTGCCTATTGACACCTCTCTGTCATAAAGCGGGAGCCCCTCACCTGTTATGCTGTTTATAAGCTTTGCTCTTAAGGGGTCAGTTGTCCTTTTGCAGAAAAGTGCAATCAGCATTCTTATTACAACAAAAAGAGTTATTCCCGGCATTAAATATCTTAAGAAGGGCGCAATTGCATCAACAAATTCCACAGACAACATCTCCTTTCTTTTGATTCTGACCAATTATTAACAACTAATTTTACCACATTTTACTGCAATAATCAACGGCACAAGCCCATTCAAATGTTAATCTTTTGATAAATTTATGTTAATTTATTCCTTTACGATGTTTCAGCTTGACTTTATTGCCTATTATATAGTATATTATTATATTAGAGATGCATCGCTTGGAGGTATGAAAATGTCTGTTACAAAAAACATTTATGGTGTAAAAAACGGCAAAGAGGTCAACGCTTTTGTTATTGAAAATAAAAACGGCTTAAAGGCACAGCTTATTGAAAAGGGTGCTACTCTTGACAAGCTTTTTATAAAGGAAAAAAACGGCAAATTAATTGATATTCTCATCGGCTTTGATACTCTTGAGGACCATCTTACTCAGGGTGATTATCAGGGTGTTATTGTCGGTCAGTATGCAAACCGCATTAAAGACGGTAAATTCACCATTGACGGCACAGAATATAATGTAACCCTTAATGAAAAGGGTATCACTTCACTTCACGGTGGTGCGGAATACTCCTCTGAAATATGGTGCGGTGAAATTGTTTCTGAAAATGCAGTTAAATTTACATATCACAGTCCCGATGGTCGCGAGGGTTTCCCCGGAAATGTTGATGTTGAGGTTACATATACATTCACAGACTATGATGAGCTTGTTCTTGATTACAAGGCAGTTTCCGATAAAAAGACTGTTATCAACCTTACTAATCACGCCTTTTTTAACCTTAACGGCTTTGACAGTGGTGATGTGCTCGGTCATATTTTAACTATCAATGCAGACCGCTATACACCCATTGACGAAATCAGTATTCCCACAGGCACACTTGATTGCGTTAAGGGCACCCCCTTTGATTTTACAGAACCTAAAACCATTGACAGAGATATTGGTGAAAACCATATCCAGCTTAAAAACGGCAACGGCTATGACCACAATTTCTGCATCAAGGATTTTGACGGCACATTGAAGCTTGCCGCATCCGCTATTGGTGATAAAAGCGGTATCAGAATGGATGTTAAAACAGATTTGCCCGGCATTCAGCTTTACACAGGTAATTTCCTTGACGGCTCACTTATAGGTAAGGCAGGACTTCCCGTTCATTTCAGAACTGCATTCTGCTACGAGACTCAGGTTTTCCCCGATTCCCCCAACCACCCCGAATGGTGCAAATGCGTTTACGATGCAGGCGAGGAATACAAAACCACAACAGTATTTTCATTTTCAGTTAACAAATAATTCATTGACCTTGTTGGGTTAATTTGGTATAATGCAAAGGATTTTTAAGGAAAGGTGACGAACAAAATGAATAAATATGCAAAAGTGCTTTCATTTGTTATTGCTGTTATTATTTCGGTAACGGTGTTATGTCCGTCTGCTTTCGCAAGGGAATTTGCTCCCGTTATTGATGCTACAAACATCGGCGTAAACACTCAATATAAATATGAAGAAAACGACCCGTCGTGGCTTCGACAATTAACCATCAAGGAGGATATGCTTTCTTCAAGCGGTCTTATTAACGAAGAGGTCCTCCACCCTGTTTGCAGCTACCCTTACACTTCTGATGCCCCCCATTTTAAAGCTCAGGTAGAAGAATATATTGAAATTTACACGCTTGACGATAACTCTCAGAGAGCAGCATATTTATACCTTCTTCAGCAGGTTGGTGCTTTAGGTATTATTGCAGAGCCTGACACTACTGATGAGGACAAAATAGAATGGCTACGAAACCAGGGTATAATAATCACCAAGGAAGATATTAACGACCCTGAAAAAATGCTTATGATAAGTGCTTTATACGCCCTTATGAAAAATGATTTGTACTATGTTTATACGGGCGAAACACTTAAAATACCCGAGGGCACTCCCCTTGAAGAAGCGATTGTTATGTATCTTATGGCGCTTTCAGGCGAGGGTTCAGAATTAAGTGCATTTATTCTTAAATATTTCGGCTCATCCTCCGTTGGTAGCTTGGATGATTATATTTATTACACATCGTTAATGGCGCTTTACACTCAAGGCTATGTTTCTCCTTTAGAAATACCGACAATTACAAGAAACGAGGTTTATCGCCGAGTTGCAATTATGACAATACGCAACGCAGGAATTGCAATTGATTCCGAAACTGCAACCACTGAGGAAATCCGCCACAAATACCTTTCGGCTATGCTGGGAACACAGTATTCCGTAACAATTGACCCCACCGCCTTCAAAAAGGCATTAGAGAAAGCCACT
>JAZMZY010000005.1:0-18948 GCA_045586265.1 Acutalibacteraceae bacterium
AAATCATCAAGGCTTACGATTTCTCCGTCGTTCCTTGTATTAAAATTTCTCTTTTCTTCCAACATTTTTATCACCATTGTCATTATACCACATATATGACAAAAAGCCCAGCATATGCTGGACTTTTTCGACAGTCTGAAACCGACTCTTTCGAGTCGGTTTTATGTATCTCAAATTAATATTTGAAATCTGTATATTTAGCGTTGAACTCAAGTTCACCTGTTGCATTGATAGAACCGTTAAGGTTAGCTGTAATGTAGCCAATACCATTATGTGTAATGCTTTCGAACTTGCCGTCTGCTGTCATGATAGCTGTGATTGTATAATCTTTGTATACAATCTGACCATCAAGGCTCTTAACTATAGCAATATTTGCAGCTTCTTTCTGAACATCACCATAATCAAGGAATTCTCTTGACATTACCTGAAGACCATCGGGATCACTATAACTGGGGTTAGTGAAGTCAACTAAAACGATTGTAACCTTGTAATTGCTACCCTCTTTAACAGCTGTAGCACTCTTGATATACTTTTTGCTGCAGTTACTTGCAGGCATACGGTTCTTAGCGTCGTCTGAACCCTTTGCGTTAACCTTTACTTCTGCTTCGTCCTCTGTTGTCATAAAGCCTTCCAAGATAGGCATAATAACGCTGTCAAGAAGACCAAGACCTTCTATTTTGAGAGGTGTCTGCCAACCGATTTTGTTGTAGCCTGCAATACCCTTTGTGTGGATAGCGTTAGCAGCCTTTGAGTATGCTGCGAAAGGATCCTTCATAATGGGGTTGTTGTCAACAGCGGGTTTGTTTGCATCTTCAGCGGGCTTGTTTGCGTCTGCATTAGCGTTAGCATCTGCATTAGCGTTAGCATCCGCATTAGCGTTTGCATCTGCATTAGCGTTTGCATCTGCATTAGCGTTAGCATCTGTGTTTGCGTTAGCATCAGTATTTGTGTTTGAATCTACTGCAGGAGCAGTTGTATCGGGAGTTACTGTGCTGTTTGTGTCAGTGTTTGTGTTTGTGTTTGCGTCGTTTGCATTAGCATCGGTGTTTGTTGAGTCACCTGTGCCATTTGCAGAACCTTCCTGAACTGTTGCTGCATCCTTTGCAAGGAAAACAACAGAAGCGATGGAAACTGCGTTGCTTGTTACGATTGTGAAGAAAAGTGCTATACTGAGAATTATAGCAATAACCTTCATATCTGAATTTTTCATTGGTATAATACCCCTTTCAACTTTGTGGTACTGCATATACAAATTTGAAACAGAATACACAATAACACATTATTTTTCAGTATCTTTAGATTACTCTAAAAAGCGAAAAAAGTCAAGTGCATTTTTATCAAATGCACTGACTTATTTCAAATTTGTTAAAAGTGCTAAAATAATTTACATTTTTTGTGTATTCCATATATTTCGAGCATATTCGTTAATAGCTCTGTCGGCAGCGAATCTGCCTGAATATGCAATATTGAGAAGCGACATCTGATTCCATTTCTTACTATCCTTAAAGGTTTCTCTGACCTTTTTCTGCGCTCTCTGATAATCTGCAAAATCAGCGAGAACCATAAAGGGATCGTGGTGAATAATTGTTCCTGAAATATCTGAGAAATCCTTACCGTCAATTCCGTTGTGGCTGATGAAATCGAGAACCTTACGAAGCTCGGGATTATTGTTGTAATAATTCTGAGGATTATAGCCTGCTCTGCGAAGCTCATTAACCTCTTCTGTTCTCATACCGAAGAGGAACATATTCTCGTCCCCTACGGATTCGTGAATCTCAACATTAGCGCCATCAAGAGTACCAATAGTAAGAGCACCGTTCATCATAAGCTTCATATTACCTGTACCGCTTGCTTCCTTACCCGCAAGAGAAATCTGCTCTGAAACATCTGCGGCGGGCATAAGTCTTTCAGCATTGGTTACATTGTAATCCTCAACATAAAGAACCTTGAGTCTGCCTTTAACATCGGGGTCCTTATCAATCATTTCACCAAGAGCAAGAATGAAGCTGATAATTCTCTGGGCAACAAAGTAGCCGGGAGCAGCCTTTGCACCGAAGATATAGGTTTTGGGAACAAAATCGCCATTGGGATTTTCCTTGATTGCAAGGTATTCGGAAACAATGTTAAGAGCGTTAAGGTGCTGACGCTTATATTCGTGCAATCTCTTAACCTGAACATCAAAGATTGAATTTGTATCAAGCTCAATCCCTGTTATTTTTTTGATATGCTTTGCAAAAGCCTCTTTGTTTGCTTTTTTGATTTCACCGATTTTGTTGAGTACCTCTTCATCATCCTTGAAATCTGCAAGCTTTGAAAGATACTCTGCATCGTAAACGAATTTATCGTTACCTAAAAGCTCCTTGATATATTCTGTTAAATTGGGATTTGCCTGACAGAGCCAACGTCTGTGAGCAATACCGTTTGTAACATTTGTGAATTTATCGGGTGTAAGGCGATAGAAATCGTTAAAGAGAGTGTCCTTAAGAATCTGACTGTGAAGAGCAGAAACACCGTTTACCTTATGGCTTGCGGCAACACAAAGGTTTGCCATACGCACTGCGCCACCTGAAATGATTGCAGTTCTTTCAACATAATCTGCATCGTGGGTACATTCCCACACATAAGCGCGGAAGCGGTTATCAATTTCCTTAATGATATTGTATATACGGGGAATGAGACGTTTTACGAGCTCCTCACTCCAGCATTCAAGAGCCTCGCTCATAACTGTATGGTTAGTATAGGCAACTGTGTTTGTAACAATTCTCCAGGCATCATCCCAACCATAACCGCACTCATCAAGAAGAATTCTCATAAGCTCGGGAATTGCCATTGTGGGATGAGTATCGTTAATATGAATTGCGATTTTCTCGGGAAGATTATCAATTGTGCCGTATTCACGAAGGTGATGGCGGACAATATCCTGAACAGATGCAGAAACGAGGAAATACTGCTGACGAAGTCTTAAGGATTTTCCTTCAGGGTGGTTATCCATAGGATAAAGAACCTTACTGATAACCTCTGCCATTGCCTGACGCTCCATTGAACGCATAAAGTCGCCCTGGTTAAAGGCTTTCATATCGAACTCGGGGGCTCTTGCACTCCAGAGACGAAGGCAACTGATACCCTTACCATCCTTACCTGCAACAAACATATCATAAGGCACAGCCTGAATAATATTACCATTTTCAATCTCAACATGGTGATAGTGATTGTCCCAGCTCTCCTTGAGAGTACCCTCAAAGCAAACATCAACTGCACTGCTCTCGCGAGGCTGCAACCAAACCTCACCACCGGGAAGCCAGTTATCCGGAAGCTCAGTCTGCCTGCCCTCAACAAGCTTCTGACGGAAAATGCCGTATTCATAAAGAATTGAATAGCCTCTTGCAGGATAGCCCTGAGTTGCAAGACCATCAAGATAACAAGCTGCAAGACGACCGAGACCGCCGTTACCGAGACCTGCATCGGGCTCACAATCATAAAGAGCTTCAAGACTGATGCCGTAATCCTTTAAAACGCTTTCAAAGGTTTTGGTGAGATTAAGATTAAAAAGACTGTTCTTAAGAGAACGGCCCATAAGAAATTCCATTGAAAGATAGCAAACTCTTTTTTTGCCTTCCTCATCTGCTTTTTTGCCAAGCTCCGCTCTGCCCTGTGCCATCATATCGCGGACAATCATTGAAACCGCTTTATAGTACTGGTCATAGGTTGCATTTTCGGTAGAGATACCGAAAAAGTGGAGAAGCTTATTTTCAAGCATTTCCTTCGCTTGCTTCTTTGTAAGCTTATAATTCATACAAATCCTCCAAAAATATTATAAAAAACCATAGGTTTTTACTGTTCGATTATACATATTACACTAAAATCACACTAAAATCAACTATAATAAAGCGAAAAATTGTATAATATATTATGTTAATTTTTGGACATATTTTTAGGTAAAATTTGAATTATAATAAAAACGTTTTACAAAGCAACAAAAATATTACTCCCGGAACAGAAAAAAGCACGCTGAAGGCAAAAGAAAACAGGTTCACGCCCAAGGAAAGCGGAACAAAGAAATTTACCGCCCACACGGCACTTAACGCGCCGATTCCCCCAAGAGCACTTGTAAAAAATGCTTTAAAAAAATTACCGCTCACCTTGAATATTATTAACGCAATTATTAAAGCTGTAACGCCCATAAAATAAATCATTTACCCACTTCCTTCAATTTGTTAAGTAAATAATCGTGCCTGACCTCAAGACTGCGAAGCTCTAAAATTGCCGATTCCACAAGGGCATTTTCATTTGCCGAGGAAAGCTTGAAATAGGCAATTTTCATTAAAAATCTTACATTTTCAATTTCCTTTATAAGCAATTCCTTTTCACTCATTTTTCTCAATCTTGAATATTTTATTGCCTTAATTAATTTTTTCACACCCTCTCATTCTGATACAATTATTTTTATTCAAAGAAAATTAAATTTATTACAGATTAATAATCGTAAACACTGTGCATAATTATTATAGATGACTTGCGGAAAATTCAGGTATATTATTGCTCTCATCTGCAAAGTATAATCTTTACGGGGCAACCCACCACCATTCCGCCCGAACTATATTTAAACAAAAACACACCACCCGAAATATACTCACAGATACAATTTATCTATCCAAGAACGGTCCCCCTCCCTATTTGCTGAAGCAAACAGGGATGATAGGCTTCGTAATATCTTTACTTTTTTGATTTTTTTCATTCCTTGCGGAGCTTACAATGTTCGGAAGCGAAGCTTCCCCAGCATTCTGCATTTTGCATTCTGCATTTTGCATTCTGCATTTTGCATTTTGCATTTTCAATTTTATACGAGGTGCTTATGAACAGACATTCCTTTACTTACCCCCAATACTGCCCTGTGGTTGATAAAAATGTTATTATTGAAGAGCTTACTTTTTTAAGCGGAAGAAAGAAAATCCGTTGCCTTTACTACCACAAATGCAACTGCAAGGAAATGGGTGGCTGCAAAAACAAATATGTAAAAAGACGAATTGAAGCAGTTGAAAAAAGGGAGGAATGAGTATATAATTTCACCGAGGTGAAATTATGCTAGGAATATATATTCACATACCATTCTGCAAGTCCAAATGTCCTTACTGCGATTTTTATTCTTACAGGTGCAAGGATGAAGAGATGAAGGCTTATGTTGATGCTCTTATTGATGAAATAAGCACCCTTTCAAGAGCTTCTGAATTTGTTGAAGAGCCGTTCAAGGCGGACACCCTTTACCTTGGTGGCGGAACTCCATCGATTTTATCGGGAGAAGAGCTTTACAGAATAATAACAACCGCAAAAGAGAAATTCAAAATTTCAAACAACGCTGAAATCACAGTTGAATGTAATCCTAATTCTGATATTGAAGCTATTCTCCCCTATCTTTTAAAAGCAGGTGTCAACAGAATTTCATTGGGCTTGCAATCTGCAGTTGATAAAGAAAGAAGGGCTCTCGGCAGGCAAAGTGATAAAAAAAGAGTTGCACAGGTTATTGAGCTTTTAAAAAGGAATGGCATAAGCAACATTTCTCTTGATGTTATGTTGGGAATACCTTATCAGACAAAGGAAAGCCTCGGTGAAACTCTCAGCTTTGTTATCAAATGCGGTGTACCACACATCAGTGCATATATGCTTAAAATTGAAGAAGGCACACATTTTTATAAAAGCTATGATAAATATGATTTTCCTGACGATGAAAAAACAACAGAATTTTACAATCAATGTGCCGATGCCCTTGAAAAAGCAGGGTATATTCATTACGAAATTTCAAACTTTGCAAAAGAGGGCTACGAAAGCAGACACAACTCAAAATATTGGAAACTGGAAAACTATCTCGGTATCGGTCCCGGTGCTCACTCATACATTGACGGAAAAAGATTTTATTTTGAAAGCGACACCCAAGCCTTTACAGATGGCGCAAAAGCGGTTTTTGATGATTTGGGCGGTAACGCGGAAGAATACATAATGCTTAAATTAAGGCTGAAAAAAGGCTTGATGCTTTCAGAATTGGAAAAGCTCTATGGCGAAAAAGCCTCGCTAAAGATAAAAGAAAAAGCCCCGTTCTTTAAAGAACAAGGCCTGATTGATTTTGACGGTGAAAGAATTTGCCTTACAAGAAAGGGCTACCTTCTTTCAAACTCCGTTATTTGTGAATTTATCTGATTTCAAAGCTTTCATCAGTCAGCTTCAATGAGGAAACACCCTCTGTTGCGATAATCTCTTTATTTTCTGTAATAAAAATATACTCAAAGTCGTTATGTTCCTTTGCGAACTTAACGGCTTTTTCTTTACCCATTGAGAAAAGTGCCGTTGAAAAGGCATCGCAAAGGGCACCATCCTCACCTATTACGGTTACACTTAAAAGGTCGGTTTCCGCAGGCTCACCTGTTTTGGTATCAATGATATGATGATAAGCTTTACCATCCTTTTCAAAGCTTCGCTCATAACCGCCCGAGGTTACAACACTCACATTACCCTTATGCTCAAAGGTGCACACAAGCTCATTGGCTTCAAGGGGATTTTTAACACCAACAGTCCACATACCCTTTTCGGTGTTTTCGCCACAAAGAACAATGTTTCCGCCTAAAGAAAGAACTGCACTTACGCCATATTTCTCTGCAATTTTCAGAAGCTCATCACCAACATAGCCCTTGGCAATTCCGCCGAGAGAAATCTGAGTATTGTCTTCCTTTATTACTGTATTATTCTTTACGGAGATTTTATCTGCACCGACATTTCTGAGAGCAGATTGAATTTCCTTTTTTTCAGGCACACCATATTTTCCGTTATCAAAGCCCCAAAGCTTTAAAACGGGCATAATTGTAATGTCAAACGCACCCTTTGTAAGACTGCTTGCAAGGATTGATTTTTCTATTATTTTTGCAGTTGCTTCACTGACTTTTATTTCAGTATTCTTACCATTGATTTCTGAAACATCACTATTCTCGTTATTGGCATCAAAAAGAGTATCCAGCTCATTGATTTTATCTTCAAACGCCCTGATTGCACTGTCCCTTTCTCCGTTAGAACAACTGAACACCCTTATACTCATAAGGGTGTTCATAGCAGTAAACTCGGTTCTCAATTCACCATTTGAATTGCAGGAACACATTGTCAGTAAAAAGCATCCGCAAAGAAATATTGCTACTGCCTTTTTCATATCAGCTCAAGCCTGCTTCTCTCATATTTGCCTCGTGCTCGGACATTGTGTTTGCATAGTAAACCTTACCCGTTTCGGTGTTGTGGCAGAAATAATAATAGCTTGTTGAAGAGGGCTTGAGAGCCGCTCTTATTGCCGCATCACCCGGGTTTGCTATTGCACCAACGGGAAGACCCTTACAATCCTCACTATAAGTATCGTAATTATCACGATAGTCAATATATTTCTGAATATCTTCGGTAGAAGAGGTCAGGGTGGGCTTGATTGTTTCAGTAAGATAGTCCTCTGTTGAGTCACAGTTAAGCCAGGGGAATGTTGCGGGTCTGTCAAGTCGGTTATAAAGAACTGATGCAATATCTGCCATCTGTGAGCTTGAAGCTGCCTCCTCCTGAAGAATTGAAGCCATAATAATTACTTCATCAAGGCTCAGCCCTCTGTCCTCTGCCTGCTTTGCATATTCATCAGTCCAACGGTTTTTGAAGTTATCTAAAAATCTTCTTACAACGCTTGATGCATTTTCGCCAACATAGAACTCATAGGTATCAGGGTACATATAGCCCTCAAGCACTCTGAAGCGTTTTTCTTTATTGGGAATGGATTTTATAAAGCTATATTCTTCGGAAAAATCAACATTCTGAAGAGTATTGATAAAGCTTGCGGCAGTGCAAACCTCGTTTGCTTCAAGCTTTTCTGCAATCTGGTCGATTGTCCAGCCCTCAGGGAATGTCAGAGTTACTGTTTCGGAAAGAGTGATATCAGCCTTCATAGTGGAAAGCATTTTTTCAAGTCCCATTGATGAGGTGAGAGTATATACACCGGAAACATAATCGCCGTCTTTACCAAAGAACTTTATGAAGAGGTTACAGAAAAGCTCATTTTTGATAAGCTTGTTATCCTTAAGAATATCTATAACATCTGCATCGCTCATACCCTTGGAAACCTCAACCTCAACTGCTGTCTCATCCGTATCAATAGCGAGAACATCGTTGATACAATTGATTCCGTAAATACAAAGCACAACACTTGAAAGTACAATTATTGCTACGGCAAGGGCTAATTTTGAAAGCTTGCCCGATGCAAAAAATCTGCCTAAGGCTGTATTCTGACGCTTTCTGTTCCTTGCCTCTTTTGCTGCAATGGCTTTATTCTGCTTTGCAGTTGTGGGTGGCGCGGAAACCCTGAATTTTTCTACCCCGGGCTTTGCTCTTTGATTTTTGCGGACGGTTGCCCTTTTTTCTCTTTGAGCGGCTTTATCTATATCGCGAGGGGGATTTGAAAAATAAACTCCGCCCTTATAATTGGGATTTTCATAAGCACTGTTGGAATTGATATCGATTTTAAAATCATCTATCTTTTTCTGCCTTTTGGTTTTAATGGCTTCTTCATCAGTGGGCTTAGGGGAATCCACTTTCCTCTCGTCCTCGAACATACTTAAAAGCTCTTCATAATCGTTGAAATTATCCTTTGCCACCCAAAATCACTCCTTTGTGGTAATAATCTGTTTTTCTGTAACTATCATATCCACTGTTCTGTCAAATTTCCCGTGGAATAATTCATCTTTAACATTCTGAGAATAGCAGATGCCTATTGTTGACCCCTTATATTTTGAAAGATACCGGTCATAATAGCCCTTGCCATAGCCTAAACGGTAGCCTGATTTATCAAACATAAATGCAGGCACAATGCATATTGTATTTTCCGTTTGGGTCAGCATATTTTCTTCATCTGACTCAGGCTCCAAAACACCGAATGAACCTGCTGAAAGCTCATCAAGAGAATTTATATAATAAAAATTCATTTCCGAGGGCCCGCCCTCACAACGAGGCACCGCAACCCTTTTACCCGATGACAAAAGAACGTTTATAAACTCCCTTGTATCAACCTCGATATCTGTTGAAACATAGCATAAAAATGTTTCGGTTTCTCTTACTGCCCATAAATTGAGAAGCTTGTTGCAGATTTTTTTATCATAGGCACCTTTAACGGTTGCATCCATTGAAAGTCTGCCTTCCTTTGCCTCTGCCCTCATTTTCTTTTTTATGGGTCTTATATCAATTACCTTCTCCATTGAATACCTCTGAGTATCTGCAGGGCTTTTTCTTCACCTGTGATTACGGAGCATATTGCAGCACCGAATTCCCAGGCAACACCTGCGCCCCTTGCGGTAACAATACTGCCGTCAACAACCACACCATCTTCCACAAGGCTTGCGCCCTTAAGCTCATCCTCAAAGCCCGGGAAGCAGGTTGCATTTTTGCCCTCTAAAAGACCCTTTCTCCCTAAGATAAAGGGTGCGGCACAAATTGCACCGATTATTTTATTATTCTCTGCACAATAGTCAATTGCCTTTTGCACATCACTTGAATTATTAAGATTTTCTGCACCGGGCATTCCGCCGGGAAGAATAATACCCTGAACTTTTTCATCAAGCACAACATCCTCGGGAAGAACATCTGCTTCAACGCTTATTCCGTGAGCGCCTTTACACATTTTACCGCTTACGCCCACAGTTTTAACCTCAATACCTGCTCTCAACAAAAAATCAACAGGTGCTAAGGCCTCTATTTCCTCAAAGCCATTGGCAAGAAAAACATAAATCATAATTTACCTCTTTTCAGGTTGCATAGGGTATTCCGAAAAAGCCGTTTCGGATTTCGGGAGCATTGTTTAATTTATAATACATTCCGTAGGGAACAGAATTTTCATTTGCAATTTTTCGTAAAGCAATTTCTTCTTTTTCAGTATTTTCAAAAACCTTGCTTAAAAGCACCTTTTCGTTACCGAAAAGCTCAAAAACAGTAAGCTTATTATCTGTTTCTTCATAAATGGCATAGCCCTCATTTTCAATAAAAGCTGTTTTAACTTCACCACTTACAGAATTAAAGAAAGAGTTAAATGTGCTTTCCTTGAGAACTGCAACAGGTGAATTCGCAGAGTTTTCAAAAAGGATTTTCCTGTAATCCTTATATGTGAGTTTCTGAATTTGGTGCTCTCTGTCATTTATAAACCCCTTTTTGAAAACTGCCCTTTCAGAATAAGCAAAGCCTTTTTTAAAGCCAAGCTTTTCATAAATTCCGAAAAGGTATTCCTCTTCGGGTACAAGGAAAAGATAATCAATGCTTCTGCTTTTTGCTATCTCGAAAAGCTCCTGAAAAAGCTTTTTCATAAGTCCTTTACCTCGATAATCGGGGTGGGTGCAGACTGCGTAGATATAATAGGCGGAATAGCTTTTTCCGTCATTTAAAATATCGCTTTCAAGCATATAAAGGGCACTGACAGGAACACGCCCGTCAAAAACCGCCAAAACTCTTTCGGGAGATATGGTGTTCCTGAAGAAATAATCAAGACTTTCTTTTGTATCGTCAAAGGCAGTCTGCCAGAGAGCTTTTAAATTTTCATAATCGCTTTCAACAGGAAAACGGATTTCAAAGGATTTTTCCATAATATTTTTTTACAAGATATTCGGGGTGATACGAGGTCTTGGCTTTTCTTAAATTCTCGACCCCTGCATCATCCTCACGGTTTATATATTCAAATTCCGAAAGGGAATTTTCTGCAAATAATTTATTGATTACCGCATAAGCAGTAAGATATTCGGGCGATGCCTTTTCAAAATGGGTGCAATAGGTTTTGCCATCGGGCATTTTTTCACCCAAGGCATAGGCAACAATTTTGCCGTCAACTCTTAAAAGCGCACCGCTTAATTCCAACTGAAAGAAATGCTCAAAGGCTTTTTCAATAACAAGCATTTCCTCATCAAGCTTCGGGTTTCTCTCGCCACTTTTATGCCAAAGGTGAGAAAACTCAAGGCATTCCTTCAAGTTGCTTTCATTCAATTCTTCATAAGAATAATTGTTTTTTTTACAAAATGAATTAACGTGGTTTTTCTTTGAATGATATTTTCTGCCACTTAAGGTAGCAAGCCTTTCGCGAGAATAAACATAGTCAAAGAAATCTCTCTGCTCCTCAAGAACAAGCCTTTCGCCATAGATATTCTTAAGAATTTCTGCTTGCTCCTCGCTTAAGCAATAAAAAGAAAAATCTGCATTTCTTTCCCTTGCATCCTCTTCAATTATCTTAAGAGCATTTCTTATATCGCCCTTTCCCCAAGGGAAAGCATAGCTTTTAACTCCGTTAAAGCGTGAGCGAAGAAAAACAAATCCATCCTTCTGAGCGATTCGGGTATTTTCCCCCACACTCCAGCAGAAAATATTACCAAAGGAAAAGTCACACATCTGAGAAGAGCCTTCAGGAATATTGTTTAAAATCAATTCTCTGTCTTCTATTTTTACAGGTCTGAAGTCAAGCATAATTATTTGTTTATTGTTTCAAGCAGAATTTTATAGACTGTTTCGTTGATTTCTTCTATTGAAAGAGGCTCGCCATTTTCCGAGCAGGGAACAATTACCCAACCGCATTTATCTGCTGCATAAAGAGCGGCCTCACGACAAGCATTGAGAAAATCAACATTTGCCTCGTGAACATCCTTTTTATTTTCGTCACCCTCATAGCGTTGAGTCATAAGCCTTTGAGAAACCTCAACGGGCATATCAAGGAAAATAACCTTATCGGGTGCGGGAATACCGATTTTGTTATATTCAAAATCAAAGAGCCAATCAAGGTACTCGTCCCACTCTGATTTATTGAGCTTTGTCATCTGATAAATTGCATTGGCGGGAGTATAGCGGTCCGCAAAAATCAATATACCCTCAAGATATTCCTTTTTCCATTTTTCCGTGTAAGAGGCGAACCTGTCCGCCGCATAAAGCACAGAGGTTGCATAGGCATTAACATCCCCTGCATTCTTACCGAAATCACCTGCAAGATATTTTCTTACAAGAATACTTGAATCGCTTTCATAATCGGGAAGCTTGATTTTTTTGAAATCAATCCCGTCCTCTGCAAGCCTTTTGCAGACGAGCTCGGTCTGGGTAGTTTTACCGCAACCGTCAAGACCCTCTAAATCAATAAACATAATACTTTTACATACCCTTCTAAATATGACCGCAATATTACATCATATTATTCCAATTATACCCATTAATAATACAATAAATATTGTCAACTGTCAAACAAAGTGGCTAATTTGTAATAAATATGTAATAAAATAACAGAATCCGCCGAAGCGGATTCTGAAATTCAGCCATCTATCAACTTTAAAACACTTGCCTTCGGAAGAAGCCCTACGCCCTGATTAACGAGCTTCCCGTCCTTGAAAACAAGGAGTGTTGGAATACTTGAAATACCGAACTGCATTGCAAGCTGCATTTCCTCATCCACATTGACCTTACCAACAACAATATCTGTTCTTTCTTCTGAAATTTCGTGAATTGTTGGTGCTATCATCTGACAAGGACCGCACCAGGTTGCCCAGAAATCAAGCAAAACGGGCTTTTCGCTTTTTAAAACCAGTTCTTCAAAATTAGCACTTGTGATTGTTAATTCTGCCATTTTTATTCATCCTTTCGGTTTTCAGTCTTTAGATTTATAGTAAAGCATACAGTGGCAATAGCCCTCAAAATCGGGATCTTTTATCTGCTCACGGAATTCTTTACAGATACATTTATTGTCTTCTGTTCTTTCAAGTCTGCAAGGGCAATAACCACCCTTCATTTTAAGACCTTCCTTTATTCTTGCAACAACCTCTTTATCTTCATTGAATTTAACCGCCATTGTAACACCTCACTAATAATGTTTTCACCCATATATTTTAGCAAAAATTTATTGATATATCAACATTTATCCTTTACTTTTTCTTAAAAATGTGTAAGATATAAGGGTAAAAACAAATCGGGAGTGTTGTTATGAACACAATTAAACAAGAGGCGTATTCCGCCGCAAAGGAAATTATTGAAATCGGAAAATTGAAAAAAGGACAGATTCTTGTTATCGGTTGCTCAACAAGTGAGGTAATCGGTGATAAAATCGGTACTAATTCTTCCCCCGAAACTGCAAATGCAATTTTTGAGGGCATATACGAGGCTGCAAATGAATATGGTGTTTTTATTGCGGCACAGTGCTGCGAGCATCTTAACAGGGCAATCATTGTTGAAGAGGATGCAGTTCCTAATGGTGAATATGTTAATGTTGTTCCTCGGCCCAAGGCAGGCGGTTCATTTGCAACTGCTGCATACAAGGCATTCAAAAATCCCGTTGCACTTGAAGAAATCAAGGCAGATGCGGGGCTTGACATCGGCTCAACCTTAATCGGTATGCACCTTAAAAGAGTTGCCGTTCCTGTAAGGCTTAAGAACAATAAAATCGGCAACGCTACCCTCACCGCCGCAAGAGTAAGACCAAAATTCATCGGTGGTGAAAGAGCTCATTATAATGAAGATTTGATGTAAAGGAAATATATTATGAAATACGAAATTTTAAAGCTTTTAAGTAAAAACGCACGCTACACAACAGATCAGATTGCAACAATGCTTGGTGCTACTGAAAGTGAAGTAAAAAGCCAAATTGAACAGCTTGAAAAAGACGGCATAATCCGAGGTTATAAAACTGTTATTGACTGGGATCAGCTTGATGATGCTTACGTTTCCGCCATTGTTCAGCTTAATGTTGTTCCTAAAGCGGATTCAGGCTTCGAAGAGGTTGCTGAAAAGGTTATGGCTTTCCACGAGGTTGAGTCCGTTTATCTTATGTCAGGCTCTTATGACCTTAATGTTGTTGTTAAAGGTAAAACTTTACAGGATGTTGCTCGTTTTGTTGCAAGAGAGCTTGCAACAATTGACTCTGTAACATCTACCGCAACTCATTTTGTAATGCGCCGTTATAAAGAATTGGATATTGAGCTTTTTGATACCGAAGAAGATACCAGGGGGCAATTTATTTATGATTGATTACTCCAAGGTATTAAACCCTGCGGTGACCGAAATAAAGCCCTCGGGTATAAGAAAGTTTTTTGATATTGCCGCCACAATGGAGGACGTTATATCTTTAGGCGTTGGCGAGCCTGACTTTCAGACACCTTGGAGCATCAGAAAAGCAGGTATAAACTCCCTTGAACGAGGCAGAACAAAATACAGCGCAAACCGCGGTACAATTGAACTGAGAAAAGAAATCTCTGCTTATCTTAAAAGACGATACAACATTACATACAAACCCGAAACAGAAATACTTGTTACAGTTGGCGGAAGCGAGGCAATTGACGGAGCAATCCGAGCAATTGTTGCCCCCGGTGATGAGGTTATTATTCCCCAACCCAGCTATGTTTGCTATGAACCCATAACAAGCCTTGCAGGCGGTGTTCCCGTTATTATTGAAACAAAAGCGGAAAACGATTTCAAGGTAACACCGGAAGAACTGAAAAATGCAATTTCACCTAAAACAAAAGCACTTATTCTCCCCTACCCCTGTAATCCTACAGGTGCGGTTATGGAAAGAGAAGATATTGAGAAAATTGCAGAAATTCTGAAAGATACAAACATTGTTGTTATTTCCGATGAAATTTATTCCGAGCTTACTTACGGAGATTACATCCACATTTCCCCTGCTTCAATTGAAGGCCTCACGGAAAGAACAATCACCGTCAACGGATTTTCAAAGGCTTATTCTATGACAGGTTGGCGTTTAGGTTACGCTTGCGGTCCTGAAGCACTTATGCAACAGATAACAAAAATCCATCAATATGCAATAATGTGCGCTCCTACCACATCACAGTATGCGGCAGTGGAAGCTCTTAAAAACGGTGACGAAGCAATTGAAAAAATGAGAGCTGAATATGACCGCAGAAGAAGACTTATTGTAAACGGTTTCAACAAGCTTGGTCTTACTTGCAGAGAGCCAAAAGGCGCATTCTACGCCTTCCCCTGTATTAAAAGCACAGGGCTTTCAAGCGAGGAATTCTGCGAAAAATTACTTGAAAGCAAAAAGGTTGCCGTTGTTCCGGGAACTGCATTCGGCAAAGGCGGAGAAGGCTTCGTCAGAGCCTCCTACTGCTACTCAACAGAGCATATTATCAAGGCACTTGAGAGAATTGGCGAGTTTATAAATGAGTTATAAAAATACCACTCGGTTAAGAAAATTTTTCTTAACCGAGTGATTGTTTATCTCTTATTTTCTTTTTCAAATTCTTCGGCAATTTTGCATACTAACTCAAATTTTTGAGTATCTTCTGAAATACTGAAAACACCTTTTCCATTTTCATCTTTTACAAGCAATGATTTCATCTTAAGTCCTCGGTAACCGGTCTTGAAATAAGAAACATTACAAAAAGCTTCTTTAGGAATAAATTTTTTAAAAAACCAAAATCGTGTGACTGTGAAACCTGTTTTATCAACATGACAACTATAGCCTAACATATAAACAAGCCACAAAATAGAACCTATACCAAAAGCACAAACAAGATAAATTTCATTATGCTTTGTACTCTTTTCAACACTGATAATAAACCCGGAAAATATAGAAATTGCCAACAAACAAGAAGCCACTAAATACATCTTGGGGGCATGATAAATTACAAAAGGGTCCCATTCAAATGAATTTTCTGTTTTTCTCAATTTTTTCGGAATTTTAGATTTCGCCACAGGTTTCACCTTATTTCTTTCGTTCAAATCTTTTAGCTATTTTACACATTAAGCCAAAGCCGACTAAATCTTTTGAGGCAGTAAAAATTCTTTTACCATTTTTGTTTTTAACAATCAGCAAACCATCCTTATCACTGTTTCGTGGTTGCCATTTTGTAATATTCACATCAAAAAACGCTTCCCTTGGAATAAACTTTTCGAGAACAAAAAATTTATTTACTGTAAATCCGTTTTCATCAACATAGCAACGGTAGGTTAAAAGATAAATAAGGGTCAAAAATGCTATAGCAGAGATTGCCAAGCATACTTTAACTATAACATCAATAGTTTTATCAACTGAATAAAAGCCCCAAGTAATACCCAAACAAGCTAAAAGCAAAAGGAATGATAATACAATTTTCCCTGGTGCGTGATATGCTACAAAGTTATTTTCGTCAAATGTAGCTTCTTTTTCTTCGGACTTTTTATGAATAAAAGTATTGATAGGTTTTTCAATAAGCTTTTCAAAAATTGCACGAAATAAATATTTCATTATATACCTTCTTTTTAATTATGGATAATGGGTGCATTATAATTGAAGCTTTTGCTTCAACGACGCTCGAAGACTCGCGTCGAGAACTCTCCACCGTTCCGCCCTACTTTAATTTGTAAAATTTACATTTGGCTCGCTTGGAACTGTATCCAAATGATTTACACATCCAAGACGGTCCCCCTCTCTTCGAAGAGAGGCAAAAACTTACCTTTACATATTCTTCTACGGCGCATTTTCGCGCCCCGAAACTTTCCACTTGCCACTTTCAACTTTCCACTACTCTGGCATCTATCCGCTATTTGCTGACCGCTGACAACTGGCATCTGGCATCTGGCATCTAATTGAAATTAATCAAGATTAATTTCAATTATTATGGGGCAATGGTCGCTTGTATAATCGCCGTTTCTCATACCTGAAAGCACATCATAGGAATCAACGCTTATGCCCTTTTTGGAAATCATAAAATAGTCAATTCGTTTGAATTTTTCAGGGTTGTTCCAACCGTTGTAGGTATGGGAATCCGAGGTGTTTTCGGTTGCATATTTTACATCTGTAAAATTCTCTGTTACATTGTTATAGGTAACAGAGCCTTCCTGAGCATTAAAGTCGCCCATAATAACTGACGGAAGAGAACCGAACTCACTGATTTTATCAAGCACAACACCGATGCCGTTAATTCTTGCCTCATCACTTACGTGGCTTAAATGTGTGTTGAAAACAACAAAATCCTTGTTAGTTGCTTTTTCTGTCAGAATAACATAACTGCACACACGGTTATACTGCGCGCCCCATGATTTACTGGGTACCTCGGGAGTTTCGGAAAGCCAGAAGGAGCCCTTATCAACAAGGGTATAAAGCTCTGTGTTGTAAAATATAGGACAGCCCTCGGAATTGAAGGCATCGTCACGATATGTAATAACGGAATCATAGCCCTCTAAGGAATCAACGAGATATGAATAATGCCATTTTGTTGCTTCCTGAAAGCCGATAACACCGGGCTTTTCTTCTGCTATATCATCAATTATCAAATCTGCCCGGTAAAACCAACCCTTTTTGCCCCAGTCAAGAGGACTGATGCAACGAAGGTTATAGCTCATCATTCTGATGCTATCTTCCTCAGGCTCGATTCTGACAGTTGTTTTGTTATCTTTGTAGTGGGGGTAATACATAAATGTGTTGCCCACAAGAACAATAGCTGCCACAAGAACAAGAGCCAATAAGCTACCGAGAATTATTAATATTGTTTTTTTCATTTTCATCACCGGAAATATAATAACACAAAAAATTCAAAAAACAAACAATAAAACAGAAATAAATTATTGAAAATCAGCATAGAAAAGTATATACTTAAACCAAAATGTAAAAAGGAGTAAAAATATGGATATTTCAAATCTTTTTGAAAAAGTTGATTTTTCTAAGCTTATTGACACAGTTATGGAAATGGGTGCATCCTTTGGTGTGAAGCTTATCGAAGCAGTTGTTGTTCTTCTTGTTGGCATCAAGCTTGTTAAGGTTGTTAAAAAATTCCTAAGACTGTCCCCCAAGCTTTCAAAGCTGGATGCAGGTCTTCGTACCTTCCTTGCAAGTGCATCAAGCATTCTCTTATATGTGCTTCTTATTATAACAATCGCAATGATTTTAGGCGTTCCCGTAACATCATTTATCACTATCCTTGCTTCCTGCGGTGTTGCAATCGGTCTTGCTCTTCAGGGCTCACTTTCAAACCTTGCAGGCGGAATTATGATTCTTCTCTTCAAGCCCTTCAAGGTTGGAGATTATATTGAAGCCGCAGGCGAAACAGGTACAGTTAACGAAATTTCTGTTATGTACACAGAAATTTTAACCCTTGACAACAAGAGAATTACAATTCCCAACGGTTCAATTACAAACTCTGTTATTGAAAACTATTCAAGCGAAGCAACAAGGCGAGTTGACCTCACTTTCAACACTGCTTATGCAAACGATGTTGAAAAGGTCAAAGAGGTTATTATGGGCGTTGTTGAAAAACACCCTGCTGCTCTCAAAAATCCTGAACCCTTTGTAAGACTTTCGGGTCACAAGGAAAGCTCACTTGAATACACAGTCCGTATATGGTGCAACTCTGCAGATTACTGGGATGTTTACTTTGATACAATGGAAAATGTTAAAAAAGCATTTGACGAAAACAACATTCATATTCCCTTCAATCAGTTGGATGTACATATTGAGAAATAAGTATTATTTTCCCGACCTGTTGCTTTTTCTTCAGGTCGGGAAGCTTTTATTTTTTGAAAAAATACTATTTACCCCTTGATTTTTTGAAATCAATTGGTTATAATAGCAAGGCACTTTGAGAGAGGTGCAGAATTTAATATGTAAATTCTTTGACAGATGGAGAGTTGTCCGAGTCGGTCGAAGGAGCACGATTGGAAATCGTGTAAACGGCCAAAACCGTTTCGAGGGTTCGAATCCCTTGCTCTCCGCCAAGAAATACAGAGTGTTACCAAAAGGTAATGCTCTATATTTTTTCACTGAAAAGAAGAGGGATTCGAACCCCCTCGGCGAAGCCGAACACAATCGGGTGTTTGCGTAGCAAACGATGGGCAGAGCCCATCGAATCCCTTGCTCTCCGCCAAGAAATACAGAGTGTTACCAAAAGGTAATGCTCTATATTTTTTCACTGAAAAGAAGAGGGATTCGAACCCCCTCGGCGAAGCCGA
>JAZMZY010000006.1:0-3648 GCA_045586265.1 Acutalibacteraceae bacterium
TATTACATTTAGCGGGTTGACAATAAATAGTTTTTCGTTAAGCAATACAAAAGCGACAATAAGTGTAACTAACAATTCGGGAAAAGCAATAAAGTCAACATCATCAATATCATATAAGTGTTACGATTCAAATGGAACAATATTGAAAACAGGCTCTGTATTTTTGGAAGATATGAACAATGGTGAAAAATGTAATGCGATTTTTTATATTGAACAAGGAACGACAAAGATATTGTTTACCGGAATTAGTGTGTGTTTTTGATTGTTTTCTGCCTACCCGTAAGGTCAATTTCATAATTATCCCAATAAATTAACTCGCTGACGGTTACGAATTCGTAGCCGTCTTTTTGTAATTTAGTAAGGATTTTATCAAGTGCCTCGGGGGTGTTTTCAACACCATTATGAAATAAAACTATTGAACCGTTTTGTACCTTTGTTGTAATTCTATTATATATTTCATCAACACTTAACCCACGATAATCTAAAGAGTCACAATCCCATTGAATCATTTTCATACCAAGGCTTTCTGCAACCTCGATGCTTTTGTTATCATAATCGCCGCTTGGGGCTCTTACAAGCTTTGGCTTTGTGGCTGTTATTTCTTCAATTTTATTGTTGCAGTTAACAATTTCCTGCTTAATTTCTTCCCGGCTTATCTTACTGAAGGCAGCGTGAGTATCGGAATGGTTTGCCATTTCGTGACCGTATTTATGAAATTTTTTTACTGCTTCGGGATTTTTCTCAACCCAGTCACCAACGGCAAAAACAGTAGCTTTTGCATTATGTTTTTTCAGTATTTCAATAAGTTCGTCGGTGTCTTCTGCGCTCCATGCAGCATCAAAGGTTATTGCAATTTTCTTTTCATTGGTTTCAACTGAATATATCGGTAGTTTTCTTGTTGTATTACTGACCTTAACGCCAATATGTGAAATGGTAACAGTTGAAATAATTGTGATAGTAAGAAGTGCAAAAACCATAAAAACAGAACTCAGCTTAATAACTTTATATATCAAAAAAATCACCCCGAGAAATTATATTCCCGGAGTGGTTTGTATTATGTGCGATATTAAATTATCAATATTCGCCGCTCAAAACTGCTTCGGCGCAACGGATTCCGTCAACGCCTGCGGAAACAATACCGCCGGCATAGCCTGCGCCCTCGCCACAAGGGTAAAGACCACGAAGTCTCGTTGCCTGATAGAATTCATCACGAATAATTCTTATGGGTGATGAGCTTCTTGATTCGGGAGCAGTAAGCACCGCATCATATAAATTGAAGCCGTGAAGCTTGTTGTCAAAATCCTGAATTGCACCTGCAATTGTGTCGGTAACTTTTTTTGGCAGAACCTTTCTGATGTCAGTCATTGTAACACCCGTTGGGCATGAGGGATTAACTGCACCAAGCCTGGTTGATGGTGTATCTTTCAAAAAGTCACCTAAAAGCTGAGCAGGTGCGGTATAGTCACCGCCACCGAGCTTAAATGCCTTTTGCTCAATTTCTCTTTGAAGATACATACCTGCAAGAGGGTGGTCGCTTTCAAAGGGGGGCTCAATGCCAACAAGTAAAGCACAGTTTGCGTTTTCTTTATCTCGGGCGTATTCGCTCATTCCGTTAACAACCATTCCGCCCTCTTCGGATGATGCCGCAACAACTGTACCGCCGGGGCACATACAGAAGGTGTAAAGACCTCTGCCGTGCTTGGGGTGACAGGCTAATTTATAATCTGCCGCAGGGAGCAGGGGAGAATTCCACAATGAGCCGTATTGAGCCTTGTTGATATGCTCCTGAGGATGCTCGATTCTTGTGCCTACGGAGAATGGCTTCTGTATAATTTCAAGACCCTTTCTGTAAACAAGCTCAAAGGTATCTCTTGCAGAGTGACCGATTGCAAGAATAAGTGCATCGGTTTCAATATCGGTTGTTGTTCCGTCAGGATTTTTATAGGTGATTCCCTGAACAAATCCGTTAGCGGTAATAATGTCAACAAGCTGTGTGTTGAACTTTATTTCACCACCAAGGCGAATAACCTCATTACGAAGATTTTTAACAACTGTTTTCAGTCTATCTGTGCCGATATGAGGAGTTGCGGAATAAAGAATCTCTTCAGGTGCGCCAAATTCTGCAAAGCGAAGAAAAACCTCTCTGCATCTGCCGTCCTTAATGCCTGTTGTAAGCTTGCCATCGGAAAATGTGCCTGCACCACCCTCACCAAACTGAACATTGGAATTGGTGTTTAGTACGCGTTCAGTCCAGAAGCGGTTAACCTCATTTGTTCTTTCCTCAACTGCAGAGCCACGCTCTAAAACAATGGGGTTAAGCCCTGCTTTTGCAAGGGTCAAAGCGGCAAACATACCTGCAGGACCAAAGCCCACAACAACAGGTCTTAAAGGAAAATTCCTTTTTGCCTGAGGGATGGTATATTCATATTTTTGGGTAACAAAAGCCTTGTTTGGTGGAAAGGGTGCAACAATTTTTTCTTCATCAAGGTCTGTTTCAATTTCCACAGAGTAAACGAGGATTATATTGTCCTTCCTGCGAGAGTCTATTGAACGCCTTGCAAGAGTAAAAGCCTTTATATCATTTTCTTTGATTTTTAATGCCTTTGCAGTTGCAGTTTTTACTTCCTCTTCAGTTGCACCCAAGGGCATTTTAATTTCATTAATCCGTATCATTATTAATCCTTATTTCAAATATTTTCCTGCGTTGTGACCTGCAATTCTGCCTGTTGTGAAAGCAAGGTGCAGGTTGTAACCGCCACAATCACCGTGTATATCAAGAATTTCACCACAGAGAAATAAGCCCTCTGTTTTTTTTGACATCATTGTGACCGGTGAAACCTCAGTGGTTTTAATTCCGCCCTTGGTTACCTGAGCATTTTCAAAGCCCTTGGCGGATTTTATGCTGATTTCAAATTTCTTTAATTGATTTAACATATTTTTAATTTGAAAATCATTCACTTTATTGCATTTGGTTTGTGATTTTATACCGCTTCTGTTCATAACCGCAAACCCAAGCTTAAGATTAATTATGCCGTTAAGAACTGTTTCAAATTCAGCTTCAGGAGAGTTGTTAACACTTTGCTTTATGTGATTGAACAGGTCTTTTTCATTTATTTCAGGACATAAATCAAGGCTGATTTTTAAATTCTTTTTATTCTCGCAAAGGTGTGAAAGATTCATAACAGGAATACCCGAAATTGCTTTATCAGTAAATTGAATTTCACCCATTTCGCTACCTAAAAGAGCATTTCCTGAATATAGCCTTGCAAGAGCTTCGGCACGGACCCCTTTAAGTAAATTTAAGTCTTTATCGCTTATAACAAGACCACAAAGAGCAGGGTACAGAGGAGTTAAGGTGTGTCCGAATTCTTTTGCAAGATTGTAGCAAGAACCGTCCGAGCCGTGAACGGAAGAGGCTTTACCACCACCGCAGATTATAACTCCATCAAACTTTTCTCCGTTAACTAAAAAGCTGTTATTGATTTTTTTTACCTGGTTGATTTGACAATCTGTTTTTACTATTATGTTTTTGCTTTCAATACTCTTTAAAAGTGCATCCTTAATTGTAGATGCCTGTTGTGAGCGAGGGTAAATTCGTCCGTCTTCTTCATAGGAAAGCACCCCGATGTTTTTGAAAAAAGCTTTAAT
>JAZMZY010000007.1:0-36441 GCA_045586265.1 Acutalibacteraceae bacterium
TCTTATTTGTTCCTTGTTCAATGTAGAAAATAGCATTACAATTTTCACCATTGTTCATATCTTCCAAAAATACAGAGCCTGTTTTCAATATTGTTCCATTTGAATCGTAACACTTATATGATATTGATGATGTTGACGTTATTGCTTTTCCCGAATTGTTAGTTACATTTATTGTCGCTTTTGTATTGCTTAACGAAAAACTATTTATTGTCAACCCGCTAAATGTAATAGGTAAAGTTGTAATTTTAATGCCATCAATAACACTTTCTGAAATACCGGTTGCAATCAACATAATATTTCGTACATCTGACAGTGATATTACTTTATCTTCATCTAAATCCATTAACTTGAACTTATCTGAATTCACATCACACGATTCTATACTAGCAGCAACACGGAGTGTACATCTTGCATCGTTCATTGTAATATAAGAATCATTATCAACATCGCCTTGAATAATAGCAAAGCACTTGGTCACATTCAAAAGCAGTACCAAAGACATAAAAAGCACCAAAAATCTTTTCAAAAGAACACCACCTTTAACTATGAAAATTTATACATTAAACGGTATGTTTATCCAACAGTTCATTTATAATACTATCAAGCATTTTAGGGTTGTTAAGACAAACTGAAATTCTTTCTTTATCTGCATTTGTAAGTGGTAAGCCCTCCATAGACATTGAGCTATCAACCTCATTGATAATACGTTCAATTTCACTCATAAAATGCACCTCAATTCCTTTTATATTATATAATAAACTTACAGACATATCAACTACGAAAATAACTTTACCTTTGTATCAGATGTTGACAACTTGGATTACAAGGTTTTATCGGTTGATGAAATGTACTCACGAGTTACAAGCAAGGTACAAATGGTTCTATTCTTTTATTCCACAACGGAGTTGAAAACACACCTGAGGCACTCGATAAAATCCTCACTAAATTAGAAAAAGACGGCTACGAATTCGTAACCGTCTGTGAGCTTATTTATTGGGATGGTTATGAGATTGATTATAGCGGTAGGCAGATAGAAAACAACAAACAACAAACAATAAACACTTGATAATAACTATGGATTGTGATATATTAGATAAAAAGCGAGGTGAAATATATGTCTATTGATAAAGCAATAGAAAATGCTGCTGCATCTGTTGAAATGGAAGGTTTTTCAATTGATGAACAAAGCAAAGATTTATGCAGAAAGCTTTTAAATAACGAAATATCAATTGAGCAGTATATTTCGCTTATTAAAAAGTCAGTTGGCGTTGCATAAAGAGTTATAACCAGTGAGCTTATGGTTGCAACAATACATTCTGCAAATGGTATTACAGATTACCTTAAAGAAATATTCAAGAATCATATTAAACATTAAACTTACTCTACGGATTTTTTCGTAGAGTTTTTTTATTTTAGAAAAAGACGCTACGAATTCGTAACCGTCACTATTTTTCGTCTGCTACCGAACGCTACCGAACGCTACCGAACGCAAACAAATTTAGCCAATACAAATATAAAAATAAAAAAGATATAAATATAAAAATAGATAGAAGTAGTAGAAAAAATCAATATCAATATAGTTTTTGTGAAAAAATTTTTGATGAGTTTTGAACATTTTTTCGCAAGTTATGAACATTTTCTCTACATTTTCCTGCTTTTTACTGACATTTATTGAACATTATTTTGATTCTGTTATTTTAATTTTATCTGCAGAAAGCTCTGTGTTAGTTGTAATTACATCAATAATCTGCAGAGTGGCGTCATCGCTTAAGGAATCCTTTGAAACTACAATCTGTGCGGATTTTTCATTGATAACTGCAACACATTCGCTTGCAAGCTTAGCTGAAATAAGGGCTTCCACATCGCTTTCCAATTTAATCTGTGCGGTAAGCTCATCAATGGACTTTGTTATTTCTTTTGCCTCGTCAGTTCCGCTTTTGGCTTTTTCAAGGGATTTATTAAGTTTGTCTAACGCTTCATCTCTTGATTTCTGGCGATTAAGCTTTACCTCGCTGAAATAGTCAGCCTCCTCACCTGATGCGTTTACATATTTAGCCTCGCCAAGATTCTGAACATAATCGCTCTGTGTGGTTTCCTCAGGTGATTGAATCGTTGAATTATTGCCTGTGTAGTACCAATTCACAAACACTGCCGCACCTAACGCCACAACAAGTGTTGCAAGAATAAGCTGTCGTCTTTTAATAAGTAAATTCATAGATATTCTCCTTTTGTTTAATTTTTTATTAAATAGTTGCAAGTGGCAAACACCTATTTGCTAACCGCTATTTGCTAATTGCTAACCGCTATTTGCTAATTGCTAACCGCTATTTGCTATTTGCTAACCGCTATTTGCTATTTGCTAACCGCTATTTGCTATTTGCTAACCGCTATTTGCTAATTGCTAACCTCTATTTGCTATTTGCTAACCGCTATTTGCCATTGTCTCTACCGAAACCTTTGCACTGCTTATATCAAACAGGGCGCAAACTGTCTGGGTTATGGCGTTTTTTACTGTTGCGTTTCCTGCTCCTTGAGCAATTACAGCAACGCCTTTAATAGTCGGCTCATAGACCTTTACTACAAGGCATTGCTCGTTATTTGAGCCGTTTTTTACAATTATGTATTCCTCTTCAGATTCATATTTTATTGAATTTTCGTTATCGTCTTTTTTTTCGTTATAACCTTTGGCATAAACATTTTCATAGCAATTTTCAAGGGTTATCATAACCCTTACATCCCCCGCTCCGCTTATTTTCTCAAGAAGTGCTTCAAGCTCTTTTTCAGTTTTTTCAGTGTATTGCAAGGAAAAATTTATAGTATCTTCTTTAGAAGCTGTTTCGGACGAATCCGAATAGAAAACCTCACTGACAAAAAGAAGAAGCATTATAAAAACTGCAAGACCTAAAAGAATATAATTTTTTTTACCGATTTTCAGTTTTTTTATATTTTTTAGTAAATCACTCATTTTTCACACCGACTTTTAAAACCTCTTGATATTCTTTGGGAACATTGTTTTTTATGCTTGAGATTTTGTCTTCAAAAGCTTTTCCAACCTCTATTTTTATTTCCTCAAGATATACTGTGTTTTCTTCTTCATCAATAGTTGTGGTTACATATACTTCATATTCATTCACACCTTCGTTTATGAGTATTTCTTTCATTTCATCCCGAAGCTTTTTTTCTGTGAGGCTTGCCGTATGAACAAGTGCTTTATAATTTACCTCTTCTGTTATTTCAACCTCGGGGAGCAGGCTTTCAATATTGATTTCACCTTTAAAAGTCGGTGATAATATTGCTAAAAGAAGCACAGAAACCACTGCAACACGAAGGGTTTTTCTTGTTTTTTCGGGTGCCAGATACTCAAGCAAACCACCCACCAAAGCGCACACAGCATAATTTAAAAGAACTGTTTTAATAGCTTCTGTCATTTCAGACACCCTTTACAAAAATAACAACCCCAACGGAAACAATGAAAATAACTGAAGAAAATACTGTTGTTGCCCCTAAAAGAGTTAGTGCATCCTTGAAAATGCTAAGCATCCCAACACCTTCGGATGAGCCTAAAAGCTCTGAAACGGAAATTACGATATACAATGCAAAAACCCAACCGATAATTTCTAAAAGCGAGGGTAAAACTGTTAAAACAACTGTTACAATACCAAAAACCCCTACCGTGCTTTTTATCAGAGAAAGGCTTGAAATCAAGGCAGAATATGTATCACTGACTGCCCCACCCACAACGGGAACCGTTCTTCCCACAACAAAGCGGATTCCTCTTGAGGTAAGGGAATCCACCCCTGCGCCCATAACTCCCTTTAAGGTGACAATTCCCGAAAAAAATGTTCCGATAAAGCCTAAAAATGATATATATAATTTTTTGACTATTGAAGAGATTTTTTCACTGAATTTATATATATCAAAGCAGGAGAGAAAGCCCAATGAACACATTGCATTAACCGCAGGCTGACTTATGCCCGATAAGAGTGCGGAAAACAATGTATCTGATAAAACCGCAAGGGATGCGTAGGATGTGCCCAACGCCACCTTTCCCGATAAAGAAACCAACATACTGAAAACACCTGCAAAAGCTGTTGTGAAAACATTAAGGCTTTCCAAAACAGAAAAAGCAGTTGTTACGGCATTCACCACAGGAACTGCCAAGGTAAGAGCCAATATTGAATTACCGATAACGGAAACAGTCTGCGAGGAATTGTAAAAGGATGAAAAAAGAGCGGTAAGAATCAATACACCAATTGCAGATACAAGGAATTTCAAGGGTTGGGTTAACGAGCGTTTGGTTAAATCAAAAAGCACATTGAAAATTTTTGAAGGACTTACGGAAAACAGCTTCTCGAAGCTTATTTCATCAATACCGATTTCTGCCAGAATTCCCGCAGTTTCATCACCTATTGCATCTGCTATGCTTTGAAAATCAAACTCCTCCTTGTAACTATCGATATTCTCTTCCAATGCACAGGCATTTACCGACAAAGAAAAAAGCAAAATTATAATAGCAATTAACAAGAGAAGTTTTTTTAAAATCCCTTTCATTTTTTCACCTGTTAAAAAACGTTAAAGCAATTTCCGTAACTGCCGTAAACACAGGCAAGGCACAGGAAACCGCAAGAATTTTCACGCTTAATTCCACAACACCTGCCACCGCACCCTCGCCGTTATCACGGCATATATCTGCCACCACCGCACCAACCGATAGCATACCGAAGGCTTTAAGCATAATTTTCAGGGATGCTTCACTGACAACCGAAAGCTCCTGAAAGCTGCTGAAAAGAGATATAAGCTTTTCTGTTTCGGGCATTATTGCCAGTACTATTATCGCAACAAGCGTTAGCTCCCCCAAAACCGCAAAGGATGGCGAATTGTGCTTAAGAAGTAACAGTAAAACAACACCCGCTAAAACAAAAATTATAATTTTTAAAAGCATCATAGCTCTATCACAGACGATAAAACATCCTTTAATTCATTCAGCTCGGGTATAATTGCCATAAAGGCTATCAGAAGCCCCGCAAGCGTTAAAAGCAAGGTATATTCCTCCTTACCCGCCTTTTGTAATAACTGGTTTAAAAAGGCTATTACAAGGGCAATACCCGCTATTTTTATAATGATAGTAAAGTCCATAGCTCACCTACAAAAAGAAAATAAGAACTGTTAATGCACCGAAAACACTTAAGGCTGTATTAACCTGCAGCTTTTCCTTGTCCTTTGATTTTCTGTTTATCAAAGCCTCTTCAAAACGGCTTTTATATTCATCACAAAGGCTTATTTGCCCATCCTGGTCTGTTGTGCCGATATTTTTTATAAAGGAATTGAATTCCGCAATTATTCCCGCACCAACTGCATCATCTGCGAATATCTGACCATCAGAAAAGGAAATATATTTATAACCCTGCTTTTCACCTATGGAATAAATATGTAAAAACTCTGATTTTCTGTAATTCATTTCAGTTTTAACAAGGCTTACAAAACGAACAATTTCATCTAATGCTTTTGTGATTTTAATTTGCCTGATAACATTGAAAATGCCAAAGCCCAGAAATGAAAAAGCCATTAATAAAACAAAAATGGTTTTCAAAATGTTACCATCTCCTTAACAATGCAGGGCTCTTCCTTACCCTTGAGAATAACTGCTTTTTTAAAAGCACCTGCATTCACAAGCCTTTTAATATTAGGTCTTCTCAACACCTCTTCAAAGCTTGAGCCGTGAGCAGTTGCAATGAAGCTGACACCTGTATTAACTGCCGAAAGCATTGCCCTTGCCTCTGCATCCGAGCCGATTTCATCAAGAATAACAATATCCGGTGAAAGCGTTCTCACTGCAATTTCCGTGCCTATAGCTTTGGGGTAAAGGGTCAAAACATCTGTATGAAGCCCCACATCTACGCCCTCACCGAATGAACGGGACGCAATTTCATCACGCTCGTCAATAACTGCGGTTTTCAACGGATTAAATCGGCTTTGCCCCGAATAATATCTGCACAAATCTCTCAGAAGAGTTGTTTTTCCCGAAAGTGGTGAGCCGATTATGAGAAAAGAGGTGCAATCGTCACCTATTTTACTGATTAAATCCTCAGAACAGCCATAAAATTCTCTTGCAACACGAATATTAACGGAATTAAATGACGAAACAGAATATACAGAGCCGTTTTTCATAACCGCTCTTCCTACCACCCCTGCTTTACATCCGCCCCGCAAGGGTATGAAGCCCTTTGCAATCATATCCTGATATGTGTGAAGAGAGCGACGGGAAAGGCAAAATACAATCTCCTGCAAATCCCTTTCGCTTGTACAAAGTAAATCTGAGGTAACGGAAACCGTTAAAGCACCGTTTTTTCGTATATAATAAATTGTTTCTCTTGTGTTCAATGTAACGGGCTCGCCGTTTCTGAACCTGATTTCTTTAACGGTTACGGCTGTTTTTTCGGAAATTCCTGTTAAAACCTTTTTATACTCATCGGGCAGAAGTGATATAGCATTAAAAAAATCCTTCAAAATTATCAATCCTTTCAAAACATAGTATTATCACTTGTCCGAATTTAGAACTGTTTTTTTACTATTTGTTAATAAAAAAAGCATTGAAAGATATTGGCAGATATGGTATTATTTATTATGTATTATTTTGTTCTAAAAGGAAGAAACAGAAATGATTAAAAGCTTAAAAGAAAATATAAAAAACTCCCGCTTAGGCAAGCCCTTTTACAATACAAGGTACTCCTTGCTTGCGGCGGCTTGCACTGCAGGAATTATGATTGTGGTATATTTCTGCTACGATATGATTCCCTTTGGTGACACAACAATTCTTCGTATGGACCTTTACCACCAATACGGACCATTGTTTGCAGAGCTTTATGAAAGAGTGACAAACCTTGACAGTCTGCTTTACTCCTGGACCTCAGGTGGCGGTAGCGCATTTTTAGGTAACTTCTATAACTACCTTTCATCACCCTTCCTTATAGTTATGCTTATTTTAGGGCACAAGAATATGCCTGAAGCAATTGCTGTTATGGTTCTTCTCAAAGCCGCTCTTGCATCCTTCACATTCTCATATTTCATATCAAAAAAGAATAAAGAGGCTTCCCCTCTTACATCTGCATTTGGTGTTCTCTATGCTTGCAGCGGTTATTTTATCGCTTATTATTGGAACATTATGTGGATTGATTCCTTTTATCTTTTCCCGCTTGTTATGCTTGGAATTGAGAAATTAATAAGCGAGCGCAAGCTGAAGCTTTACACAATAACTTTAGCGCTCACTCTTATTACAAACTACTATATGGGCTATATGGCTTGTATTTTCTCTGTTCTTTATTTCATTTATTATTTCTTCAGTAATTATAATTTCACAGACACATATTTCGGAAAGCTTGCTAAAAGAGAAAAAGGTATTAAGGGCTTTTTCTCATGGGGCTACAACAATTTAAGAAACTCAAGATTTTTTGATAACGGTGTTAAATTTGCCTTCTGCTCAGTTGGTGCAGGTATGCTTTCTGCATTTATGCTTTTGCCGGTTTATTTTATTCTTATGAATTGCTCGGCAACCTCGGGCACCTTCCCAACTGAATTTAAAACCTATTTTTCAATTTTTGATTTCCTTGCAAATCATCTTGCATACCTTGACCCCACAATCAGAAGCAGTGGTACAGATGTTTTACCCAACGTTTATTGCGGTATTCTTACTGTTATGCTTGTGCCCTTGTTCATTTTCTCCAATAAAATATCTCTCAAAGAGAAAATTATGAGCGTTGGTATTCTCGGAGTTATGTTTGCAAGCTGCTACACAAACTACCTTAATTATGTATGGCACGGCTTCCATTTCCCCAATGACCTGCCCTACCGCTTCTCTTATATGTATTCCTTCCTTTTGCTTGTGTTTGCATATAAGGCAATCAGGAACATTAAAGAATACACAAACCGCCAGATTATAGGCGTCGGGGTTGCAACTACCTTCTTTATAATTATTGTTCAGGAAATCGGCTCAAAGAATTTCAGTGAAACAGGCGTGTGGATTTGCGTTGCATTTATCGGCATTTACTGCCTTGCACTGGGTATTCTTAAAAACGATAAATACCCCGCTATTGCGGCTGCGGCACTTATTCTCTGCTCTGTTTGTGCGGAATACACAGTTGCAAACACCAACAATTACAGTATGGACCAGACAAAAACAAACTTTGTTGGTGACTATGACAATTTTCAGAAAATAAAAGACAAAATTGACGAATACGAGGGTAACGAAAGCTACCGAATGGAATTGACCTCTTTAAGAGCCCGTATGGACCCCTGCTGGTATTACTATAACGGTGTTTCAACCTTTACCTCTATGGCTTATGAAAGCGTTGCGAATATGCAATCGAACTTAGGTATGTTCTCAAACTATATAAACAGCTATACCTACAACAGACAAACCCCTGTTTACAACGCCTTCTTTGCTCTTGATTATATAGTTGACAACTTCACAGGTGCAAAGGCACCAATGAATTCACAGCTTTATAAGGAGCTTTTCACGGTTGATAAATACACTGCTTATGAAAACCTTTATCAGCTTCCCATAGCCTTCAGAGCTAATGAAGAAATAAGAATGTGGTCTCACGATAACTCTAATCCCTTTGAGGTGCAAAGTGACCTTTTCGGCTCTGCTACGGGTATCCACACAGTTTATAATGATATTGAGGTTACCGATATTTCAGGCGCAGGTGCTACCTGCACAGACTGGAGCTTAAGTGATTCGGGCTGCTATCCCTACACAGTTCAGAACACCTCGGGTGCTTACTTAACATTTACCCTTGAGGTTAAGAAAAGCGGTAATGCTTATGTTTATTTTGAAACAAGCGCAAACACAATTGATAGCATAACCTACACTCTTGATGACGGTAATGTTATTGCTCAGGGTATTGATACTAAGCCATATATTATGGATTTGGGCTATCAGAAGGCAGGAAGCACAATTTCAATTTATGCTCCTATCAGTGAGGGTATTGAGGGATATGTGTATCTCTACGCCGTTACACTTGACAGCAAGTCCTTTGAAAAGGGTTATGAGCAGTTAAAGGCAGATTCCCTTAATGTTACAAAATTTGAAGAAACTGAAATTGAGGGTAACATCAATGTTTCTGAGGATGGCATTCTTTACACATCAATAAACTACGACACCGGTTGGAGTATTTATATTGATGGTCAGAAGGCTTCAAGCGAGCAGATAGTTGATATCGGTAACGAGGCTCTTCTTGGTGTTTATATCACAAAGGGTGAACACACGGTAAGCTTTAAATATACTCCTCAGGGACTTTGGTTAGGTTGTGCAATTTCTGCATTTACAATTGTTATTTTCCTCTTACTGATTTATATTATCAAAACAGGCTTATTTGATTTTAATCCCCCTCTTTATGTTGAAGAGTACGAGGAATTAGAGCCTGTTTTAGAAGCTGAAAGCAACGAAGAAGACAGGGAAAATATCGTTGAGAAAATTGATAAATTGTTAGTTGATGTTAATGCTACAGAAGATGTGGCAGAAGAAAGCGATGCTGAATAACTATGTTTACTAAAATTAAAAGTGTGGGTCTTTTGGGGCTTGAATCATATATGATTGATGTTGAGTTAAACATCACCGGCGGCAAATTTATGCTTGATATTGTAGGCCTGCCCGACACTGCAGTCAATGAAGCCCGTGACAGAATTATTGCGGCAATAAATAATTCGGGCTTAATTATGCACTTATCCTCACACTTCACCTTTAACCTTGCCCCTGCAGATGTGAGAAAAGAAGGCTCGCTTTATGATTTACCAATGGCAATTGCAGTGCTTTCCGCAACAAAGCAGATTATCGGTAACTATAAAGAAGCTGTGTTTATCGGTGAGCTTTCCCTTTCAGGTGCGGTAAAATCCGTAAAGGGTGTTTTACCTATGGTAATTGCCGCTAAGGAAAATGGTGTTAAAGATATTTATGTACCATTTGATAACTGTCAGGAAGCAGCTATTGTTGAGGGTGTGAATGTTTACGGTGTTGAAAGCTTAAAGCAACTTGTTGACCATATAAATGACGTTCAGAGAATTAAACCGGTTGAACTTATTCCGTTCAAGCACTATGAAATGCCTGAGCATCTGCCCGATTTCAAGGATGTTAAGGGTCAGTTTGAAGTAAAGCGTGCTTTAGAGGTTGCCGCTGCAGGCGGTCATAACGTTATGATGATTGGTCCTCCCGGATCGGGTAAGAGTATGCTTGCAAAGCGTATTCCCACAATATTGCCCGATATAACTGTTGACGAAGCACTTGAAACCACAAAGATTTATTCACTTTCGGGCAATCTCTCAAAGGATGAGGCGATAATCAACTATCGCCCTTTCAGAGCACCACATCACTCGGTTTCCCCTGCAGGACTTTCGGGTGGCGGAACAATCCCCAAGCCCGGCGAGCTTTCCCTTGCTCATAATGGTGTTTTGTTCCTTGATGAGCTTCCCGAATTCAACCGAAGCACAATGGAGGTTTTAAGGCAACCCATTGAAAACGGAACAATTACAATTTCCCGTGCGGCTTGCGCCTTAACCTACCCATGCTCTGTTATGCTCATTTGCGCTATGAACCCTTGCCCCTGCGGTTATTACGGACATCCCACAAGAATGTGCAGTTGCCCCAAGGGTGCGCCTGCAAGGTATCTTTCAAAGGTATCGGGTCCTCTTTTAGACAGACTCGATATACATATTGAGGTTCCGCCCGTTGACTACAATCAGCTTTCCGACAAGGAAGATGGCGAAAGCTCTGCTTCCATAAGAGAAAGAGTAAACAAAGCACGACAAATTCAGATTGAGCGCTTCAAGGGTACGGGAATTATCTGCAACGCGAAAATGACATCATCCCTTACAAGAAAATACTGCCAGCTTTCCCCTGCCGCAGAAAAAACACTTCAGGCTTCCTTTGAAAAGCTCGGGCTTTCTGCAAGAGCCTATGACAAGGTATTAAAGGTTGCAAGAACAATTGCCGACCTTGACGAAAGCGAAACAGTTGAAAACAGGCATATTCTTGAAGCAATTCAATACAGAAGCCTTGACAGAAAATTCTGGAAAAGTTGAAAATAAAAACAGCATTTATTAACAAAAAAACACCGACTCTTTTGTGCAAGAAAAAGTTTTTAATATTTATAATTTTTCTGCAAACAATATTATCAAAGCAATTAGTGGCTTTTTGCAGAAAGGAGTTTTAAATATGTTAGACAGAATTGCTTTGATTCTTGTAACAATTGGTGCGCTTAACTGGGGTAGCGTTGGTCTTTTCAAATTTGACCTTGTTGCATGGCTTTTTGGTGGTCAGGCGGCTATTCTTTCAAGAATTGTTTACGTACTTGTTGCTCTTGCAGGTATCTGGTGCATATCTCTTCTTTTCAGAGAAAATGATATGGTTGAATCCAGAAACGATATGATTGATGACAAGGTTGAATAAGAAAAAACACATTTGGAGCTTTTCCAAATGTGTTTTTTACATATATTGTTAATTTATTTTGTACCGAAAATACGGTCACCTGCATCACCAAGACCGGGAACGATATAACAATGGTCATTGAGCTTTTCATCAAGAGAAGCAAGGAAAATATCAACATCAGGATGTGCCTTTGCAAGTGCATCAAGACCTTCAGGAGCGGCAATAATGCCAAGGAATTTAATATGCTTTGCGCCACGCTTTTTAATCTGAGTGATTGCATCAATTGCAGAGCCACCTGTTGCAAGCATGGGGTCAACAACAAAAACATCTCTGTGCTCAATATCTAAAGGTAGCTTACAATAATATTCAACAGGTTGAACTGTTTCAGGGTCTCTGTAAAGACCGATATGGCCAACCTTTGCAGATGGAAGAAGAGCAAGCATACCCTCAACCATTCCGAGACCTGCTCTCAAAATGGGAACAATAGCAACCTTCTTTCCGGCAAGGGTTTTACCTGTCATTTTGCAGATAGGTGTTTCAACCTCAACATCTTCAAGAGGTAAATCTCTTGTAGCCTCGTAGCAGATAAGGTTTGCAATTTCAGAAATAAGAGCGCGGAACTCTTTAGAGCCTGTATTAACATCACGAAGAATTGAAAGCTTATGCTGAATAAGCGGATGGTCCATCACAACAATTTTTCCCATATTTAACATCCTTTCAGTATTTTAAAAATATCGTTAAATTTATTTTATATCAAAGTTTTAAGAATTGCAAGTGCATCTGAAATAGCGGCTTTAAAATTATCAGTTCTTGCTTCAACTGAACAAGTCTCGCAACCTGCAAGCTTAAGAGCATCAAAGAATTTTTTATAAATAGCAATAACCTCTTCGCTGTCCTTAGTTGAGGGATAAACCCTTTTTTCAGGCTCAGCAATATGAGCGTGCAAAAGCTCACCTTTAAAATCAGCAATTCCCTCTATGCTATCGTTATTCCCGAAAACGTGATAAAGGTCTGCAAGGCCTGCAACATTTTTCTTACCGCTCATTCGGGCAATTTCAATACCGTCTGCAACTGTGTGAATCATTGAAGATTCGCAGAATCTCAACGGCTCCATTACAATTACACAACCTGACTTTTCTGCCTTAGGTGCGGCATATTCGCTTAAAAAGAAAGCCATTTGCTCCTTTGCTTTTTCAGAAGAAAAGCCCTCGGGAAAGCTTCTTGCACCACCTGAGCCGAAAACAACCTTTTTAACGCCCAGCTTTTCGGCTCTTTCAAATCCTTTATCAAGGTATTCGGTCAAAGCACCATAATCAATGCTATCGCCCACAACCTTTAATTCACCGGGAATAAAGCCGTTTGCTGCGAGGCAAGGCAGATTATTTTTACTCAAAAAAGCCTTACACTCATTAAATTTTTCATCATCATATTTAGCAAGGCTTCCGAAACCGCATTCGTAATAATCAACCCCTGCTTCTGAAGCGGATTTTATACTTTCAAAGTCATCAAGACCCCGACAAACACCAATTTTCATAAAGTCACTACCCTCTTGCATTATTTATCATTTCAAGAGCATTATCAAGCTGAGTCTGAGTAATTTCACCACCGCTTGTAATTCTTGCAATTTCCTTTGTTCTGCCCTCTAAGTCAAGCAGAGTAACGCCTGTATAGGTTTTTCCGTCACGAACTGCTTTTTCAATAAGATAATGGCTATCTGCATAAGACATCAACTGAGCAAGATGGGTAACACAAAGAACCTGCTTGCCCTCTGAAACGCCCTTAAGCTTTGATGCAACCTTTAAAGCGGCTCTTCCGCTTACGCCTGCATCAATTTCATCAAAAATCATTGTGTCTATTTTATCCTTATGTGCCAAAACAGTTTTCAAAGCCAACATAATTCTTGAAAGCTCACCGCCACTTGCGATTTTTGCAATTGGTTTTGGAATTTCACCAACATTGGCAGAAATAAGAAATTCTGCACTGTCAATTCCGTTTTCGCAAAGGTCAACCTCTTTGAAATCAACAAGAAATTCAACATTGGGCATATCAAGAAAACGAAGCTCCTCGCAAACCTTTTCGCAGAAAATTTTTGCTTCCGTTTTTCGTTGTTGTGAAAGATTTTCTGCAAGAGCCTGTGCTTTGGTAAGCTTATTTTCATACTCTACCTTAAGCTCATCAAGAACCTCGTCTGAAAGAGATATTTCGCTTAATTCCTTTTTGGCATTTTCAAGGAATGAAAGCATATCCTCCTCAGTTTCACCATACTTTTTGCTTAATTTATAAAGCAAATCAAGTCTGTTTTCAATTTCTTCAAGCTCCAGAGGATTATAGCCATCTCCTGATATATTATCACGGATTGTATCGGCAATATCGGAAAGCTCGTAATATAAATCCCCTAATTTTTCTGAAAGAGCCTGAACATCTGTTGAAAATTTAGAAATAGAAGAAAGCTCTCTGAATGCACCTGAAATCATTTCAACTGCGCCCTTGTATGAGTCGCCACCATAAAGCGCATCATAAGATGCAGACAGACTTTCCTGAATTTTTTCAAAATTCTGAAGCTCAGTTCTTCTGTTTTTCAAGCCTTCCCATTCACCGGGATTTATTTCAGCCTTTTCAAGCTCATCAATCTGATAGGAAAGGATATCAATTTTTCTTGCTTTTTCTTCCTTGTTACCTGAAAGCTTCTTTATTTGCGATTTAACATTCAAAAGCTCGTTGTAAAGCTCTTTATATTCTTCTACTTTTTCTGTTAAATCACCGATAGAATCAATATATGAAATATGTGTTTCACTATTGAGAAGCTCTCTGTTATCCTGCTGACCGTGAATTGAAATAAGCTCTGAGCCGATTTCTCTCAGGGCAGTAACATTTGTAAGGGTATTATTAACCTTGCAGACATTTTTATCAGGGCTTATAGCCCTGCTTACAAGCAAGGTTTTATCAGGGCTTAAGGGTATGGAAAGTGCTTCCAATTTCTTTTCAACACTTTCACTTATACACGAAAACAACGCAGTAACTCTCGCTTCCGTTGCTCCCGTTCTGATAAGCTCACGGGAGGTGCGAAAACCAAGCACTGCGTTAATAGAGTCTAAAATTATAGATTTACCTGCTCCCGTTTCACCGCTCAACACATTAAAGCCCCTTGAAAATTCAATCTCGGCGCTTTCAATGATGGCTATGTTGTCGATTTTTAAAAGGGAAAGCATAAGGATTTACCTGCCAATCATTCTGTTAAGTGCTTCTGCAACACCGCGAGCCTCTTCAGAGGTACGGCAGAGCATAAATATAGTATCGTCACCTGCAATTGTGCCGACAATATCGTGAACATTCATTGAATCGATAGTGGCACAAGCAGCACCTGCAAGACCGGGTGAGCATTTAATAACACAGATATTGCCTGCATAGTCAACCTTAGTCATTGCGCTCTGGAAAAGAGCATCAAACATACCTGAATAGCCTGTTGCAGTTTTTGTGTTTTCCACTGTATATTTATACACTCCGTTAGCACCAAGTGTTTTTAAAAGACGCAATTCCTTAACATCTCTTGAAACAGTTGCCTGAGTAACATCATAGCCTCTGTCTCTTAAAAGAGCTAAAAGCTCCTCCTGAGTGCCAACATCATACTGCTCGATTAAATCAAGTATAAGCTTATGTCTTCTTTTTTTCATTTTCCCCATCCTAACCCGATATTTTTTTATTTAAAACATCGATAAAAGTATCATTTTTTATTTTAATAAATGAAGCGTAATTCTGAGAACGCTTAACACTGACTTTTGCGCCCTCAGGTATTAATACCGCGCTTTGTCCGTCACAGGATAAAATTGCTTCACCACTGTTATCGTGGGTAATTTCAAGCTCTGAATTGCCCCCTAAAACAACCGAACGGGAGAAAACACTGTGAGCACAAACGGGAGTTAATAATATACTCTCAACGCAGGGGTCAATTACAGGTCCGCCTGCAGAAAGAGAATATGCCGTTGAGCCTGTGGGCGTGGCAACAATAACACCATCTGCCATATAATCTATCAACGGAGCGCCGTTACAGGATACGGAAAGCTTCATAATTCTTATAACACCGCTCCTTGAAACAACTGCATCATTTATACAATTTGAATGATATATTATTCTATCATTTTTGTCAAGAATACTAACCTCAAGCATCATTCTTTTTTCAGTTATATATTCCTTATTTATAACCCCGGAAAGAAGATTCAGTTCATCACTTTCCAGGCAAGCAAGATAAGCAAGCTTACCCGCATTAATACAAAGCAAGGGCTTATTATTTTCTGTTGCAAGCTTTGCGGCATTGATAAAAGAGCCGTCACCACCAACAGAAACAACAATATCTGCCATATTCAAAAGAGCTTCCTGCTCACCAAAATGAATACCATATCCGGAAAAATGGCTTTCAAGTGATTTATCCATTAAAACTTCACAATCAAGAGCAAGTAACTCTTTTATAACATCTATTGTAACGGAGAAAGCATTTTCTCTTGTCATATTGGGAATTATAAAAAATTTCATAATACCACCCGAACATTAAAACTTATTTATCCAAAGCCTTGTGAGAGCGTTCAACAAGCTCACCTGCCGAGGCAATAACCTCTTCTGAATTCTGCGGTTCTCCGCATTTTCTGATATACATAAGATATTCAATATTACCTTCAGGTCCTTTAACGGGAGAATGCTCAAGACCGAGAACCTCAAAGCTTTGAGCATTGGCAAATTCAGCAATTATTTTAATAACATTTTCGTGAACTGCAGGGTCTCTGACAACACCTTTTTTACCGACATTTTCTCTACCTGCTTCAAACTGTGGCTTTATAAGGCAAACTGCCTCACCATCACTTTTAAGAAGGTTATACATTACGGGTAAAATAAGCCTTAATGAAATAAAAGAAACATCAACAGAAGCAAAATCGATATCTTCAGGAATCTGTTCTTTTGTAACATAGCGGAAATTTGTTCTTTCAAGGTTCACAACCCGTTCGTCACTACGAAGCTTCCAGGCAAGCTGACCATAGCCAACATCAATAGAATAAACCTTGACTGCACCATTCTGAAGCATACAGTCGGTAAAACCGCCTGTTGAAGCACCGATATCCATACAAAGCTTACAATTCAGGTCAATGGGAAAGCTTTCCATCGCCTTTTCAAGCTTCAGACCGCCACGGCTCACATATTTCAGGGTACTACCGCGAACCTCAATGATATCACCGATTTTTATATCGCGACCTGCTTTTATTTCCTTCTGGTCATTTACATAAACTATACCTGACATAATAAGAGCTTTAGCCTTTTCTCTGCTTTCTGCAAAGCCCTGCTCAAAAAGAGCTATATCAAGCCTTTTTTTATCACTCATTTATTTAACTCCGTTGTAACAATATTATACATTCCGTCACTGTCAAGGGAATACTGCCTCAAAATACTGTCTGCCTTACCTTGCTTTACGAAGCAATCAGGGAAAGCCGTAAGTGAGAAATCCGCCTTGATGTTTTTCTCAAGCATATTTGTTGCAAAGCTTTCGCCTACACCACCGCTTTTAACGCCCTCTTCAAAGAAGAAAACTTTTTTTGCGTTACCGATATAATCAAGGCTACCCTCAGGAACAGGAACAATTATATTCAATTTAATTATCTTAACCTTTACCCCGTCTGATTTAAGACGGTTATATGCCTTATAGCAATTCGCAAAAATTCTGCCGTATGTAACGAGAACAACATCCGCATCCTCATCACCGAAAGCATCAAAGGGCTTACCGCTGCATTCATAATTATCGGGCATTTCAGGCTCTGCACCTCTTGGGTATCTGATTACACAGGGACCGTTACTGTGATAAAGTGCATTAACAAGGGCGTTGTTAAGCTCACAATAATAGCTTGGGGAATAAACCTTTATATTTGGAATACCGTTAAAAAATGCAGTATCGTAGATACCATTATGAGTTTCGCCATCATCACCGACAATACCTGCTCTGTCAACTGCAATTACCATTCTGCTGTTCTGCAAGGCGCAATCGTGAATGAGCTGGTCATAGCAACGCTGTAAAAAGGTTGAATACACAACGAAAACAGGCAACATTCCGTTTTTGGAAAGACCTAAAGCGAAAGGAACTGCGTGCTCCTCTGCAATACCCACATCAAAGACTCTGTCGGGATATTCCTCTGAGAATTTTTTTAGTCCTGTACCCAATGACATTGCCGCAGTTATGGCGCATATTCTTTTATCCTTGGGTGCCTGGTTATATAAAAATTCACCGAATTTTTCAGAAAAGTTATTTGAGGATGAGGAAAGCTTTCCGGTTTCCTTATCAAATGGTGCAACACCGTGAAATTCTGAGGGCCTTTCCTCTGCAGGCTTATAGCCCTTGCCCTTGACTGTGTTAATATGCACAAGAACAGGCGAATTTACAAGCTTTGCACCCTCAAGAGCATCACAAAGCTGTGGAATATTGTGTCCGTCAATGGGTCCCATATACCTGATACCCAAATCCTCGAAAAAATTACTCTCATAGAGCATATTTTTCAAGTCAGTTTTAATTTTAAAAATTTTATTTGCAAGGGGTTTTCCCACAAAGGGAATTTTAAAAACGGCTCTTTCTGTTAATGCTTTAAGCTTGAAATAGCCTGAGCGTGAGCGCATAACTGCAAGTCTTTTAGCAAGGTGACCCACATTCTTAGAAATAGACATCCCGTTATCATTGAGAATAATGATAAGCCTTGAATCCTTCATATGCCCTGCATTGTTAAGTGCTTCATAAATAAGACCGCCTGTAAGGGCACCATCCCCTAAAACTGCAATGGCATAATCCTTTTTGCCGTTGATTTTGTTAGCGGATGCAATACCCAGAGCAGTTGAAACAGAAACACTGCTATGCCCACTGAAAACAATATCGTGCTCACTTTCATCAGGCCTTGAAAAGCCCGAAATACCCTTTTCGCAACGAAGGGTTGAAAAGGCATCATATCTTCCTGTAAGAAGCTTATGGGTATAAACCTGATGACCAACGTCCCAGATAATTTTATCATCAGGGGAATTGAAAACCTTATGAAGAGCAATAGTAAGCTCAACCACACCTAAATTTGAAGCCAAATGACCGCCGGTTTCTGAAACAGTTGAGATAATAGTATCCCTGACCTCCTCTGCAAGCAAAGGAAGCTTAGCTTCATCCAATTTTTTTAAATCGCATGGTGATTTAATTTTTGAAAGAATCTCGCGTTCCATCAAATCAACTCTCTCTGTGGGCTAAATATTCTGCATAGGCTTTAAGAGCCTCGTTATTATCAAATGCTTCAAGAGAAGCCATAGCTTCATCTGTAAGCCTTTCAACAAGCTCCTGACATTTTTCAACACCTAAAAGTGTAACATAGGTAGATTTACCGTTCTGTGTGTCGCTACCTGTCATTTTGCCAAGCTTTTCCAATGAGCTTGTAACATCAAGAACATCATCCTTTATCTGAAAAGCAAGTCCGATATTCTGTGCAAAGCATCTTGCGGCATTAAGCTTTTCCTCATCCGCATCTGCAACAATGCAACCTAAAACACAAGCCGCTTCAATTAACGCACCTGTTTTCAGAGAATCCATAAGCTGTAAATTTTCAAAATCCGCATTCGGATTGTTTTCGTTAAGCAAATCTATAACCTGACCGCCAATCATTCCCCTGCTACCCGCAAGAGCGGAAAGTGCAGAAACGCCACTGATTGCTGTTTCACTATCATAAAGACCATCTATACAACCCTTTGAAATCAATTCAAAGGCGGCAGTAAGAAGTCCATCACCTGCCAGAAGGGCAAATGCCTCACCATAAACCTTGTGGTTTGAGGGCTTACCTCTGCGATAATCATCGTTATCCATACAGGGTAAATCATCGTGAATCAAGGAATAGGTATGAATAAATTCAACTGCCTGAGCCATAGGAAGCGAAGCATTAACATCACCACCGCAAGCATCACAAAAAAGCATTGTAAGAAGAGGTCTCACTCTTTTACCGCCATTTTTCACACTATATTCCATTGATTCAAAAATCAATTTGTATTCCTGAAGATATTCACCGAAATACTCATACAGATTATTCTCAAATAAATCTGAAAGCTCTTTAATTTTATTAATCATTTTTATCACCAAGGAGAGATGTTATTTTCTGTTCGGCATTATCAAGGTATTTTGAACAAGCACTGAGAAGTGCAGTACCCTCGCTGAAAAGCTCAAGAGTTTTTTCAAGAGGTTGTCCGCCTGCTTCCAATAAAGAAACAATTTCCTCTAACCTTTTTAATAATTTCTCATAATTCTGTTCCATATTTTATTCTCCAATTTCTATTACATCGGCTTTAACAATGCCATCAGAAAGCTTAATTAAGATATTTTCACCGACTGCAAGGGCTTTAACACTTGTAACCGGCTTTTCATCCTTTTCAACAAGGGCATATCCTCTTGAAATAACATTCAGGGGGCTCAATGCATCAAGCTTGCCTGCCAGAGCAGAAAGCTTTAATTTATTTGAATCAAGCTGATTATTTACCGAGCCATAAAGCTTTTCAGAAAGGTAAACAAGCTCCTTTCTGTTATCATTAATCTTTGAAACAGGGTCTTTTAAGGCACCGCTTTTTTCAATGGTATTCAGCCTGCCTCTTTCCAAATCAATTTTATTTTTAGTTAATGAAAAAATCCTTTGTTGAAGGGCAATAAGGTTAGATTTGAGTTCGTAGGAATCGGGAACCGCACACTCTGCCGCAGCAGATGGTGTTGGTGCTCTCAAATCTGCAACAAAATCACATATTGTGTAATCGGTTTCGTGGCCGACTGCAGAAATAACGGGAATCTGAGAAGCAAAAACCGCGCGGGCAACCACCTCTTCATTAAACGCCCACAAATCTTCAATTGAACCGCCACCGCGCCCCACAATAAGCACATCTGCGCCCTTTAAAGCATTAAATTCATAAATGGCTTTGGCAATATCCTCTGCCGCACCATCGCCCTGAACCTGACAGGGTCTTAAAACTACTTCCGCAACGGGATATCTGCGCTTTAAAACATTGAAAATATCCTGAACTGCCGCTCCTGTTGCAGAGGTCACAACACCAACCCTTTGAGGAAATCCGGGTAAAGGCTTTTTATGCTCACTTTTAAAAAGACCTTCTGCTTCGAGCTTCTTTTTCAATTGCTCAAAAGCGATATTCAATGCACCTACTCCGTCAGGCTGCATATCGTTTATATATAATTGATATGAGCCATCACGAGGGAAAAGCGAAACTGTACCGAAGGCAAGAATTTTCATTCCGTTTTCGGGTCTGAAACGCAATTTTGCTGCATTTCCCGCAAACATAACCGCTTTGACGGATGCGGATTCATCCTTGACAGTCATATACAAATGACCACTGTAATGAGGCCTGTAGTTAGAAATTTCCCCCGTTACAAAAATATGTGCAAGGTTTTTATCTCTGTCAAGAACACCCTTAACATAACTATTTAATTGTGAAACACTGTAAACAGTCGGTGTAGGTGTAATCATATAGCTTGCTCCGTATTATTTTAATGAGGTTAAAAATGCAATTCCTGCGGCATTATCACAAGAAAATTCAGGCTCTGCAAAGGAGCAATCAAACCGCGAGGTAATTGCTTCCTTTATAATTTTATTTGACATAACACCGCCTGCAAAAACAATTGGAAGATCGCCATATATTTTCAAGGCGTGTTCAGTCATTGCAGTAACTGTATCGCTTACATAGTCAAGAAGAAATTTTGAAGTATCTTCCTTTGTTTCGCCATCTTCAAGCATTCTAAGACATTTATTTTCAAGTCCTGAAAGAGAGCAATAACCATCCTGCAATTTAATTTTATTTTTATACTTCTTTTCTGATTGAAGGGCTATTTTTTCAAGCTCTGCACCTGCAGGAAATTTAAGCCCCATTTTAACACCAACCCGGTCAACTGCTTGTCCCGCTTTTAAATCATTTGAAGCAGAAACGGGTGTTATTTTTAAAATCTTCTCACTATCAGGCTCACAGAGAACTAAATCAGTTGTACCGCCCGATATATGAAAGGCAAGAAAGCGCTTTTCCAACAGGTCTGTTCTTTTTGCGGAATAAAGAGCCGCCGCAATGTGCCCTTGTTGATGTGAAAAGCTATAAAACGGTACATTCAATGCGGCTGCAACAGTTCTTGCGGCATTTTCACCAACAAGAAAGCAGGGCATATATGAGCCCTCCTGAGTTGTTGGAGTAACAGATGCGCCAACGGCAGAAATTTCACCTGAAAATTCAGATAAAACGCCCTCTAAAAGCTCTGCATACGCCTTTGTGTGATGGAAAACCGCATCGCTCTGGCGGATTCCCCTTTCCCCTTCCTTGACGGGTAAAAGGCGTTTTCTGTGAATAACATTGCCATCAGAAAAAACCGCAACTGATGTTGTATAATTGCTTGTATCAAAGCCTAAAAATCCATTCATATTATGCTTTTGCAACAGTACCGAGGATTCCGTTTATAAATGAAGCATCATCGTTGGTGCCGTATTTTTTTGCAAGCTCAACCGCTTCATTTACCGCAACACCATTGGGCACCTCATCAATATATCTGATTTCAGCAACAGCAAGGCGCAAAACAGCAAGAGAAACCTTGGGTAATCTTGAAATTGTCCAGTCCTGAGAATTCTCCTCAATTATCTTATCAATTTCCTCTGAATTCTCTTCGACCATATTAAGAATGTTTTCTGCAAAAGCATTGATTTTTATAAGCTCTGCATCCTTTGCAGTTGCAACTATTTCAGAAAGTGTTGCTTCATTGTCAAAAATCTTCTCAAACAAAACAATAAATGCCTGTTCTCTGGCTTCTCTTCTTGTCATAAGCATCTCCTCAGATATATTTTAAAATGTACAATTTGTCAATTTAAAATTATATCACAACTGATTTTATTTATCAAGTAAATATAAAAAAAGGAAGAACAGATTTTGAACCTGTTCTTCCGAAATTTAATTGTAAATATATGTTAGGGTTAGGATACTTTTTTATAAAAGATTATTTAATCTCTGTTGCTTATTCGGTTAAACCGCCTGTGATATCACCGAGCATACTGCCGATATCGAAATCGCCGAGAAGACCGCTGACATCAATATCACCGAGGTCAAGACCGCCGAGCATTTCACCGATATCAATATCGCCGAGAAGACCACCGATATCTATACCTGTTGATTCATCAGTTGTATCTTCTGTTACATCCTCTGTTGTGTCTTCAGTTGTATCTTCGGTTGTATCTTCTGTTACATCCTCTGTTGTGTCTTCAGTTGCATCTTCTGTTACATTTTCAGTTGTATCCTCAGTAGTTTCTTCATCTGAATCACCTGTGATACCACCGAGAAGACCGCCGATATCAATATCACCAAGAAGGCTGCCGATATCAAAGCCACCGAGCATTCCGCCCAGGTCAAGTCCGCCAAGAAGTCCACCGATATCAATGCCACCAAGAAGACTGCCGATATCGAAGCCGCCGAGAAGACCTGTAATCATACCTAAAATATCGGTTGAGCCACTGTCGCCTGAAGATTCAGTAGTGGGTTCGGTTGTTGTAACCTCTGTTTCAGATTCAGGCTCTGTGGGAGCTTCTGTGGGAGCCTCTGTTGTGGGCTCAGTAGTTGGTTCTGTTGTAGCGGGCTGTGTTGTAGCGGGAGCTGTAACTGCGGGAGCAGTTGTCTCAGGACCTGCAATATTGTTGTCATCAACAATATTATCAATAGCCTGCTGAACAACAGGGTTATCAACCTTAAGCTTACGCTTGGTTTGCATATAGTAGGTTGAAGCAATAAGCTTAACCGCTGCGCTTGAAAGAATACCAACTGTCATAGTGGTAACAAGCAACAAGGCAATAACTTTTTTAAGTCCGCCGTTGTTTTCCATTTTTTTCATCCGAGTATCCCCCTTGATACCTATTAATTCCTAATCATTTTACACAATTATTCTGAAAAAGTCAACCGATATTGGCATTATCTTTTATAAAAAAACGATAAAATTTAAATTTTGTGCAAAACACTTAACATTATTGCCATAATTTAGGCAAATTGATGGTTGAAAAAGTTCAATTTATATTATATTATATATAAGAAATATTATTGCCTCAGGCAATAAAAAAGGAGAATACAAACTATGAGAAAAAGCAGATTAACAAAACTCATTGCTATTGTTCTTTCGCTTACACTTGCGTTTGCATCTTTCGGCGCAGTTACAGCAAGCGCAACAAGTGCATACCCGATTATAAGCGGTGGCAGCAGTGACGCCCTTGGCGTAATTTTATCTGACATTATCGACACACTTTTAAATTTCATTCTGAATTTATTCTCAGGTCTGTTTGATGATGGTCCCGGATTTGTCAGTTCGGATGACGCCTACGATAAAGCAGCCGAGAATTACTACGAGGGAACAGGAACAGAATTCCTTTCTGCCCCCGAGGATGAGGCTCAGTGGCACCTCGGTTATGCTAACACAAGCCTTGTTCCCAAGGATTACAGCAACGGTACTTATTACCTCGGCGGTTACATTGATCCCACCAATGGTTTTTCAAACGTTGTTGAAGGTATTGCTGAAATCCCCGGCATCGGTAAAGACGATATGAAGGCTCGTTGTGTAGCTATCAGCGATGGTACTGACAGAGGAACTGTTTTGTTCGCTACTATCGACTGTATCGGTATCACAAATGCTGATATCAAGGACATCCGTGCCCGTCTTGCAGACTTTGCAGAGGATAACAATATCGTTGCTATTAACATTGCATCAACTCATACACATAGCTGTATCGACACAGAAGGTCTTTGGACAAAGCTTCTTTACAAGCTTGCTTATAACGGTATCGTAAGCGGTATGGATATTGATGAAGAGCTTGTTCAGGGTACTAACCCTGCTTATATGGAATTCCTCAAGGATGAGGTTGCCGATGCACTTATGGAAGCTTATGCCGATATGCAGCCCGGTATTCTTACATACACAGAAAAGGATATTGGTCAGGATTATTTCCAGAATAAAAACAGACCTTCCGCAGGTCGTGTTGACCCCGAAACAGGCGAACCCGTTATCAATCCCGACACAGGCAAGCCCTATATCGAAATGACTGATATGTCAAGATTCATCTTTATCCCTGATGATGATTCTGCTACTCCCACAATGATGCTTAACATTGCGGCTCACCCCGATGTTGCAGGTCTTCCCACAGAAAGCAACTCCGGTCGTGAAATCAGTGGTGACTACCTCTTCTACTGTGGCAAATTCCTTGAGGATGCAGGATACAACTTTATGTTTTTCCAGGGTGCTATTGCCGGTATCTATATGTCAAGAGGCGTTACAGGTGATAACGTTCCCACAGAGCAGCGAGTTGAGGAATCTCAGAGATATGGCTACGAGCTTGCAAGAATGGCTCTTTCACTCACTTTAACTGAAGAAGAAATCAAAGCAGACCCCGTGCTTTCAAATGCAGAAGAGGTTGCAGAGAATACTGCACTTGTTTCCATCTATGATGATGAGGGTTATCTCAAGCAGGAATTCAAGGATTCAGGTATGTCCCCTGCATATTACACAATATACAAATTAGTCGGTGATACTGACACCATCAAGGTTTACAAAATCAACGAAGACGGAAGCAGTAATTTCTCTCTTTATGTTGATGAAGAAAACAATTCAATTTCAATCAAGAGCGGTAACTACACAGTAGTTTCCAACACATACGGCGACACTGAAGCTGTTGTTGGTATGACTACTCAGGGTATTGCAGCTACTGTTGACGAAGACGGTAACGTTCTTGAGCTTTTCGTTGACGAAGCAATTGCAGATACTGAGCTTAAAGAGGATGAAGCTGTTTACGAGGTTTCCTGCAACGGTATCGGTCTTCTTGAAATCGATATGACTGACAGAACAATCAAGTCAGATGAACAGAGACTTACAGTTGCAAAGAATGGTAAAACATTTATTGGCGAGGTAATGCCTGTTAACATTGATTATTCAGTATGGTACGAAAACTGGAACTGTGACGAAATTCCTGAAGAGCAAGAGGTTGAGCCCTTCCTTAATCTCCTTGTAAAACAGGTAGAAATCCCGATTTCAAGCGCACTTATTGAGGTTGTTGGTAAGCTTAACCTTGCAAACTATGTTGTTATTGCAAATGAAGATGGCACTTATGCAACTATCACAGAAATCGGTTATATGGAAATGGGTAACCAGTTCAAGACTGTATTCCTTCCCGGTGAAATCTGTCAGGACCTTGTTGTTGGCGGTGCATCTCTTAATGCTGCAAATTCAATAACAGCTTCAAACTACAAGAGCCAGACTGCTGCTGCTATCTTCGGTGAAGATATTAAGTGCTTCGGTCTTATGAACGATGCTATCGGTTATGTTGTTCCTGATAACGACTTTACAATGGGTGACCCCGTTGACCATTACCACGAGCTTATTTCTCTCGGTAAAAATGTTGCATCTGCTCTTACAGATGGTCTTGCAGAGCTTGCTACTGAAATCGTCAGAGTATAAATTACACAAAGCAAAATCCCTTGGTTCATTCGAGCCAAGGGATTTTTTATTTTACTTGTTTTCTTCGGCATAACCCATAACACTTTGTTGCCTTTTTTCTGCAAGCTCTGAATACATCCATTCTCTTTTCTGCTTGGAAATAGGCCACAGGAATTTGGGAACTATTCTTAAAATACCTGTAACAGTGGGAACTATGGTGCAAAGAGCAAACTCCCAGAACTTTGTTCTGTCGTTCTGTGTGCCGATTTCAAGCCCCTGAACGTAACCGATACGTTTCATTATAAGGCTTGTAACCGAGCCTAAAAGAGCACTCTGTATCTTTAATATCAAGCCCTTTGCAACACCTGTTGTGGCTTCCATACGATAACCGTTTTTCCATTCACAATAGTCCATAGCTTCATTCCACAGGTCTGCATTGATAACCTTTGAAATACCCCAGGACCATTTTATGAACCATTCCTTCAAGCCGAAGGCTATACACATAGGGACAGTACGCTTGAACATTGTTTTCTTTCCTGTCATACCAAAAAGGAAAACCGCCGTTGTTATGGCACTGTTATAAATATCATTGAAAATCCACAAGGATTTTGATGAGAATCTTTTTCTTAAAGGACCAACAAAAGCATAGCTTATACTACCATTCATAGAGGACGGTATATTTAATAATGTAATAAGTGAATAGCTACCTAAAACATCTATGAAGTAGTTTGTTTCACTTTTGCTTATTGAGAAATTACCCAGGAACTCTGACAAGCACATAAGCAATACAGGATAGTTTGAAACAATTGCCTTCATACCCTGCTTAACGCTTGGCTTTTCAATAGACTGGGGAACACGCTCCTTGGATTGAAGGAAGAACCAGAATGTGCAAAGAGAGGAAATCAAAGCGGTTCCGCCACCCATAACCATAAACACAGAGCTGAGCTTCCATTTAACAACCTTATTATTAACAAGGTCAATCAGCACACCCATTATGTAACGGGGCATATCCTCGCCCATATAGCCGGTTAAAAGCTCTGCAAGGGTTATAAGGCGTATTCGTTCATTGGGATTTGGCGTTATGGTGGACATATAACCACTTTTTGCAACATTTGTGAATGTTCCTGCAGTTTCATTGATAACTGCAAAAATGTAGTAATAAATAAGCTTGGGTAAATATGTTCCTGCGGTATTGGGGAAAAACAAAGGCAGAAGCCAGGTAAAAATACTGATAATAGTCAACGGCATCTGCATACCTATAAGATATGGTCTGAACTTACCGATTCTTGTTCTTGTTCCGTCAACAAGAACTGAAATAAATGTATCATTGACTATATCCCACGCGGCAGTTACGAGATTCATTACTGCGCTTACACCGAAATCAATGTGAACAACGTCCCAGACAAATCTTTCACTGAAGCCGTTTATGTTAAATGAGTTTGACCAGTCATTCAGAAGGTAGGCTACAGTTTCGCGGACGCCCACATAATTAAAGCCCTCGTAATATCTGACATTTTCGTTTTCAGACGCTTCCGTTACATTAACCTTTTCTTTATTGCTCATTACAACACCCCCTTATTCTTCGGAAGCATTTACGATGCAAGTATCTGTAAATGCTTCCCCGAGGTAATTGAGCTTCACTGTAATTGTTACAGGGGCATCAGCCTTCTTCAAGAATTTAACATAGCCCATTTCATCAACAGAGGCGATATCATCATCAGATGATGTAAACTCAACTGTATATTCGCTATCGTCATCAATAACCGCATTAACATTGAGCATATATTCCTCGCCCTGTTCTATGGCAACCTCATTTTCAACAAATGAAATTCCTGCATAGGAATACTCATAGGTATCAGAAACAGTAAAAATCAGTGATATCTGCTTTTCGCCCAAAAGCTTTGCATTATTTATAAATTCTGCCTTGAAGGATACGGCATAATTTCTTATTACATTAATATAATCTATTTTATCAGTTGAGCGGTTAACCTTTGCTTTAATGGTAACGCTTTCAGGCTCTGCCTTGAATTTACTGATTTTGCAGTCATTCTTAACTGCATCAACAAATTGCTCCTTTGCAAACAAATCCTCATTTAAAGATAGCATTTCATAATATCTTTTGTTGAAGGATTCGTTTTTTACATCAATATCATAGGTTAAATAGTAGTATTCGTTATCTACGAGATTACCCTCGTCATCATAAACGCTTTCACCATTTTCATTAACCTGACCGATTGAAAAATGTGCGTTGACTAAAGAATTTTCGTTAAGCGCAAGAAGAAGCTTTTTACTGTCGTTCTTCTCAAAGGTGCCTTGAAGGTCCTCGGGATAAAAACCATCAATAGCAGAAAACATTTTATCCTTTGCAAAATTCAATAAAGCATCGTCTTTATTCTGATTTTCAGAGCCATCGGAAGCCTTTAAATCACTGACAGAAGCATCTGTGTAGGTTTTTGTTTTAACAAAGCTGCCACTTGTTTTCAGAATAAGCTTATTAAAATATTTTGTTAATGTCTCATTGGAGGAATCAAGCTCTGTTTTATTTACTATTGCATTGCCTTCACTTGTGCCTGTGCTATCATCCAGATTATTGACTGTTACAACAAGCACACCAAGGCAAACCGCGAGAGCAACAACAGAAGCAACACCGAAAGCAATAAATTGTTTTAATTTACCTTTCATTTTATTTGCCCTCCCCTTTTGCAGATTGGACAAGCGCCTCTTTCTCTTCTTTTTCTTTGAGGCGTTTCTCTTTTTCTTCATCTGATTCTAAAACAGGCAAGGGTAAATCTGCATAAGTGATTTCGCCTTTTTTAATCCTCTTTCTTATTTCAACTCTTTGCAAATCGATTTCCTTAATATCAGGTTGAATGTTTTTATCAACAATAAATTTATTCAAAACAAAGATAAACACCAAGACCACAATGCAGGCAATTGAGCCTACGCCAAATTTAGCATTAATAAAAGCTATATCGGAAAGGATTTTTGGTAATGCAAGGCTCAACACCAATGAGAATACAGAAAACGCAATGCCTGTTAATGATAAAATCTGTGCCTTTTTTGCAGATTTCTGTATATTGATAAAAGAAAGAATAAGTGCAACAAACACACCGAAGCCACTGAGGAAAATCAACACAATCAATGCTAAAAGCACAAGCAATGAGACTGTTAATTCAGGAGCGTATGAATTCATATTTAATACGGCTTGTAAGGTTCCATCTGTAAAAGCCTGATAAATCCCCCATGCACCAAAGCTGAATTCAGCGGTAAACAGGCTGAAGCCTGCCTCAACGGTTGCAAAGGGAACAAAAATTGCACCGATAGCCAGAACCATTGCAACAATTCTCATAATCTGAATTTTACCGCCTACAAAGGCATTTTTCAGCTTTGCAGTTAAAATATGAAATGTTGCATATTCCAGTTCACATCTTTTGGCATCCTCTGTAAGCAATGCTTCCTGCTGGGCATAGAAAATGTTCACCCCACAATGCTTGCAATCGGGTGAAAGCTCAAATCTGCCTATTTCCTTATTACATTTAGGGCATTTCATACAACCACTCCCTTCGGATTTTATAATTGTTAAATATAGACTATACCATTTTTAAATGATATAATTAATTAAAATAAATTTTAGGGTGAAGACTTTGAAAATAATTGCAACTGACTATGACGGAACACTTAACCACGGCGGAATTGATGAAATCAAAAAATCCACAATTGCAAAATGGAGAAAAGAAGGAAATATCTTTTCTGTTATAAGTGGCAGAGGTGCCCCCGACCTTATAAGAATCTATAACAAAAACGCCTTTGAATGTGACTATCTTGTTGCCTGCAACGGTGCAGTTATAATGAAGCCTGATGGTGAAATAGTATGCGAGGATAAAATTGACACATCAATTGCAAAACCGTTTCTTAAATTCCTTTTCAGGCAGGGCTGCAAATGGGGTTATGTGCAAACAAGCTTCCCCTGCAGAGCTTTTAACGATAACGATTTTGAGGATTACGACACAGAGGAATGCTTCGAATTTGAAAAGCTTCCCGAGTTTGAATATATATATCAGATTAACACCGCACTTGAAACCTTTGAAGAAGCAGAACGGGTAACAAAAGCAATAAAAGAAGGCTTCGGTGATATTCTTAACCCCTTGCAGAACGGCACCTGCATTGACATTGTTTCTGTTAATATGAACAAGGCAAAGGGGCTTTATAAGCTTATGAACCTTGTTGGTGCAGAGTACTCAGATGTTATTACTGTCGGGGACAATGTCAATGACAAGGATATGATAAAGGAATTCCGTTCCTATGCTATGGCAAATGCAGTTCCCTTAATTAAAGAATTAGCGGATTACGAAACTCCCGGTATTACAGAGCTAATTGAACAAGAGCTAAGCATTAACCCATAAAATAATCAAATGTCAGCATCACGCAGAAGCCTAAAATCAAAGAGAAGGTTGCGCCCCTCTCATTACCGTGAGCGTGAGTTTCAGGAATCATTTCATCGCTGATAACATAAAGCATTGTGCCCCCTGCGAAGGCAAGACCGAAGGGAAGAAATGCATTTGAGAAGCTGACTGCACCATAACCTAAAAGAGTTCCGACAACCTCAACAAAGCCTGTAAATATTGCAATAAGGAAGGTTCTGCCCTTTGTCATACCTGCGGCAATCAGGGGAACTATAATTACCATTCCTTCAGGTATATTCTGAAGTGCTATACCGCCCGCAATTGTCAGAGCCTCCGCAACATTACCTGTACCGAAGCCAACACCCGCGGCAATTCCCTCAGGAAAATTATGAATTGCAATTGCAATAACAAAAAGCATAACCTTATTCAGCTTTGCGTTTCTGTCCGGATGGCCCTCCTGGTCTGCACCTGTAAGCTTATGCAAATGAGGAACAAGCTTATCAATCAGGTTAACGCAGATTGCACCGCAAAAAACACCGATAACCGTAACTAATATTGAATGATTTTCGCCATATTCCATTGATTGCCTTATCAGACCGAATACTGCCGCCGCAAGCATTACACCTGCCGCAAAGGAAAGAACAATATCATTGAATTTATGGCTTGTTTTTTTGAATAAAAAACCAAAAACTGCACCTAAAACTGTTGCACCGCCCACACCTAAAGCGGTTATTAAAACCATCTGCATATAATACCCCCGAAAAATTAAGAATTTAGAAATTACTGAAATATTATAAATTATAACAACAAAAAACACAACTTAATTTGTAATATTTTTTTCGTTGTGATACAATAATATACAAATTTCTGTAAACTGAGGTACATTATGACAACACCAAACTACAAAAAGACCCGATTTGCCTGCTATTTTTCATATCTTGCAATGTCATCAATATTCGTTTTACCGCCAATGCTTTTCGTTACATTCCACGATATGTATAACATTTCCTATACCCTTTTGGGAACATTGGTTTTAGTTAATTTCTGCACTCAGCTTGGAATTGATTTGATATTCACCTTCTTTTCAAAGCTTTTTAATATAAAGCTGACTGTAAGGCTAATGCCCTTGGTAACAAGCCTTGGTTTTGTTTGTTATGCGGTTTTACCTAATATTTTTCCCCAATATGCTTATATAGGTTTGGTTTTGGGGACAATTATTTTTTCCGTATCCGCAGGTCTTGCAGAGGTGCTTTTAAGCCCCTTGGTTGCAGCAATGCCCTCAGATAATCCCGAAAAGGATATGAGTATGCTTCATTCACTTTACGGCTGGGGCGTTGTTACAAATGTTATTATAGCATCTGTTTTCTTCCTTATTTTCGGAACAGAAAACTGGATGTATTTAACTCTCTTTCTTGCTATTTTACCTGTTATATCTTCATTTTTATTCTTTATCTCCCCTATGCCCGATATGGATGTTTCATCAAATGAAAAAGGCGGAATTAAATGGGGCAAGGCAATTATACTTTGTGTTCTCTGCATTTTCCTCGGAAGTGCGGCAGAAAACACTATGACAAACTGGATTTCGGGCTTTATGGAAAATGCCCTGCAGATACCAAAGGCTTTGGGTGACATATTAGGTCTTGCAGTATTTGCACTTCTTCTTGCTGTAACAAGAGGTGTTTATGCAAAATTCACTCCCGACATAACAAAAACATTATTAGCAGGTATGACAGGTGCGGCTGTTTGCTACATTGTTATCGGTGTTTCGGGTAATGTTATAATTTCATTTATTGCTTGTATTTTAGTTGGTGTTTTTTCATCAATGCTCTGGCCGGGTACACTTATTCTTATGGAAGAAAAGGTGCCAAACCCGGGAGTTGCGGCATTCGCTCTTATGGCGGCAGGTGGCGACCTGGGTGCTTCTGTTGCCCCTCAGATGCTTGGAATTGTTGTTGACAAGGTATCTGAAAGCGCATTTGCAATTAACTTAAGTCAGGCTACATCAATGGCAACTGAAGAAATAGGCTTGAAGGTAGGTATGCTTCTTGCTTCAATTTTCCCAATTTTAGGAATAGGGCTTTTGGCTTACATATTAAAAGCCTTAAAGCCTGTAAAAAAATAATTTCACCTTCGGTAAAATGATGCTAAAGCATCTAGAACCTTCCGTCACGAAAAATCAAGATTTTCCGTCCACCTTCCTTTGAAGGAAGGCAAAAATGCAATCACATATCTAAAAGGAGTGTTTTTATGGAAAAATATGATGTTTTAATTGTTGGTGCTTCAACAACGGGCTGTTGGTTTGCCGAAAAAATGGCAAAGCAGGGCTTTAAGGTGCTTGTTATTGAAAAGGAATCACCGGAAAATGTTTCTCGTTCTTATGATATTTTCCATATGGGCGAGGGAGAAATGAAGCAATTTGACCTTGTTATTCCCGAGGAAAGCAACCCCATAAGAGAATTCCGTTTTGAATCCTCTTCAATGTTTTCACCTTACGGGAAATATAAAATTCCCGGTGGTGTTTCCCCTGTTATCGGTCTTCACAAGCACGATTATATTATGCTTATGGCAGACCTTGCAAAAGAGCAGGGTGCAGAAATTATTTATGGTGCATCATTTTCTGATTTTGTTTATGACGAAAACAACAAAATTATTGGTGCGAAATATATAACAGAGGATGGCGAAAAGGAAGCCTTTGCAAAGCTTGTTGCAGACTGCTCAGGTATTCCTTCAGTTGCAAGAAGAAAATTGCCGTCAACATCTGTTGTTGAAAACTTCAAGCTTACACCCAAGGATATTCTTTACGTTGTTCTTTATTATGTTACATATAATGATAAAAAGGTTAATGCCCGTGACCTTGACGGATTCTATATGCAATATAAATCCTGGTCTGCTCCTGCAGGAAAAGGCTACGATTCAATTTTAGGTATTGGCGGAAGCTATTCATACGAATATGCAGAAGAAATTTTCAACACCTATTTTATGAAGAATGCAAAGCACCCCGAATACACCGTACAGAAGGTTGAAAAAGGTATGACACCTTATCACCGTTCCGTTTACTCATTTGTTGACGACGGATTTATCGTTATGGGTGATGCTGCCTGCCTTACAAAGCCAACCTGCGGTGAGGGCTGTACCTCTTCTCTTGTTCAGGGTGAAATTGCAGTTGATGTTATTTCAAAGCTCCTCAAAGAAAATAAAGAGCTTACAAAAGAAAATATGTGGTCTGTCAACAAGCGTTATATGACTGCTCAGGGTAAAGGATTTGACTCTATGCGTCCTCTTCTTATGGGCGTTGTTACCATAAGCTATGACGAGGCTGAATATTTATTTGCAAACGATGTTTTGTTCAGTAAGAAAATTCTCGGCGGTATGAACGAGGGTCTTAACCTTGACGTCAAGGATATTGCAAAAATTGTTGGCGGTATAATTAAAGGTATTGCAACTAAAAACATCAAGCCTACAACAGTTAAAAGCCTTCTTAAAGGTCTTAAGCAAAGTGGCGATGTAGGAAAATTATATGATAACTACCCTGCTACCTTTGATGGCTTCGCAGAATGGAAGAAGCAGGCAGATGCACTCTGGAATAGCATAGGCTCACTTGCCGACACCTGCGACCCTGAGATTTTGAAGAGGTTGAATATTAAAAAATAATTCATTCGCACTAACAGGAGAAAAATATGACTATTTTAGGTTTTTTAACTACTATTTTGACAGTAGCGACTTTTATATTTTCGTTTCTGTTTTCGAAATATGTTGAAAAACGCAAACGACATTGGGTTTATGTAAACCTATTTACGGGTATATTTTTAACCAGCTTGTTCACTTCTTCCTTAAAGGTTGAAGCTATACAGCTTATAGTGGGTTCACTTGGTCTTGTTGCCACCGATATTTTAACCTTGAATTATCTTTATAAAGCATATAAAAAAGTACAAAGCGAAGAAGCAGAACCTTTAAGATATAAAGAAAATATTGAAGCAAGACTTTTGGAAAAGGAAGAAGAAAAAAGAGCTAACAAAAAGAAAATTATTATAGGCTTTTCTTTAGCATTTATTTTTATAAGTATAGTTTTCATTTCAGCTGGCATAAACCATAATAAATATCAGGATACCAACGGTCTTGATAATTTCTCATTACAGCATATTACAGATGAACAAATTATAAATGGCTCTATCGGAATTACAAAAAACAATTACAGAAGTAATTCGGGTGGTGAAAAAACAGGTATAGAAAACTATTCAGGTGTTGACCGTGAGTATATCAATATTTCTGCACATAAATTATCAGGAGTTGAGCTTGTTCAAGCTACAAAAGCTACAACAGACAATGTGGAAATAACTGCTGACACAAAGGTTGAAAGCGGAAATTTCAGACTTGTTGTTGTAATAGATGAAGATATATATAGTGATTTTGAAATCAATACAAAAGACACTATAAAAATCAAAAATTGCAGGGACAAAGAAATATTTGTTTATATTGCCGGTGAAAACACCAAATTCAAAGTAACAATCGAACGCACACTTAAATAAAAAGAAATTATGATACTATGAAAAACAAATTTATTTCTGTTTTATGGATTCCTTTTGTTCTTCTGTTTTTAATATTTTTCTCGGCTCCATTAGGTGAATATATATTGCGTATTTCAAGCAATAGCAATATCACCTACATTCTCTTTACAGAAAATATATTCAATATAGCTTTTTGGGGGCTTATAATTTTCTGTTTTATTATTCTCGGTTTTTATTTCTATAAAATGTTGGGCAAAGATAGTGATTTCAGCGCCCGTTCAATAGAAGCCAACATCAATTCCCACAAAGTCACAAAAAATTGCATTAAAAGTGGATTTTCTAAAGATTATTATTATGTTGATAGCTTCTTATCTAATTTTGATGAAGATATAATAAGCGTTGATAAAACCCACTCTGATAAAACGGAAGAAATCATCGGTTACTACGAGCAAGCTGAGATGTTCAAAAACACCTATGATACGGATTAGTTGACAATAAACTTTTAATTCATTATAATATACTTACCAATTCAAATAAATTTATAGGAGTTATAAATTGAACAACTTAATTTCTTGTCATAAAACCGAGGATTTAGAGCGATTAAAAAAATTCAGGTTGATGGATGACGATTTTATGTCAAAAGTTTTTGATAAAAACACCGAAGCGACTCAACTGCTCTTAAATATCATATTACAAAGAAAAGACATAGAAGTAGTTTCTGTAACTGCCCAACGAGAGTTTAAAACAGTAATCGGACATTCTGTAAGGTTTGATGTTTTTGCAAAAGATTCTACAGGTAGACCTTACGATATAGAAATACAACGAGCCGATAAAGGTGCAACACCTCAAAGAGCAAGATACAACAACTCAGTTCTTGATACATATAGTTTGGAAAAAAACAAGGATTATACCAAACTCACTGAGAACTACATAATCTTTATAACTGAAAATGATGTATTAGGGAAACAATTACCTTTATATCACATAGAACGAAAGATTATTGAAACCGATGAATTGTTCGATGATGGTTCGCATATAATATTTGTAAACGGTCAATATAAAAATCCGGATGATGATATCGGCAAATTAATGCACGATTTCAGATGCACCAACGCAGATGATATGAATTACAAACATCTCGCAGATAAAGTAAGATATTTTAAAGAAAGTAAAGAAGGAAGTGATACTATGTGCAAAATGATGGAAGATATGAGAAATGACGCAGAAAGAAAAAAAGCAATTGAAACCGCAATAAATATGTTAAAGGATAATCTCCCCATTGACAAGGTTGCTCAATATAGTGGACTTTCATCTGATGAAATCACTAAAATCAAAGAAGAACACAATCTATAATAAAGATAATATTAAAACCTGCAGTTCGTTTGGACTGCAGGTTTATTTTACTCTCTCACAACAACATTATCATTACCGAAGATATGTTTTAATTCATTTGTAAGGGGTTGGTTAATTGATGTCAGAAAATCCATTCCGAGAAAATCATATTTTTTTGTGTCCTCGTAATAGAGGTAAACAGGGATTTTGCCATCAAAAATCGAAATAAGATTTTTGAGCTTTTCTGTTTTTTCGTGATTTTCAGTTGGTAACTTAATGAAAATACCGCTCTTTTTCTTT
>JAZMZY010000008.1:0-4006 GCA_045586265.1 Acutalibacteraceae bacterium
CTCTGCACTTAAAACTGCAATTTCCGCAACATTAATTGCACCATTCAGCCAAGGCTCTTTTTCTTCAATCAATGAATATGCCCTGCCGATAAGGTTATAGGTTGCCATATTCATTTCTGAAAGAGGATGCATCTGGTCGCCGATAGAACAGCCTGCGCCATTTGCAACGCTTAAGGCAGTTTCATAAATAAGAGCATTTGGGTGCTTGTAGCCACCGAATTCACCCCAGCTATGATGGAATTTACCTGTCATACCAAGGAAATCCTTGTTCTCAACAGTACGGGAATAAGCAGCAGAAAGAGGGAAATGGTCGTAACCCCAACCGCCCGTTGGTAAGCTTTCAAGCTCAAGGTGAGTATTAGAGTCAATATAGCGGTAATCGCCTTTCGGAATGTGACCGCCATTATGGAAAATTGTAGCGGTTGCACTATGCTTTCTCACCGCATTGTTGGTTGCTTCAAGATATTTATTGTAAACCTGTTGAGCAAAGCTTTCTCTGTCTTTTTCATTTTCAATATCAAGACCGATAGCCTTCATATCGCTGACGCATTTTTCACAGTAGCAAACCCTCGGATGAATAATGTCAAGGAATATACCGCAGGGGTTGTATTTAACCATAACCTCTTCAATCTGAGCACAGAGAAAATCAAGGTAGCCTGTGTTGAAGCAAAGAATATGGAAATGCACCTCTTTTTCATATTCAAGCTGTTCTTCTTTATCAGGGGTATGGCGCCAACGCCATTCAGGGCGTTTGACATACTCCTTTTCGTCATAGCCTGCAGAAATATAAACGGGAGCATTAACGCCTATTTCCTTGCAGGCCTCAAGCTGAGCACCAAGCAAATCAAAATCTAATTGAGGGTGAATTTCATTAACCTCTGTGGGATGGTATGACCATCCGTGGTGGCATTTTGAAAAAACAGTAATTGAATCAATATGCCCTGACCTTAAAGCCTTCTGAAATTGTTCCTTCGAAAAATTGTTACCAACGGGCACATGTTCACTTGTATGAAAATCCAGATGGACTTGTCTTTTTCTGAGCATAATAATACCCCCAAAAATTAATTTATAAAATTATTATATAAGACCAAGTGAGATATTGCAATAAAATGTTGCTTTTCAAAAATTTTTATGATAACCTAAAAACATACCAATAATGAGGTGATTATATGAAATTAGGTATAATAAACGGTTGGGAAGAGGGCAATATCAGATATGTCAGCGATAAGGGTCTTGAAGCCGTTGAATTCTGCGTTAATCATAACTATAATTCTGAAGAATTTCTTGCAAAGGCACCTGCTATCAAGGGCTATTGCGAAAAATATAATGTAGCTGTCGGCTCAATGGGCAGATGGGGAGAAAAGAGAATTGACGATAACGGCAAAATCATTCCCGAAGCCTTGCAGGATGATAAAAATATCATAGACGCCGCATCAATTATCGGTTGCCCCGTGTTTAACACAGGTGTTAATTATACCGATTCAAAAAGCTTTTACGAAAACTGCGAAATCGCTATTGATTATCTCGGTCAGCTTATTGCTTATGCAGAGGAAAAGAATGTGAAAATTGCAGTTTATAACTGCTCCTGGGAAAACTTTGTTGTTGAGCCAAAGGCGTGGTATCCTGTTCTTACTGCACTTCCAAAATTGGGTATAAAATATGATGCTTCTCATTGCTTAAGCAGAGGCGGTAACTACCTTGCCGAAATCAGAGATTGGGGCGAAAGATTTTACCATTTTCACCTTAAAGGTGTAGTTTATATTGAGGGTGAGCATTATGACGATGCGCCTGCAGGTCTTGATATGATAGACTGGAAATCCGTTATGGATTTGCTTTATACAAAAGATTATGACGGTATGCTTTCAATTGAGCCTCACTCACATTACTGGGAAGGCAAAAAAGGTCAATGGGCAATCGATTATTCAATAAATTATTTCAGACCAATGATTATGCCTGAGGATTACGAATACGAAGATAATCCTTATATGCCGTAATACTTAAATGTTTGTTGGGAGTTATTTTTATGAAAAAGCTTTTATGTGTAATTTTTTCAGTAATTTTTATTTTTACAGCAGTGCCTTTTGTATCTGCAGAATCTGTAAATAAAGTAACTTATTATATTGATTCTGTTGATGGCGATAATTCAAATTCAGGCACAAGTGAAGCAGAAGCCTGGAAGGATTTAGGCGGATTCACAGGTGAACAAGCTCTTACAGCCGGTGTAAGTGTACTTTTTAAATGTGGCGGAACTTACGATTTTAAAGTGGAGTTAGCTGATATTAACGGTACAAAAGAAAATCCATTTGTTATTTCTTCCTATGGTGAGGGTGAAAGACCCATTCTCACAACACAGGAAAATGACGAAATTCTAACTCTTATAGACTGCTCCTATATTACAATCTCAAATCTTCAGATGGTAGCTCCCAATGGTGGTGGTATCTGGATTGATACACTCAACAAAACCTCTGAGGGAATTATTATTGACAATGTATATTTTCACGGTATGCCCAACGGCAAGGTGAATAATCGTGATGATTTTTCAAATGGTGCCGCAGGTGCAAGGGCAGCTGTTATGGTAAAGGGTCTTCCTGCCAGTTCAAGATATGCAGTAAATGACCTTACCATTAAAAATTGCGAGGTTTATGATTGTGCAAACGGATTTATGGTCTGGGGCTCATGGAATGATGAGCAGAATCCTTGGTGCGAGGAAGAGGATGCAGACCCCATTTATAACACCGGTCTTCTTATTGAGGGATGCTATTTTCACGAAATGGATGCGGAAGCAGTTGTTGTAGGCATTTGCGATGGTGCTTTGGTTACAAACTGCCGTGCTATTAACACCTGTCAGGGTGAGGGCGTTGACGAAAACGGTGAAATTCTTTATTTCACAGCAGCTATGTGGTTCTGGGGTAGTGAAAACAGTACAATTCAGTATTGTGAAATTGCAGGTCAGAAAAACTATGGCGATGGTATGGCAGTTGACTTTGACTCCTGGACAAATAACTGCACCTATCAGTACATCTATTCTCATGATAATATGAGATTTATGTGCAACAATGCAAAGGACAGTCCACAGAAAAACAATACTGTAAGATATTGCCTTTCCGTAAATGATAATGGTGGCAGAAGCGCAATTGCTTCGGGTAATGGTGAAGATAATTTCAATTTCTATAACAACACAATTATCAATTGTGCAGATTTCCATATGCGCTATCTTACAAATAGCTTTGTTGCGAATAATATCATTATTCCTGAAGACGGTTGCATCATTTTATATAATCTTTCCGAAGAGCTTTCAGCAGGAAACACCTATACAAACAATTGCTACGGCAATACAATCAACCCCGTTGTTGATATGAATTCAATGAATATTCTTCCCAATTTTGTTGGCGGTGAAGACCCGCTTACTGCATACCAATTGGCAGAAGGCTCTCAGCTTATCGGCGCAGGTGTGAAAGTTGAGGATGAGTTAACAGAGGATTTCTTCGGTAATGAAATTACTGAAAATAATATCGGTTGCTATGGTGGCTCAGGTGAGGTGGCAACAGAGGATACAGCAAACACTGAAAATGAAGATGCCGCACAAAGCCTTATAAGAATGATAACAACCGCTTTCAAAATTCTTATTCAGGAAATCCGCAAATTGATTTATGATTTATAAAAACTATAACCTAAAACTAAAAACATAAAAAACAACCGCAAATTCTCGATTTTCAAGGATTTGCGGTTTTGTTTTATTATATTGACCAGAAGCTGTCCGTGAAACGTGTTGCACGGTGGGGGAATGCTCTGAAGAAAGCTTCTGCATCATCCTTTAGTTCAACACCATCTATGTAAACAGCGGTTTGAGCTGTGTGACCCTCGCCTGCAAGAAGAAGTCTTGCTGCCGCAGTGGGTGTCAGTGAAATATCGTAATCCCCGTTAACTCTACGAGTAACAGTTGCTTTGCCGTTCTCATATTCAACATCAAATATGCCTTTATTCTGTTCCAAATCATCAAGGCTCA
>JAZMZY010000009.1:0-1596 GCA_045586265.1 Acutalibacteraceae bacterium
TTCAACAATTGTAATGAGGTTTGCCTGAGCATCCAGATACGAATAATCCGACATGCTTTCAACCTTGCTTCCTGTTTTAGGTTCCAAATGCACATTCAGCCTGTCTTTAAATCTTGCAGTGCCGTAGTCCCCGGGTTCAAACTTGCTGACTGCTGTACCTTTTCTGTTTGCCTTCGCTTCTTCTTGCTTTTTTTCCTCTAATGCAGCTTGGTCTTTGGATTTCAGGTAATCATAATATCCGCGGATAACAGCCTGTTTTTTGTCACCTGATATTTCAACTGCTTCTGCACCCGATTCTCCGTTGATTTTAATACGGAGCTTATTTTTGTCAAAATACATATTTGACCCTGACTTTATGCGTACTGTGATGTCAACTGTATAGCTTGCATTTTGCATAAAGGAGCCATCGGGATTCCACATTGTACCGTTCCATTTCACATCTGTAACTTCCACCTGACTGCTCTGTTCAACGGTTGCTTTTTTTGCCGCCGTCTCCCACGCATAAGGCTCATCTATAGTGAAATTCAAAGCTTCAACAGGTTTTGCGTCGGATGAAACATCTGAGTTTTCACTTTTCTCTGTGCTTGCCTGTGCTATCTTATCAGCAGTAATTGTTACCGATTTACTTTTAACCTCTGATTTTGATAAGAAAAAGCCCGCACCGGACTGATTGAACAGGTCAGCTAAAAACAAAGCCTGACCGTTGTCTTCATCAATACAGAGTACAACACCATAGCCGACAAGATTGTTGTTTATACCTGTCAGCTTGTGAATTACAATACTGTTCATATCGGATATACCGCAGCTTTCAGCAACCGTTTTTACTATAGGCTTTAAGTTGCTTGTAGGTGCAGGCGAAACCTTGCTTATATTACCGAAAGTTCCAACCTCGGTAAGAGTCCAGGTGCCTGCACTGTTTTCATAACGTATCATACTGCCTGAAGCACTTGCACCGTATCTTAGCGGAGTCTGGAAACCGGAAACTGTAACTTTATCCCCTTTTTTTGTTGGGAAAGCCGGATTTCGCTGGACATCATAGGCATAACCAAACGTCATTGTTTTTGAATCGGTTTGTGCATTTGCAACCAAAGTTGTTGGCAATATGCCAATCATCATACAAAGACACAAAAGCATACATAGCACTTTTTTCAATGTTCATTCCTTCTTTTTTTATAATATAGTAAATTTTTATTGTTTATCATCTTGAACCGCCGCCTCGTCCGCCGCCGGAAAAACCGCCTCCACCGCCAAAGGAAGCTCTGCCACCGCCGCCGCTTGTTCTTCGTGCTTGCATTGCTCTTTGTGATTGATAATACATACTGCGGTAATAGCTGTGGGCGATTATTACATTTCTGTTATAGGTTTCAAGCTCAGGTATCTTTTCGGGATAAACCTTTTTAAACTGCTCAAGAACCTTATCGGCAATTCCGAAAAGTGTGGCATAAACCATATATTCTTTCCAGATAATTGTTTCTGTTATTTCTCTTTCTGCAATCAAGGTAAATTCATCAAGATACTTTTTAAGTCCAACCACTTCAGAAAGTTCTTCTTTACCTTTATCGCTCAGATTCTTGATGCAGTTTCCAGCACCTTTTA
>JAZMZY010000010.1:0-14099 GCA_045586265.1 Acutalibacteraceae bacterium
TCTTATGGGTCTTTTATGGCGTGTTCGCGGTGAGCACGGATGGGGCTCATCCTGGGGACTTTTAAATGCAGGCTTTGTTTTCACAATGTTTATCGTTGTTGTAAAGGGCGCTCGCAAAAAGCTTGATATCGGTTGGCTTTCACTTACCGCATTAATGTTTATGCTCACAACGCCCGGTTGGGGCACACTTTTAAATCAGATTACCGGTGTTATTTATTCCGAGGAATCCTGGTTTACAGGCGTTGGTGAAACTGTTTACACCTCAATTGGCTCTGCAGTTTTCTTAATGCTTTGCCTTGGCTTTGGTCTTGCTTCTCTTTTTGGTATTATGCTGGGCAGAGGCTTCAGTGAAAAGCAATGGAAAATCAAAGACATTGTTATTCTTCTTGCGGTTTTCTACATAACCGATTTAATTGCAAGTGCAGTTATCTCACCCTTTGTTTTAAATGCAGTTCAACCTGAAGCAGCAGAGGTTTTTGAACAAGGCTTAAAAATCCAGAACATTGATGGCTCTGCATATCAGGTATATATGGAGCATTTCAAGGATGTTTCCTGGGCAAAGAAAATTGATGGCGGAAGAAACTATTTTCAGTCTTGCGATGTTATTACCGCAACAATTAAAGCAATCGCTTCTATTTTAGCTGTTCGTTTTATTATTAAAGACAAGGTTTCTGCAAAAACAGGCGCGGTTGTCTGCTCTGCCTTTGCAATTGGCATTACCCTTGCCGACCTTTTCTTCTATTTCGGCAATGGTGGTTACCATATGCTCAATGAATCATATCTTCCCGAAAGCTTCTATGCATGGGGCTGTTGGGAATATTTCACAGGCTTTATTGCAGGTGGTATAATCACTGCCTTTATTCTTAAATTAAAGCCTCAAAAGGATGTTCCAGAGCTTGCTTTCTCGAAGGTTAAAGAAAAGCCCAAAGCAATTCTCACCTTCATTCTCGGCACACTCTTTATGATTGGGGTTAATATCGTTAGACCTGTTCTTGTAAGATTTGAAGATTCAGATTCTATTATTATTGCAACTGTAATTGCAGTAATATATGCAATTATTATGGTTGTTGCTATTACAAAGGGCTATGGCTTTAATGCTTCAAAAATCAAAATCGAAAAATATTATGCATTCCTTTTGCTTTTCTTTGTTACATATATAGAAATTGTATATCTTCTTATCGGCACACCTGATTGCATTCACCTCTTCGCAAACGGTGGCTTCCAGCATACAATGGCAATCCTTTCTGCCGCTATTATAATGGCTTGGATAATATTCAACAGCAAAAAGCTTTTGCATTCCAAAGGTGAATAAAATGGATTTCAAAGAGTTTTTAAAAAACGCAGCACATGTAGTACCCAGCGAAAATCAATTAAGACATTTAAGAGAAACACCCTTTTATGCGTTTATACATTTCTGCCCTAATACATACACAAATCTCGAATGGGGCGACGGAACCGAAGACCCTGCAATATTCAATCCCACAGAGCTTGACTGCGACCAATGGGCAAGAGCTGTTAAGGATGCAGGAATGAAGGGCATTGTGCTTACTGCAAAGCATCACGACGGCTTCTGCCTCTGGCAAACAAAATATACCGAGCATTCGATGAAAAACAGCCCATATAAAAACGGCAAGGGCGATATTGTTAAAGAATGTGCCGAGGCTTGTAAAAAGCATGGTCTTAAATTTGGTTTTTACCTTTCCCCCTGGGACAGAAACTCAAAATATTACGGCACAGATGAATATAATACATATTATAAAAATCAGTTAACCGAGCTTTTAACAAATTATGGCGAAATATTCTATGTCTGGTTTGACGGTGCTTGTGGCGAAGGACCAAACGGCAAAAAGCAGATTTATGATTTTGAGGGCTATGTTGACCTTGTAAACAAATACCAGCCTAATGCTTGTATTTTCCACGATACAGGAATTATACGTTGGTGTGGTAACGAAGCAGGAAAAGCACCTTTCGCTCAATGGGCAGTTGTACCTCAGGAGCTTTGCCCTATGAACCCACCACAGACTGAGGGTGCATTAATAGATGGTAGCCTTGAATTTTTATATAACACCGATATTACAATCGGTTCGCTTCAGAACATTATGTATTCAAAGGGACTTGTTTTCGCTCCTGCAGAAACAGATATGTCCATAAGACCGGGCTGGTTCTACCACGAAAATGAAGAGCCTCATTCACTTGAAAGACTTTTCACAACATACCTTAACACAGTTGGTAATAACTCAACATTCCACCTTAATATTCCCCCTATGCCCAACGGCAAATTTGACCCGAGGGATTTAAAGAGATTGGAAGAATTAGGCAACCTTATAAAAACCGAATTCAAAATAAATCTTGCGGAAGGCATAGCTTTTGAAGCTCTTGAGGGTTATGGTGAAACACAACCCGAATACATTATAAAGCTCAATAAAAAAGAAGCGGTAAACTATGTTGAAATCGCAGAAAGAATCAGCGAGGGGCAACGAATTGAAAGCTTTTCAATTCGCACAAAAAACAAACATAACACTTGGGATACTCAAAAAAGATGCACCACTGTGGGTAGCAGAAAAATAGTGAAAATTGATAAAACTGTAACTGACGAAATAAGAATAACGGTTACATCCTCAAGAGATGTTCCCGATATTGAATGGATTAAGATTTATTAAGCTTTTTATATTGACAGATAAAGCCAATATATCGTAAAATAGTTTTGTTATTTATTATTCTATAAGGACGGTAATAATTATGATTAATATGCCTCAGGTTAAATTGGGTATTGTTGCGGTTTCCCGTGACTGCTTCCCTATGACTCTTTCCGAGGGAAGACGCTCTGCAATCGTGAATGAATATGCAAAATACGGCGAAATTTACGAATGCCCTGTTTGCATCGAAAATGAAAATGATATGCTCAAGGCATGCGAGGATGTAAAAAACGCAGGCTGTAATGCTCTTGTTATCTATCTCGGTAACTTCGGTCCCGAGTCTGCAGAAACTCTTCTTGCAAGGCATTTTGGCGGTCCTGTTATGTACTGCGCGGCTGCTGAAGAAAGCCAGAACGACCTTCTTGACGGCAGAGGCGATGCTTACTGTGGTGTTCTCAACTTAAGCTACAATCTTAAGCTCAGAAGCATCAAGGCTTACATACCCGAATATCCCGTTGGTGACGCAGTTGACTGTGCTAAGATGATTAATGATTTTGTTCCCGTTGCAAGAGCAATTCTTGCTCTCAAAAACCTTAAAATCATTTCCTTTGGTCCTCGTCCTCAGGATTTCCTTGCTTGTAACGCTCCCATTAAATGCCTTCACGATTTAGGCGTTGAAATTGAAGAGAACAGCGAGCTTGACCTTTTTGCATCATTTAATGCACACGTAGGTGATGAAAGAATCCCCGCAGTTGTTAAGGATATGGAAAATGAGCTTGGTGCAGGTAACAAAAAACCTGAAATCCTTGAAAAGCTTGCTCAGTATGAGCTCACTCTTCTTGACTGGGTTGAGGCTCATAAGGGTTCAAGAGAATATGTTGCAATTGCAGGTAAATGCTGGCCCGCATTCCAGACAGAGTTTAAATTTGTTCCCTGCTATGTAAACAGCCGTCTTGCATCCCGCGGTATCCCCGTTTCCTGCGAGGTTGATATTTACGGCGTTCTTTCTGAGTATATCGGTGCTTGTGTAAGTAACGATGCAGTTACTCTTCTTGATATTAACAACTCCGTACCTCGTGATATGTATGATGCTGAAATCGGTGGCAAAACACCTTATGGCTTCACAGATACATTTATGGGCTTCCATTGTGGTAACACTCCCTCTTGTAAGCTTTCATTCTGCGAAATGAAATATCAGAAGATTATGGCAAGAGCTCTTCCCAAGGAATACACAAACGGTACTCTTGAGGGCGACATTGCACCCGGCGATATTACCTTCTTCCGTTTGCAGTCCACTGCAGGCAGTGAGCTTCGCGCATATATTGCACAGGGTGAGGTTCTTCCCGTTGCAACCCGTTCATTCGGTGGTATCGGTGTATTTGCAATTCCCGAAATGGGCAGATTCTATCGTCATGTTCTTATTGAGGGCAATTTCCCCCATCACGGTGCAGTTGCTTTCGGTCATCACGGCAAAGCACTCTTCGAGGTGTTCAAATATCTTGGTGTTGAAAACATTGGCTACAATCAGCCTAAATCTCTCCCCTACAAAACAGAAAATCCTTTCTGCTAAATAACATAATGTTCCCGTAACAAGATTTTAAAAAATCTTGTTACGGGAACTATTTTTTATTCAACAAATTCTTGACCTGGTTCATCCATAATAGACATTTGAGCATATCTGATACCTGAAAGGTTTTTAGTTGAGTCTGGTCCTACAATACCTTTTACATCAACCCATGTGCCATCTTCGGGAATTTCAACATCACCATCAAAAATAACCTCAATAGGAATCATCTCTTCCGTAGAGCCTTCCTCGTGGTCGTGATGCTCATGACCCTCATGAGAGTGATTTCTATACACCCAATACTGAACAGCTCCACCATCGAATTTTTTAGTGTAGAACATACCCTGAAGATGAATTTCAGCACCGCCAAAAGCAGCGTACTCCTCAGACTCTTTTTCTGCCTGATATGATGCATCAAGCTCAGCAATCCAGTTATAGAAAGTATCATCGGTTACCTCAATTTTAACCTGACTTTTATCCTCGTGAGAGCCACCATCTTTTTCTATTTTTTCAAGGGCGGCCTTAACGGAATCTCTTTCTTCAAAGAATGCCTGCTCTATTTGCTCAAAGCGCTCATCCTCAAGCTTTGTATTGTACCAGCCTGCAATTATAACAGCAACAACACCAACAATGAAAACACCAAGAATACAGAGATTTATAATTGTAACTTTCTTTCTGAAAGCCGCATCTGCATAATCTTTTTTGCTCATACCCTCAGGAATTATTTCCTGCTTGGGTGTTTTTTTATTTTTAGCCATACTAATTCACCTTAGTCTTTGAAGAATTGAGGTAAATATGCCTTGTGTGCCTCTTTCATTTCTTCAAAGCAGGATTTCGCCTGAGCAAAATCACCGCAAAGAGGATGGAGCATAAGAGCATTGAGAGCATCCTCGTCAGAGCCCTTCATAGCTGCTTCAACAGTGTATTTCTCATAAGACTTAACTGTTCTCATAAGGCTGATAATATGACGGTTATTGAACTCGCCAATCTCAACGGGTTTAGCTCCGTCTGCACCGATAACTGCTGCAATTTCAACAATATCGTCATCACCCATAAATTTAAGAGTGCCGTTGTTTTTGATGTTAACAACGTGAACATCGTTTTTATCATTTGCAATTGAATCAATAAGAGAAACTGCTGCAAGTGAATATTTATAGCCACCACGCTGTTCAAGAAGTGCCGGTTTAATAACAAGCTCATTATCGCTGTAAAGCTCAAGGAGCTGTTCTTCGATTTCCATACAAACCTGTGCTCTGCTCTTTGAGCCCTGCTTTAAGTGAGCAAGCTTTGCTGCACGGCTATAGTAGTACTGAAGATATGATGAGGGGAAGCCCTTGCAAGCGTTAAGGCATTCCATATCGAAGCCATCGTCATGAATATTTTTCATAACTGTGGGAGCAAAATCATCATCGAAAATTGCATCTATTTTTTCTTCGCCATTTACGAGAACAGATGTAATCCAGCTAAGATGGTTAAGTCCGAGGTATGTAATTTTTGCATCCTCGCCAACTGCTGCCTTAACGTCATCAATCATAGCAATGGGTACATTACAAAGACCCATTGTTTTAACATTTGTGTGATTAAGAAGGAATTCAGAAATGATACCTGAGGGATTAGTGAAGTTAATAAGCCATGCATCAGGACAAATTGCTTCAATTCTCTCTGCAATATTCTTCATAACGGGAATGGTACGAAGAGCCTTGAAGAAGCCACCGATACCTGTTGTTTCCTGACCGATAAGGTCATGCTTGAGAGGAATTGATTCGTCAATATGACGGCAAGGAAGCTTACCAACACGAATCTGTGTTACAACGAAATCTGCACCCTGTAAAGCAAGGTCAAGGTCATCAGTCATAACAACCTCGCAATCAATACCTGCGCTTTTGAGCATACGAACACAAAGGCCACCAACGATAGTGCGCTTTCTTTCGTCAATATCCATAAAAGCAACTCTTTTGAGCTTAAGAGAATCCTTTGCTTCAATAAAGCCATAAATAAGCTCGGGGCAATATGTACTACCTGAGCCGATAACTGTTAAATTAATTTCTTTCATTTATGTCAAGTCCTTTCAGAATAATTTACTATATTTCAATCTTCAAGAAGCCAGTTCACACAGCCTGTAACGGGTGCGCATGTAAGCTTGATAAAGTTAACATTCTTACCTGTTCTTTCCACAACAAGCTCTGCCATTCTGTCAGTATATTTATATGAAGGCAATTTTGTGTGAATTGAGCCTGAAAGAACAATGTTGATTACTTCATCAGTAAAGTTCATTTTATTGATATGACCACAAAGGAAATCTGCACCCCTCTGAGCCATTTCTTCAACAACCCTGAGTGCTTCTGCATCATCATTGTTTGCAGCCTCAAAGAATGAAACGATAAGCATTCTGAGGAAACCCTCGCCCTTTTCTTCGTCTTCAAGAATAGCAATAGAATCAAGAAGGGTTGCTCTGTCCTTAATACCTGCTTTTTCTTCCATTAAAGCAGTAATCTGTGATTTACCTTTGCCAAGGCAAATTTCATCATACATAATTCTGAATGCCTGTGAGCCAACCCAATGGCCGTTGCCCTTATCACCTGAAAGAACATCAAAGCCACCAATCTGACACATGTTACCATCGTTGTCAATACAGTTACAGCAAGTACCTGTACCGCAGTTATAGCCGATACCTGCGCCTGCGCCGACACCTGCCTTAATAACAATAAAGCCGTCGTTATAGATTCTTGCACCTGCAATACCAAGCTTACCAAGCTCAACCTGCATTTCATCGTGCTGATAAGGATGGTCGATACCTGCAAGACCCATTAAAATACCGCTGATATCATCAAGCTTAAGATTTGCTTTTTCTAAAAGACCATTGATACCGCCTGCAATAATACCTGCTGCCTGAGGGATTGCACCCTCAAGGTTTTCGTGGTTTGAACCCTCAGTTTCATTCTGAGCAACAACATTTTTGTTTTCATCAAAAAGAGCAAAAGCAGTTTTTGTACCGCCACCATCAACACCAATATAATATTTCATAATTATTCCTCAACTTTCTCAAAGCACTCGTCACAAACTTCTTCAAGGCAATACATACCTCTGCGGAAATCCTCTCTGTCAATCCATCTGCCGTTTGTGAAATCAGGCACGGGAACGGGAGCACCACCCATAGCAACGGACTGCTCTGAAAGGCAGGTAATTACCATCCAGGCAGCAGTGTCATAAACATCAATGGGGGGCTTTTCGCCTTCATAAACCGCATCAACGAAAGCAGAAAGAACAAGGTAGTCCATACCGCCGTGGCCTGCTTTAATTCCGCCCTTTTCATAAGCTACCCACAAAGGATGCTCATATTTCTCTCTCCAAGGACCGAAATCATCCCATTCGTGAGTCCAGCTCTGATGCTCTGTGTGAGTTCCGTCAATATAAATTCTGCCTTTGCCGTCCTCAGGTTCGGAATAGATACCCTTTGTGCCCTGCACTTCGTAGTCACGGGTGTAAGGACGAGGAAGAGTGCAGTCATGTGTCAATTTAATTGTTTCTCCACCTGCGCATTTGATAATTGTTGTAACAATATCACCGCATTTGAAATCTGTGTTATAAAGGTCGTATTCTTCGCCTTTGTTATCTTTAATCCACTGGTGAAGACCACGAGCCTTACTTGCAACAGAGTTAACTGTTAAGAAACGGTTACCTCTATTAATTCGAAGAGCTTTGGCAATCGGTCCTAACTGATGTGTTGGGTAAAGTTCACCATTACGGTTCATAAAGTTAAAGAGTCTGCCGTGAATATTCTCTCTGCCCAGAGCAATTTCATCACGCAAATCGTGGCGATAACCACCTTCCATATGTACGATTTCACCGAAAATGCCCTGACGAATCATATTGAACACAGCCATTTCGTTACGACAATAGCAGCAGTTTTCAAGAAGCATACAGATTTTGCCTGTTTCCTCACTTGTTCTTACCATCTGCCAACATTCTTCAATAGATGCCGCACCGCCAACTTCAGTTGCAACATGGCAACCTGCTTTCATTGCATCAACTGCAATCCTTGCGTGAGAAATCCACGTTGTTGCAATAACAACTGCATCCAAATCTTCGTTAGCAAACATCTCTTTATAATCAAGGTAAGCGTGAACCGGGTATTCCTTGTTGTTTGCTTTTTCAACAATTTCAATACCTCTCTCTGCTCTTTCAGGAATAAGGTCGCAAACTGCAGGAACCTTAACGCCATCAACCTGCAAAAGAAGCTCAAGCATACTTGAACCTCTTCCGCTGATACCGATAAAACCGATATTCGCACTTGTTTTTCTCATAAAATCACGTCCCGTGAAAAAATATTTCTAATCTGTATAATTGTATCATATTACATTTGTATTTTCAACAGAATACAAAATAAAAACCACATAAAAGCATAAAAAAACACCCTATCCTTTCAGATAGAGTGAATTTCTGCAATTTAATTACTGCTCAACAGGATAAACGCTTACTTTCTTGCGGTCTCTGCCAAGACGCTCAAAGCGAACCTGACCATCAATAAGTGCAAAGAGTGTGTCATCTTTACCCTTACCAACATTTGTACCGGGGTGGATTTTTGTGCCTCTCTGTTTTACAAGGATGTTACCTGCAAGAACATACTGACCGTCTGCTCTTTTAGCACCGAGTCTTTTGGATTCGGAATCACGGCCGTTACGAGTTGAACCCATACCTTTTTTATGAGCAAATAACTGGATATTGATTTTAAGCATTCGTTACACCTCCGTAGTTATCGTAACATTTTTGGGATACTGCTTTTTGAGCTCATTAATATGAAGCTCCAGACCAAGCAATATATCTTTCGTTTTTTCTGCGCTTTCTTCAGGAACCTTCAAGGTCATTTCCCCATCTTCTTTAACATCAACATCTGCTTCCACTTTCATTATTTCAATGATGGTGTTAGCGGTCATATATGCAACGGAAGAAATTGCAGCGCAAACTATATCGCTACCGTGAGCAGCATAGCCTGCATGACCTTTAAAAGAAAAGCCTAAGGGCGCACCATTTTCAGAATGAAAAAATTTAACTTTAATCATTGATTATGCGTTAATAGCTGAAATTTCAACCTTTGTATAGGGCTGTCTGTGACCCATTTTACGTTTTTCATTCTTTTTGGGCTTGTAGGTAGCAACAACGATTTTCTTGCCCTTGCCGTTTTTGATAACCTTAGCTTCAACAGAAGCACCGTCAACGTAAGGAGCACCAACTTTGATACCGTCGTCTGCACCAACAGCGATAACCTTATCGAAGGTTACTGTGGAATCAGCTTCAACCTCGAGCTTTTCGATGAAGATAACATCGCCGCTCTGAACCTTGTACTGTTTTCCGCCTGTTTCGATGATTGCGTACATAGATTTTTACCTGCTTTCTTTCAGTCTCGCTAACAAGGCACACCCTCTGCTCAGGTGTTTTTAGACGCACCTATAGCGTCTGCCCTTAATATGCGGCAAATGGTATTTTAGCAGAAGAGTTCCCCTTTGTCAAGAGAAAAACCGCTTTTTTCCAACTCTTTTTTCATATCCCCCGGAAGTTCTGCCTCAAAGGTCAGCACTTCATTTGTTACAGGATGATTTATTTTAACCTTTTCGCAGTGAAGAGCCGCTCTTTTTATGTTATCAGTTACTTTTGCGCCATACATTTCATCGCCCACGAGAGCGTGACCGATATGAGCACAATGCACTCTTATCTGATGGGTTCTTCCGGTGACTGTTTTGATTTCCAATAATGTTTTATCATCAAAATTTTTCAGCGCTTTCCAATTAGTTATTGCTTCGTCACCCTGCTCACCTACGGCACGGATTGTTTTATTAATATCAGGTCTGTAAATAGGAGCATTAACTGTCCCCTTGCCCTCTAAAACACCCTCTGCAATTGCTATATATGTTTTATCAAGGGTGCCGTTGAGCTTTGATGCAACAAAGGCATTTTTTGCAAACACCATAACACCCGAGGTTACTTTATCAAGTCTGCCCACTGCCCTCGCAACAAAATTTTCGTTACCCGCTTTTTTAAGATAGGATGCAACTGCATTACAAAGTGTTCCGTTAGGATGATTTCTTGTGGGATGAACCGAAACTCCCGAAGGCTTATTTATAATAAGTAAATCTTCATCCTCATAAATTACGGTCAGTTCTGTTTCCCAAAGTAATGGTGCTTCGGTTTTTTCGGGAAGATAAATTATTATTTCATCGCCTGTTTTCACCTTGTCAACAACTCTGCTTTCAACACCATTTACGAACACAGATTTTGAGGTATGGCGAAGAGTCTGAACTATGCGGGTAGATACCCCGACGCATTCTCGCAGAAAATAATAAAGCGGTGTTCCGTCAAACTCTTTTGAAACTGTATATTCAATTTTTCTCAAAACACCACCGCCTTTGTTAAAAAACTAAACAAATGAATATGCAAGTGTATATTCAGGGTCGAAAAAAGTCAAATGTTCAAAACTTTGTCAATGTAAAGTCAGTGAGCTTTACGCGCTTTTTCTTTTTCAGAAATTTTGAACACGGTAAACTCATACTTGTTGACATTTTAGACACAGTTTTGAACATTGTCAAGTTGTCTGCTTTACAGTTTTTCCATACATTTCCAATTGTAATAAATGAATAAAATTCTAAAGGAACTGTAAAATATGCAAAATATACAATAAATATCTTATTTTATTGCGAATTCAAAGGCTTTTCTTCCTTTAAATTTCGCAACAAAATCAAAGCCCGCTTCCCTTGCCATTTCATAGGCTCTGGGAATACCAAAACCGATGCGCTCTGCATAGTGCGAATCGGAACCAACGCTTACAAGTCTACCGCCTAATTCTTTATATCTTTTGATAGTATCAATATCAGGTGCAGGCTTGTTTATAGGGTATTTAAGACCGCCCATATTGATTTCCAAAGCTTTATCTTTTTCGGCGCAAAGCTTTAATAGCTCATCAATTTTTTCAGAATATTTATTTATATCCTCAACATAACCGCAAAGGTTATAAATATATCGGAAAGGATATGTAATATGAGCAAGAATTTCAAAATTTCCCCACTGAAGCATCTGAAGTAATTCATCAAAATATTCATTCATCAAAGCCTGAACATCGTATCCGTCAAAGGTTTCAAAATCATAAAAATCAGGCTTACCTCTTAAATTATGAATTGAGCCGATTACAACGTCATAATCCTTATTTATAATTTCCTCTGCAAGCTCAGGAACATAATGGGGCTGAGCAAGCTCAATACCTCTGAGAACTTCTATTTTTCCTTCAAAATCCTTCTGTGCCTTTGAAACCTCGCGGAAGCTACGCTCTGCCCTTTTATCAAACCCATCTCTGTAAAAAACATCAACCTCACAGTGGTCAGTAAAGGCAACGGTCTGAATACCATTTTGCGCCGCAACCTCTGCCATATATTCCACAGGATGATTACCGTCCTGAGAGCTGTCCGTATGGGTATGCAAATCAATAATTTTAATATCATTCATAATAAAACCTTCTTTCAATATAGACCTCCCTGGCGAAGGGAGGGGGACCGCGCCGAAGCTTGTCTTTGGCGTGGTGGAGGGTTCTATCGCCTAAGCGCGTATGATTGAATACGCTTTAGCGCTTACCTCATAACATCATAGCACAAATTTATACAAAATAACAGAGTTTATTGCAAAATATATATCTTTTAATATAGATAAAATTGTGCTATTATATTATTTGAAAGGAGTTGGCAATATGAAGCTCACTTTAAAAGCAAATTCTAAAATTAATCTTCTTTTAGATATAACCGGTATTAAGAAAAACGGCTACCATAAGCTTTTTACCATTATGCAGTCCATAAGCCTTGGTGACATTATAACCGTTGAAAAAACTGATGGTGAGGAAATTACTATTTCCTGCGATACCGAGGGTGTGCCCACAGATAAAAGAAATATCGTTTTCAAATGTGCAGAAAAGTTTTTTGATTATGCAGATATCAAAGAGAATAAAGGTATTCACATTCACATTGAAAAGCACACGCCCTTCTGTGCAGGTATGGGTGGCGGCAGTGCCGATGGTGCGGCAGTGCTTGTTGCATTAAATAAAATATTCAATACCAATTATCCCGAAAAGGTGCTTTGCCGAATTGGTGTAAGAGTCGGTGCGGATATCCCCTTCTGCATTATCGGTGGTACTGCACTGTGCCTTGACACAGGTGGGGTTGTTGCCCCTCTCCCCGATTTTGAGGGATACTCTATTGTTGTTGTTAAGCCCAATGACGGCGTTTCCACTAAGGAAGCCTATGATGCGGTTGACTCACTTGAATATATGAAGCACCCGAAAAATGAACAGATGCTTGAATACTTTACAGATAGCGACTTTGAAAATGGGCTTAAGCTTTGCTCCAATGTTTTCGAACAAGCCTTTGATATAAACGGAAGGGTTGATATTAAAGATATTATGAATAAAAATGGTGCAATTGTCTCTTGTATGACCGGCTCAGGCTCTGCAGTTTACGGAATTTTCAATAAAAAAGAAAATGCAGAGAAAAGCGCAGAGCTTTTAGAAAAGCAGTTTTCTAATGTATATATCTGCACACCTGAAAAAGCAGGTGTGGAAATTATTTCTATACAAAACTGAATAAACAAAAGAAAAACCGTCCAAAATCACTTTTGAAAGGACGGTTTTTATTATGTCAATTTTTAAATACAAAGCGTTTAACGAAAGAAAAGATAAAATCTTATTATCTGTTGTTGCCGTAGCAATTTCACTTTATATGGCGTTTTCCTGTACTTATTTCACCGCATCTGCCCAAACTGTAAAAGATGATGTTGTAAGACTTCACATTCTTGCAAACAGTGATTCTGAAACAGACCAGGGAGTAAAATTAAAAATACGCGATGCACTTTTACAAACCAATGCAAGTATTTTAAGTGATGATGTTACAAAAGAAAATGCAAAAGAGCATTTTGAAAAATCCAAAGATATTCTTTTGAAAACTGCAAAAGATACTCTTGAAGAAAACGGATTTGATTATGAAGTAAAAATCACCTTACAAGAGGAATATTTCAACACAAGAACCTACGGAAACCTTACCTTTCCTGCAGGGCAATATACCGCATTAAAGGTTATTCTCGGTGAGGGCGAGGGCAAAAATTGGTGGTGTGTTATGTTCCCACCATTATGCGTGCCTGCCGCAGATGGAATTGAAGCAAATAAAAACACCACTGATTACCTTTCCGAAAACGGAGAAAAGATAATAAACAGTGGCGATAAGTATATTGTTAAATTTAAACTATTGGAAATATATGAAGAATTGCGGAATAAATTTAATGCGTAATGCTTAATTCGTAATGCGTAATTATCGGGCACTGCGTGCGGCATTATAAGACTATATTGTTTCAACTTATCTTACCTTCATTTTCCCAATGCTCATTTACTTTTTCAGCTAATTTATTTTTTCTATTGTTAACTTCTTCAAATTTTTGGGTATCATCTGTATTTAAATTGACAAATTGGGCGTATTCTTGACAAAATGTAAATTTCCCAACAACATCCGGACAAGTATCTATTATTACTTCAAACAAGTTATACGTATTTTCTAAATTACCATACAACTCATAATAACCATTAACAAAATCAATAATGCAGATTTCAGCAAATGTAGTCGTGGAATATGTACTGTAACTTTTTGATAAATACTCGACAAACTCATCATAACGTTCATCGTTTAATGACATTTGTAATAGCTTTGTCAACATATTATCTTTCTCATACTCCCAAGAATATTTATCATAATCAGTTTCAAAGATGAGCGTTGGGTAATATTTTAATATTAATTCGCTATTATGGAATGTGTAAACATAATCACATAGTTTATATAAATTTTCATATGTTTTCTCTTTAATGTATTGGTTTTAATAAT
>JAZMZY010000011.1:0-2084 GCA_045586265.1 Acutalibacteraceae bacterium
AACCCCACCTTGGGCGTTGTTAAGGAATTAGTTTCTCGCGGACATCAGGTGTGGTATTATTCGTATAACATTATGCGTGAAAAAATTGAGTCGGCAGGAGCAACATTTATATCCTGTGATGATTATGATACGGAGCAGAAACTTAGTGCCAAAGACTCTACCCGTGTGGGAAAAGATTTGGCATTCTCTACAAAGATACTTGTAGATACCACACTGGCTCTTGATGACAAGGTTTGCAAAGAGATGGCAGAGCTTAAGCCTGATTGTATCGTGGCAGATTCTATGGCTCTATGGGGAAAAGCCGTTGCATTAAAGCTCGGCATTCCCTTTGTTTCTTCAACAACAACCTTTGCATTTAATCAGCATTCGGCAAAGATTATGAAACAAGGTCTTGGAGATTTGTTAAAGATGCTTTTCGCTATGCCAAAAACATCTAAACAAGTCAAAAGATTAAAGGATAAGGGGTATCCCGTAAATAATATTCTTGATATTATCGCAAGTGACGACAACACCCATACGATTGTCTATACCTCGCCCGAATTTCAGCCTTGCTCAGAAACTTTTTCGGAAAAGTACGCATTTGTCGGCCCTTCAATTCGTTCTGCAACCGAAGAAATAGAAAAAAAGAGGGATAAACTGATTTATATATCGATGGGGACTGTCAATAATGATATGATGCCTTTTTACAAAGCTTGTATATCTGCTTTGAGGGATACAGATTATCAGGTAATTATGTCAGTTGGCAATTTGGTGTCAATCGAGGATTTTGGAGAGTTACCGGAAAATATATCAATTTATTCACATGTTGACCAAATTGCTGTTTTAGAAAAAGCAGATGTCTTTGTGTCACACTGCGGAATGAACAGCGTCAGTGAAAGTTTGTATTTTGAGGTTCCGCTTGTTATGCTGCCACAGACCTCAGAACAAAAAGGTGTTGCTGAGAGAGTATCTCAACTTGGTGCGGGTATAAAACTTGATAAACCGGATGCTACTTCGATTTTGAACGCAATAAATAAAATTTCAAGTGTTGACACCTACAAGCATAACGCCAAGAAGATTGCTGATGGTTTTAAAAACTCTTCGGGTGCAAAAGGTGCGGCAGACAAAATCATACAGGTTTGTAATGGTTCTGTTTAGAAGAGATGTATTTAGAGAAAGGAAAATAAGAATTTGTTGGAGGGAATTGTATGAAAAAGGTGTTTCAAGTAATTTGCTGTGCTAGTGGTGCTGGAATGATTGGCTTTTTTGCTAATCAGTTAAATACTGTAATAGGGTGTGTATTTTTCACCCTTGGTGTTGCTTTGCTTGTCGGTTCAATCATTCTGGTTTCCAAACAAGATAAAGATAATAAATAAATCCCAATTTGACAAAGGTGTGGCTTCGGTCACATCTTTTGTTTTTGTAAAAATGTAAAATGTGCTTGACATTTTATTTAGTATGATATATAATAAAAATGTAAAGTGCACTTTACTATTTGTGGAGGTGATTGTTTGAATAACAGAATAAGAGAATTACGAAAAGTTAATAAAGTAACGCAAGATGATTTAGCAGGTGCAGTGGGAGTAACCCGTCAGACAATCATATCACTGGAAAATGGGAAATATAATGCTTCATTGCAACTGGCTCATAAAATATCAAAATACTTTGATATGAAGATTGAAGATGTTTTCATTTTTGAGGAGGATTAAACTATGGATTACAAAAACAAACTGAAAACAAGACTATATTATGGCATTATCTGCATTGTGCTTGGTGCAATAATGATTATTGGAGTAACTGCAACTAAATCTGAAAATGAATATATTTCAGCGTTTGGTTTTGCAGTGGCGATGGTAGGTGTAGCACGCATTATACAATATTTGAAAATTACTAAAAACGAAGAAAGTATCAAAAAGCAAAAGATCAACGAAACTGATGAAAGAAATCTATCAATTATTCAAAAGGCAAAAAGTGCAACATTTTCTATATATCTTTTAATCAGTTGCGCAGTAGTGATAGTTACAGCACTAATTGATATGCCCGATGTTGCAAAATGGATTGGATACTCTCAATTTGTTCTTGTAATTATTTATTGGATTTGCTAC
>JAZMZY010000012.1:0-8909 GCA_045586265.1 Acutalibacteraceae bacterium
TTTTACAGCCTCTTTTCGGGGATAGGAAAAAAAGATGCAGAACGGACAAACCGAGTCCCGATAAGGCTTCAGGCTTATCGGGATTTGCCCGAAGGCGTACAAAGGTACGTCGAGTGGCGAGGTTTGTTCGTAGCATAAAACGTTAATTTTTCTTGTTTTTTGAGTTTTGAATATGTTTATGGGGTTCTTACAGCTTTTTTACTGTAGGAACCCCTTGGTATATATGGTTTTATGCGGTCTGCGCTTTTTTTACATCCCCTATTTCATATATTAAACAATAGCTTGGTATTCTCAGTAGCTATGTCGAGTATTTGTTGAGCATCGGTGTTTTTTATTTTTGCCATTTTTTCTGCCACGTATGGAATAAGGTTTGAATCATTCCTTTTCCCTCTCATGGGAACAGGTGCCATATAGGGACAGTCAGTTTCAAGGAGAAGTCTGTCAAGGGGGAGAATTTCTGCAACCTCAACTGCTTTCCGGGCATTTTTGAAGGTTAATGCACCACCAAAACCTATATACATTCCGAGTTTCAAAACTTCCTTTGCAGTTTCAACGCTACCCGAGAAGCAATGCAAAACACCTTTGGGTTTGTGCTTTTTTAGAATTTCCAAAGTATCGCCGTGTGCCTCTCTGTCGTGAACGATTATTGGTAAATCCAGTTCTTTTGCAAGAAGAATCTGATTTTCAAAAACCTCTTTTTGCTTTTCCTTTGTATCCTGTCGCCAATAATAATCAAGCCCGATTTCACCGATTGCAACGCATTTTTCGTGCTTTGCAAGGTCTTTTAATATTTCTATATAATTTTCGGGAAGATTTTCAACCTCTTCGGGATGAACACCACAGGCAAAATAAAGGTAATCATATTTTTCTGAAAGCGCAAGAGCTTCCCTTGAGGATTCTAAATCAGCACCGCAGTTTATAACACCGCAAATGCCCGACTCCTTAAGAGAGCCGAGCATATTTTCGCGGTCGTCATTGAACGCTTTATCTGTGTAATGTGCGTGGGAATCAAAAATATTGTTATACATAACAGTTTAACTAAGCTGTGTACCTGCAGGGAGACCGTCAACAAATGCAACCTTGATATCTTCCTCGGTAATTTCGCCTGCAAGAATCATACCGTGACTTTCAACACCGCAGAGTGTACGGGGTGCAAGGTTTGCAACAACAATAACCTTTTTGCCTATAAGCTCCTCGGGTTTATACCATTTTGCAATACCTGATGCAACTGTTCTGGGTTCTTTTGTGCCGTCATTAAGAGTTAGTTCAAGTAACTTCTTAGCTTTCTTAATAGGCTTGCAGTCAATAACCTCACAAACACGAAGCTCAACCTTTGCAAAATCGTCATACTGAATTTCAGCAAGACCAATGATTTCCTTTTCTTCCTCTTCTGCTTCTTCCTCTGCTTTAGGAAGAGAAGCTTCAATTTCAGCAAGAGTTTTTTCAACATCAAGACGGGAGAAAAGGGGTGTTGCAACTCCTACCTTAGCGCCTTCTTTAACTGCACCAAATTCTGCGAGAGAATCAAGTGTGTTGACATCTGTGCCGATTTGCTCAAGTATTTTAACGCTTGTTTCGGGCATAAAGGGCTCAAGAAGAACTGCGATAAAGCGGATGCCTTCAAGAAGGTTATAAAGAACTGTGCCAAGTCTTGCTTTCTTTTCCTCGTCCTTTGCAAGTGCCCAGGGCATTGTTTCGTCAATATATTTATTGCAACGCTTTGCAAGGTCAATTACTTTGGAAATTGCATCACTGATTTTGTAAGAGTCAAGCAATTTTGTTACTTGAGGAAGAGTGTCAAGCGCCATTGAAATAAGCTCGTTGTCAATTTCCTCTTTGTTTTCGGGTGACTGAATAACACCATCAAAATACTTGTTGTTCATAGCAACAGTACGGTTAACAAGGTTTCCTAAAGTATTTGCAAGGTCGGAATTGAAACGTTCAATGATTGTTTCATAGGTGATTGTTCCGTCCTGAGCGTGAGGCATTTCGGAAAGAAGATAATAACGCACTGCATCAACACCGAAGCGGTTGCAAAGGTCGTCTGCATAGATTACATTACCACGGGATTTTGACATCTTATCATTACCTGAAAGAAGCCAGGGGTGACCGAATACCTGCTTGGGAAGAGGCTCACCGAGTGCCATAAGCATAATGGGCCAGTAAATAGTGTGGAAACGAAGAATATCTTTACCGATAATGTGAACATTAGCAGGCCAGTATTTTTTGTACATTTCGGAAGTGTTTTCGGGGTCATAGCCGAGACCTGTGATATAGTTGAGAAGAGCATCTACCCAAACATAGATAACGTGCTTTTCGTCACCAGGGAAGGGAATGCCCCATTTGAATGTGGAACGGGAAATGCACAAATCCTGAAGACCGGGCTTGATAAAGTTATTTATCATTTCTTTCTTTCGGCTTTCGGGATAGATGAAATTGGGGTTTTGTTCAATATATTCTTCAAGCTGTTTCTGATATTTACTCATTCTGAAGAAATATGCTTCTTCCTTTTCTTTGCGAACTTCTCTTCCGCAGTCAGGACATTTGCCGTCAACAAGCTGAGAATCTGTGAAGAAGCTTTCGCAGGGAACGCAGTACCAACCTTCGTACTCGCTCTTATAAACATCGCCTTTATCAATAAGCTTTTTGAAAATTTTCTGCACGGATTCCTCGTGTTCTTTATCTGTTGTACGGATGAATTTATCATAGGTTGTGTTAAGGCAATCGCAGATATCCTTGATTTCCCCTGCAACCTTGTCAACGTATTCTTTGGGGGAAACGCCTGCCGCAGCAGCATATTCCTCAATTTTCTGACCGTGCTCGTCAGTACCTGTCTGGAAGAAAACGTCATAGCCCTGCATTCGTTTGAATCTTGCCAAAGCATCGGAAAGCACAATTTCATAAGAGTTTCCGATATGGGGTTTTCTTGATGTGTATGCAATTGCAGTAGTAATGTAATAGGGCTGTTTGCTCATTTTCTTTTTATCTCCTTTAATCTGTTTCTCGAATGGGAGAAACAGTTTTTTGATTTATTAGTATATTATTATTCGCTCTTTAAGTCAAGCTTAACCTTGCCGATTCCTTTAGCATCAATAGTAACTGAAATATCGCCTTTTTCACCATTGGTGCGAATCCAGAAGGCTCTGTCGCCACCAATAAGGGGGAATTCAGAGGGTCCGATAATATCTGCCGCACCCTTAACCGTTACCTTGACGGCACTGTCTGCAAAGGGAACTCTGTTGCCGTTCTGGTCTTTTGCAACAATCTGGATTCTTGTTGCATCGTAGGTGTCCTCTTCCCTGAGAACATAGGAATCTGCTTTAACATCAATGTGAAGCTCTGTAACTGCAGTTCTTACAACAGTTGCAACACATTCGCCATCCTTGTATCCCTCAAAGGCATAGGTAATCTGCTCGTTACCCCAACCGCCGATATATTTTGTTACAATATCAAACATTCTGTTAAAGGGGATTTTGCCAATAACCATTGCAGCCCCTGCTTTAACGAATTTTGAGGGTGGCATTTTCCATTGCTTTGTCTGAGCGGCAACAAGAGTATCTGTAAGAAGTGCTGCAGCCTTGGGGTCAAGTCCGTCATCTGTTACCAATGAATCACCGATAAAGTCGGATGCAATCATTGGGGGATGGGGCAGGTTTTTGAATTTTGAAGAGTCGGGATAAATTGTGCTTGTATATTTGCCGTTTTTATAAAGCTTAACATAATCGCAGTTTGTGAATACCCACACATCACCAATTGTTCCGCCGGGATGCTCACCGATATCCATAGCAGATGTAACCTCAAGGAAGGGCTTGTCATCCTGCTGTGAACGATAAATTGCCGCACCCATTTTTGGAACACGGAACATATCTGTTACACCGTGGTAGCAGATTCTGTCACCGCTACCAAAGTCTTTATGGGTGTTATAGTCTGCCATACACCAACCGATAGCACCACTGGTTCTTGGGTTACCGTAGGCGGAATTGAGAACTCTTGTGTGGCGAAGGGCGTGCTCGGCTCTTACTCCCTCCTTATCAAAGCTCTTTGTTGGGAACATATGACCGTTATGCTCTGTTACAAGGTAGGGAGCAGTAAGGCTCTTTGTAACAAGGGCGGGAGGAAGAAGATTTATGAAGCTACCTGAATGAATAAAGTCATTCATTGTGTAAACATCTTCAAGAAGGTGGCTCATAGGCATATTTCTTACGCCACCTGTCTGACGGGTGTTATCAAGCTCTCTTGCAAGAGCGTTGGTTTTTTCATAGAATTCGTCACAGTCAAGACCCTCGTTAACACGAACACCCCAGAGAATTACGCAGGGGTGGTTTCTGTCGCGCAGAACCATTCGGCGAACATTATCAAGGCAGATATCTCTCCATTCACCCTCACCAAGATATTGCCAGGAGGGCATTTCCGTGAACACTAAAAGACCGATTTCATCACAACGGTCAAGGAAATGAACACTGTCGGGGTAATGAGAGGTTCTTACAAGGTTAAGACCTAATTCATATTTAAGTAAATCCGCATCTGCTCTCTGCACATTTTTAGGCATAGCATAACCGACATAGGGGTAGCTCTGGTGACGGTTAAGACCTCGGATTTTGATTTTTTTGCCGTTAAGGTAGAAGCCGTCTGTTAAAAATCTGCATTCTCTGAAGCCGAAGCGAACAGAAATCTCATCCTTGTCATCAAGCTTAACCTTAAGAGTGTAAAGCTTGGGATTTTCTGTGTCCCAGAGCTGAACATCCTTAACTGCCCACTTGGCGTTTATTACTCTTCCGTTGAAATCGGTTTTCTTTTCACCCATAACTTCATCACCGTCAAGAAGAGTAAAGGTCAATTCACCCTTTGCGCTTTCGGAAAGAGTTACATCAATATCAAGCACCTTTTTGGGCTGAAGAACATTGAGAGTTCTCACAAAGGCATTGTCAATATAAGTTTCGCTGACCTCTTCAAGCCATACCTCACGATAAATACCGCCATAAACAAGGTAGTCAACAACATTGCCAAAGGGTGGAATTTCTTTTCTTTCGGTGGAATCAAGCTCAACAACAAGCAAATTGCCCTTTGCTTTTACTTTGTCTGTAATATCAAAGGTGAAAGCATTGTAAGCACCTTTGTATTCGCCGATGAATTCATCATTGAGATAAACCCTTGAATAGAGGGAAGCACCTTCAAAATGAAGAATATATCTTTTGCCCTTAGCTTTTTTGCCGATATCAAAGCTTTTACGATAACAGCTTACAAACTGATAGCATTTTTCGTCAAAATAGTTCAAGGGTAATTCCTTGTTGGTATGAGGAATATCAACAGTCTGAAATTTACTGTCGTCAAAGGAGGACTTTATCATATCCTCTGAAAATTCAGGAGAATATTTCCAACCAAAGTTGAGAGAATGTGCAGTACGCATTTTAACACCCTTTCTTTTTAATCATATATTGTTTATTCTATACTATTATAATATATATGTCAATAAATCAGCTTTAGTGTTTTCCACTTTGTTTTCAATAACTGCATCTAAAAGTGAATTTAAGGTAAGTCCTATTTCTTCGCCCTTAAGACCTTTTTTCTCCAAATCCCTGCCGTTTATTGCAAGCCGGGAGATGGTACAGCATTCATTGTCTTTTTCAATTTCTTCTAACCATTTAAGTGTCTGTGCAGTCCCTTCGCTTATATCACGATAGCTTTCGCTTAAAGCACCTCTGTCACTCTTCTTGATAACAAGAAGAGTTTTAATATCTTCAGGTGTTTTTGTTTTTAAGTGCTTTTTAAGTTCAATTTTTGTTTCGGGTGGCTCAAAATCGTGGCAACCAACAAGGAAGGAAACTCTGTTAATGGTCTTTTTATCAAATTTAAGGCGTGTAAGAATCTCTCTTGCCATTTCACCACCTACAAAGGCGTGATTTTTAAAGGTGCTTTCGCCCTTTTCGTTTAATTTATGGGTGGGCACCTTACCTAAATCGTGCAGAAGCATAGTAAGACGCAGAATTCTGTCCTGAGGGATTGTATCAACGGTGTGGCAGATATGCTCCCACACATCATAAGCGTGCTTTTTTCCGTATTGAGTGAAATTAACCGCAGGGGCAATTTCGGGAATGAAAACCGAAAGCACATCAGGGTATTCCATAAGAATATCAAAAGCATTTTTACCGCAAAGGAGCTTTGTTAATTCAACTGTAATTCTTTCGGCGGAAATGTTTTTCAGTAAATCCTTGTTTTTGTGGATTGCTTTTTTTGTTTCTTCTTCGATTTCGAAGCCCAAGGTTGCAGAAAAACGCAAGGCTCTCATAATTCGCAGACCGTCTTCATTAAAACGGGTGTCTGCATCCCCCACAGTTCTTATTATACTATTATATATATCACTCTGTCCGCCGTATAAATCAACAAGACCCTCTTCATCGTTATATGCAAGAGCATTTACGGTGAAATCTCTTCTTGCTAAATCATCACCGATTTTGCTTGTAAAGGTAACATTTTCGGGGTGGCGATTGTCACCATATTCGCCATCTATTCTGAATGTTGTAACCTCATAAGGAGTTTTGTCGATTATAACTGTAAGTGTTCCGTGTTTAAGCCCTGTATCGACTGTTCTGAAATCCTTGAAAAGCTCTTTTGTCTCTTCGGGGAGGGCGGAGGTTGTAATATCCCAATCACCCGGGATAACACCCATAATGCTGTCGCGCACAGCACCCCCAACGCAGTAAGCCTCAAACCCTGCGTTTTTTAATCTTTCAAGTATTATTTTTACATTGTCAGGAATATATATGTTCATAGAACCCCTCTTTGATGTGTAAAAGTATTGCGAATAATTATCATCCCTGTTTCATCTTTGATGGAATAGGGAGGGTGGGCGTTTGTGACCGCGTCCTGTGGACGATGAAGGGAACAATAAGCCCTGGGCGCAATAAGGAGTATCGCGAAGTGAATAGCGAGCGAGACGACTATATTGCAACCGGTTGACCGCGTTAGCGGTGGTGGGTTGCCCCGTGAAGATTACCCTTTGTAAAGGTAACGCAACATATATTATGTTGAAAAAACTATTTTCTGTCAACAAATAATTACAATTTGACAATAAAATGGCAAAAAATGGGTCAAAATCAGGGGTAAAAGTTACAGTTTGTAATTTCTGCACTTTTGCCAAAAGAAATCCTAAAATACTTGTGGTTGTTCAAAATTTCGCCACAAAATGTGGGGGTTATCGCTTTTTTGTGTTCATAACCTTTGTGAAAAATCAACAAAAAGCACATTTCAGATTATTTGACTTTTACAAAAAGTTGGTTATAATACCAACTGCCATCGGATAACTATGACCTTTTTGTTGGTAATTCAAGGCTGAAACGGTGACAATTCATCCTTTTATTGCTGATAAAAATGTCTACAACGGCAGCTTTTCACGGCAGAAATGCCATAAATAAAACAAAATCAGAAAGGTTGCTTGTCTAAGGAGATTAATTATACCATGACAGTCAGAAAAATAGGCGGAACGTCTGTTCATTCGCCGCTCAAAAGAATCGGTCTTTTGTTTTTAGCGGTTGTATTCTTTGTTTCAGCTACAGCGTTCGCCGTACCGCCTGTAATGTACAATGTTACAATTTACGACGGTAGCTCGGTTACAGAAGTTTTGACATCTGAAATTGATGCTGAGGAAATCCTCAAGGATGAGGGTATTAAAATCAGTGAAGCAAGGGGCGATGAAGTAAGCCTTGCAAATTTCAATGGTAAAGACGGAAGTGCCATTATTATAAGAAGAGCCGTTAAGGTTACAATTGAAAGCTTTGACGGAACAAAAAATACCGTTTATGCTTTAGGCACAGTTAAGGATGCTCTTGAAAAAGCAGAAATAAAGCTCAGAAAGGGTACAGCTCTTAATTATTCTGCAGATACACTTTTAGAAGACGGTATGACAATTGAAATCTACGATATCTATAAAATCACTCTTACAGTTGACGGAAAAACCAAAACCAAAAAGGTTTCCGGTAAAACAGTTGAGGATGCTTTGAACGCTTTTGGTGTTGAATTGAAGGGTGAGGATTTCGCAGTACCTGCTCTCGAAGAAAAGCTCGTAAATGGTTCGGAAATTATTGTTTGCAGAGTTGAAACAAAAAAGAGAACAGAAGAGGAAGCAATTCCTTACGAAACAGAATATACCTATTCTGATGCCCTTTATAAAAACCGTACAAAAACTCTTGAAGCGGGTAAAGAGGGTACAAAGGCTGTTGTTTATGAGGACACCTATATAAATGGTGAGCTCCTCAGCAGTGAAAAGAAATCTGAAAAGATTACCCGTGAGCCTGAAAGAGCACTTGTTCAGGTTGGTACAAAGGTAAATGCTGTTACAACAAGCCTTCCGGTCGGAACACCTATCAGTGAAATGGCAGAGCCTTCATACCTTAAAATAGGCGAAAATGGCTTGCCCACTAACTACAAATCAGTAATTAACGCCAAAGCAACTGCATATTGCATTCCCGGTGGTATTACCTCAACAGGTAAAAAAGCCCAGACAGGCTACATTGCAGTTGACCCCAAGGAAATTCCCTATGGTACAGAAATGTATATCGTTTCTGCAGACGGTAAGTATGTTTACGGCTACTGCATCGCTGCTGACACAGGCAGCTATATCTACGATGTTGACTGGACAGTTGACTTGTATATGAATTCCGAGGCACAGTGCAGAAACTGGGGTAGAAGAGATATAATTATATATGTTCTTTGATGAAAAACGCTCGACTTTGTCGGGCGTTTTTTAGATGCCAGATGCCAGATACCAGATACCAGATGCCAGATGCCAGAGCTTCGCAAGGAGTAAAAAAGAGCAATAAAGTTATTGTTATTTGAGCCTTCCTTCAAAGGAAGGTGGCGCGAAAAATCTTGATTTTTCGTGACGAAAGGTTCTTGTTGCGTAGCAACATTTC
>JAZMZY010000013.1:0-16542 GCA_045586265.1 Acutalibacteraceae bacterium
TTGACTGAGCGGCAACTATACCAACTGCCTCACCTGTTGTAACAGGCTTGTTAGTGGCAAGGTTTGCACCATAACACTTCTTACATACACCGTGATGGCTATGACAAGTGAGGACGGAACGAATCTTAACCTCAGTTATGCCTGCATCAACGATTCTCTTAGCATCATCCTTAGACATCATATGGTCGTTATCACAGATAACCTCACCTGTTGCGGGATCGCAAATAGGCTCCATAAGGAATCTGCCTACGAGACGCTCTTCAAGAGTTTCAAGGATGTGATTTCCATCCTTAATATCGGTAACTATAAGACCTTCATCAGTTCCGCAATCATCCTCACGAACGATAACCTCCTGAGCAACGTCAACAAGACGACGGGTTAGATAACCCGAGTCAGCAGTACGGAGCGCTGTATCGGCAAGACCTTTACGAGCACCACGGGAAGAAATGAAGTATTCGATGATATTCAAGCCTTCACGATAGTTAGCTCTGATGGGGATTTCGATAGTTTTACCTGCAGTATTGGCAATAAGACCACGCATACCTGCCAACTGGCGAAGCTGTGAGTCGGAACCACGGGCACCGGAGTCAAGCATCATAAAGATGGGGTTGTAGGGGTCCATTGCGTTACGAAGCTCTGCGGAAACGTTCTTTGTACAAACTTCCCAAGCCTTGATTTTGCTACGTGAACGGTCCTGTTCACTGAGAAGACCCATCTGGTAATCTTCTTCAATTGTATCAATAAGAGCTTCTGTTTCTGCAAGGAATTGTTTCTTCTTTTCAGGAATTGTTGCGTCGCAAACAGCAACTGTGATACCGCTTCGTGTTGAGTAGTTGTAACCCTGCTTCTTAATGTTATCAAGAACAACTGAAGACTTTGCAGTACCATGAACTCTGATACAACGTTCAATAATCTTACCAAGAACCTTCTTGTTAACAAGCTCGTTGATTTCAAGCTTGAACATATTCTCGGGCTTGCTTCTGTCAACAAATCCAAGGTCCTGAGGAACAGGAGTGTTGAAAATAACCTTACCGAGAGTTGTTTCAAGAAGCTCTGTATAAACCTTGCCGTCAACCTCTTTGGACATACGGATTTTGATGGGAGCGTGAAGACCTAAGTCGCCTTCCTCGTAAGCCATCATAGCCTCGTCAACATTTCTGAATACCTTGCCGTTACCGATTTCCTCGGGCTTAACAAGTGTAAGGTAGTAAGAGCCGAGAATCATATCCTGTGTAGGAACAACAACAGGCTTACCGTCAGAGGGTTTAAGAAGGTTGTTTGCAGCAAGCATAAGGAATCTTGCTTCTGCCTGTGCTTCTGCAGAAAGAGGAACGTGAACAGCCATCTGGTCACCGTCAAAGTCGGCATTGAAAGCTGTACATACAAGAGGATGAAGCTTGATAGCTCTACCTTCAACAAGTACGGGCTCGAAAGCCTGAATACCAAGTCTGTGAAGAGTAGGAGCACGGTTGAGCATTACAGGGTGGTCTTTAATAACAACCTCAAGAGCATCCCATACCTCAACGCTTGCTCTTTCAACCATTTTTCTTGCAGATTTAATGTTATTTGCTTTACCGAGCTCGCAAAGGCGCTTCATAACAAAGGGCTTGAAAAGCTCGATTGCCATTTCTTTGGGAAGACCGCACTGATAGAGCTTAAGCTCAGGACCAACAACGATAACGGAACGACCTGAATAGTCAACACGTTTACCGAGAAGGTTCTGACGGAAACGACCCTGCTTACCTTTAAGCATATCGGAAAGTGATTTAAGTGCGCGGTTATTTGGACCTGTAACAGGTCTGCCACGGCGACCATTATCAATAAGAGCATCAACTGCTTCCTGAAGCATTCTCTTTTCGTTGTTAACGATGATGCCGGGAGCACCAAGCTCAAGAAGCTTCTGAAGACGGTTGTTTCTGTTGATAACTCTTCTGTAAAGGTCATTAAGGTCAGATGTTGCAAAACGTCCACCGTCAAGCTGAACCATAGGACGAATATCCGGAGGAATAACCGGAATAACATCAAGAATCATCCATTCGGGACGGTTGCCTGAATTTCTGAATGCCTCTGCAACCTCAAGTCTTTTGAGGATGCGGATTTTCTTCTGACCTGCTGCAGTTTCAAGCTCCTTGTGAAGCTCCTCGCAAAGAACATCCACATCAATTTCGGAGAGAAGCTCTTTAATAGCCTCTGCACCCATAGCAGCCTTGAAGGATGCATCGTCACCATATCTTTCAACCACTTCAGCATAATCCTTCTCGCTGAGAATCTGCTTTTTCTCAAGAGGAGTATCGCCGGGGTCTACAACGATGTACTTTGCAAAATAAAGTACTTTTTCAAGGTCACGATGTGAAATATCGAGCATAAGTCCCATTCTTGAGGGTGTGCCCTTAAAGTACCAGATATGTGATACGGGAGCAGCAAGCTCAATGTGACCCATACGCTCACGTCTTACCTTAGCCTTGGTGATTTCAACACCGCAGCGTTCGCAGACTTTACCTTTAAAACGAATTTTCTTATATTTTCCGCAATGACATTCCCAGTCCTTAGTAGGTCCGAAAATCTTTTCGCAGAAAAGACCTTCCTTCTCGGGCTTGAGAGTACGGTAGTTAATGGTTTCGGGCTTTTTAACCTCACCATAAGACCATTCTCTTACAAGGTCGGGAGAAGCGAGTCCAATTTTTATCGATTCAAAATCAATGTTGTTATCTTCAACAGGTACGTTAACTGAATCGTATGCCATATATGATTAACCCTTCTTCCTATTCAATGATGTCAGTGGTTTGTTCATTAAAAATCCTCGTCGGAAAAATCTCCGTCAAAATCATCGTTGAATTCTTCAACGATGGTATCTTCATAGAACAAATCGTCTTTTGATTCTTCATCAGTTACAGACCAGCCTGCTGCATCCTCTGTGTCATTAACATTTGAGAATGCTTCGTCATAATCGGAATTATCAACAACAGGAATAACCACTTCATCATCGAAGTTCTGTCTGAGGTCGATTTCGTTGTTTTCTTTGTCAAGAACGCGAATATCAAGACCGAGAGATTGAAGCTCTTTAATAAGAACCTTGAATGACTCGGGAACGCCCGGCTTGGGAATGTTATAACCCTTAACGATGGACTCGTAGGTTTTAACTCTACCAACAACGTCGTCTGATTTAACTGTAAGAATCTCTTGAAGAGTATAAGCTGCACCGTATGCTTCAAGTGCCCAAACTTCCATTTCACCGAAACGCTGACCACCGAACTGAGCTTTACCGCCAAGAGGCTGCTGAGTAACAAGTGAGTAAGGACCTGTGGAACGTGCATGAATCTTATCATCAACAAGATGATGGAGTTTAAGGTAATACATTATACCAACTGTAACAGGGTTATCGAACTTTCTGCCTGTACGGCCGTCTGTAAGCCATGTTTTACCATCAGTTGAAAGGTTTGCTTCTGCAAGCATATCACGAATATCGTCTTCGTGAGCACCATCGAATACAGGTGTCATAACCTTGTAGCCGAGAGCTCTTGCCGCATAACCCAAATGAACTTCAAGAACCTGACCGATGTTCATACGAGAGGGAACACCAAGGGGGTTAAGAACGATATCAAGGGGAGTACCGTCAGGAAGGAAGGGCATATCCTCCTGAGGAAGAATTCTTGAAACAACACCCTTGTTACCGTGACGACCGGCCATCTTGTCACCAACGCTGATCTTACGCTTCTGAGCGATGTAGCAGCGAACTACCTTATTAACACCGGGGTTAAGCTCATCACTGTTCTGTCTTGTAAACACCTCAACCTGAACAACAACGCCGTATTCACCGTGAGGCACACGGAGTGAAGAGTCTCTTACCTCTCTTGCCTTTTCACCGAAGATTGCACGAAGAAGTCTTTCCTCGGGAGTACATTCTGTTTCACCCTTAGGTGTAACCTTACCAACAAGAATATCACCTGAATGAACCTCTGCACCGATACGGATAATACCGTTTTCGTCAAGGTTTGCAAGTGCATCCTCACCAACGTTGGGAATATCTCTTGTAATTTCTTCCGGACCGAGTTTTGTATCTCTTGCTTCTACCTCGTGCTCTTCAATATGGATAGATGTATAAACATCATCACGAACCATTTTTTCGTTAAGAAGAACCGCGTCCTCGTAGTTATAGCCTTCCCATGTCATGAAACCGACAAGAGCATTTTTACCAAGTGAGATTTCACCCTGTGAGGTTGCGGGACCGTCTGCGATAACGCTACCCTCTTCAACTCTTTCACCGATTTCTACAACGGGGCGCTGGTTAATACAAGTACCCTGGTTGGAACGCATATATTTAATAAGCTCGTAAACATCAGTTTCGCCGTTATCAGCAATAACTTCTACTTTCTTAGCGCTAACCTTGTTTACAATACCGCCACGTTTTGCAAGTACAACAACACCACTGTCAACAGCAGCCTTGTATTCCATACCTGTACCAACGATGGGAGAGTCAGTTTTAAGAAGCGGAACTGCCTGACGCTGCATGTTCGCACCCATAAGAGCACGGTTAGCGTCGTCGTTCTCAAGGAAGGGAATCATTGCAGTAGCAACTGAAACAACCATCTTGGGAGAAACGTCCATATAATCAGCGTAGGTGGGAGCAACCTCGCGATATTCATCACGGTAACGAACTGTTACACGATCATTCATAAAGAAGTTGTTCTCATCAAGTGGCTCGTTAGCCTGAGCAACGCAGTAATTATCCTCTACGTCCGCTGTCATATACTCAACCTCATCAAGAACCTTACCTGTTTTCTTATCGATTTTACGGAAGGGTGCTTCGATGAAGCCGTATTTGTTAATTCTTGCAAATGTTGCAAGGTAGGAAATAAGACCGATGTTAGGACCTTCAGGAGTTTCAATAGGACACATTCTGCCGTAATGGCTGTAGTGAACGTCACGAACCTCGAAGCCTGCTCTGTCACGGGAAAGACCGCCGGGGCCGAGAGCAGAAAGACGTCTCTTGTGAGTAAGCTCAGCAAGGGGGTTTGTCTGGTCCATAAACTGTGAAAGGGGCGAAGAACCGAAGAATTCTTTAATTGCCGCCATAACAGGTCTGATATTGATAAGTGCTGCGGGAGTTGCTTTGTCAGGCTCCTGTGCCTGAAGGCTCATTCTCTCGCGAACAACTCTTTCCATTCTTGTGAAACCAATTCTGAACTGGTTCTGAAGAAGCTCACCAACGGAACGGATACGTCTGTTACCGAGGTGGTCGATATCATCAACATTACCAAGCTCGTTACCGAGGCAGTTGAGATAGTTGATTGATGCAAAGATATCGTCAATAATAATGTGTTTGGGAATGAGGTCGTCACAACGGAGCTTCATTGCTTCAAGGAGAGCTTCCTTGTCATCGCCGCATTCGTCAATGATTTCTTTAAGAACTGTGAAACGAACCAACTCGTTGATTGCAATTTCTTCAAGCTCTTCTCTTGTAACACAGTCAATAAAATCAAGAGGGTCAACCATATTGTTGGAGATAACCTTAACCCGTTTACCTTCAACATCAAGAACAACCTCTTTAACACCTGAACGGTTAATTGCTTCTGCTGTTTCTGCAGTGATTTTCTCGCCTGCACTTATAAGCAATTCACCTGTAAAGGGACTGAAAACATCATCAGCCGCAACATTGCCTGCAATACGGTCTGTGAGTGCCAGCTTCTTATTATATTTGTATCTACCAACTCTTGAAATGTCATATCTGTGGGGGTCAAAGAAAAGGTTATTGACATGTGTTTCCGCAGATTCAAGTGTTGGGGGCTCACCGGGACGAAGCTTTCTGTAAACCTCGAGCAAAGCCTCTTCTGTGTTTTTGGTAGTATCCTTCTCAAGAGTTGCTTCAAGTCTGTCATCGTCACCAAAGAACTCACGGATATCGTTGTTTGAAGAAAGGCCAAGAGCACGGATGAAAGTTGTGATAGGTAACTTTCTGTTCTTATCAATTCTTACATTGAAGATATCGTTCTGGTCTGTTTCGTATTCGAGCCATGCACCTCTGTTAGGAATAACAGTAGATGTGAAAAGCTTTTTACCGTTCTTGTCATAGGTGAAACCATAGTAAACACCGGGAGAACGAACAAGCTGGGAAATAATAACACGCTCGGCACCGTTAATAACAAAAGTACCGCTGTCGGTCATTATGGGGAAATCACCCATGAAAACTTCGTTTTCTTTGATTTCACCTGTTTCCTTGTTATAAAGACGCACTAATACACGAAGGGGCGCAGAATAAGTTGCATCTCTTTCCTTGCACTCCTGAACAGTGTATTTAGGCTTCTCGTCCATACGATAATCAATAAACGTAAGGACAAGGTTACCCGAGTAATCCGTAATTTCATCGATATCACGGAAAACCTCTCTAAGCCCTACATCAAGAAACCACTTGTATGAGTTCTTCTGTACTTCAATGAGGTTGGGCATCTGCATAACTTCATTGATTCCGGCGAAACTCATTCGAGTGTTCTTTCCGAGCTTTACGGGTTTTACATTCGCCATAAGACACATCACTCCGTTCTATTTTAAATTCTCTTTTTACCGAGGCAAATCGGCTAAAAAAAGAAATAATTAACTGTCAGATTTTGGAATATTGTGTAGTAAAAAAAGATACGTCAAAACGCACTAATTCATAATATTCCACTTTATAGGAGTTTACATTATAACTCAATACTTTTCAATTGTCAAGAAGAAAAATAAAAAAATTAAAACTCTGATTTTTCACAAGATACCAGATACCAGATGCCAGATGCCAGAATAGTCGCCAGTCACCAGTCGCCAGCGGTTAGCAAATAGCAGATAGCAAATAGATACCGGAAAGTTAGGAGTGAGGGATGTCGGGACCTGCGGTCAGCAATTATAAAATAAAAAACAACATAACCGACAGAATCGACTATGTTGTTCATCGCATATAATATTTAGTTTTTGTTTATCTCAAATTCCAACTGCTCAATACCTTTAAGAATAACCTCAAAATCAGGTTTGTCACCGAAAATCATATTCTGCATATGCTCGTAGTCGTCTTTAAGAGTCGGCAGATTTCTTTCGGGTGGCATTAAGCGGAGTGTGCCTACTTTTGCTTCGTCATATCTTGCCCATGGGCAACGGTAAAACTTTTCTTTAAACTGTACCACCTTGTTAAGCAACTCAATATCCGCAAGCGCATCATCCTTAACAGGTGAATTCATCATACAGTATAAATCATAATAATGACGTGAGTATCTTGACGGAAAAGCCTTATCTTCGGGACGGAATGCCTCACGGTGAAGAATTGTAACCTTCTCCCAGAATGTTCTTTTCGGAAGAACGGTCAGAATTACCGTTGTCGGCTGAGTAAAAACCTTCGGATACTGAACAGCCGCATAAGGTGTAATAGGTCTTTCTTCGGCAGGTGTCCATGCTGCAAGAGCTCCGATTTCAAGACGGATTACCGGGAGAATTGAGCTATCCTCAAAGCTTCGGTTATATGCAAAAACTACTGTTTGTGGGTCAGTTTCGTCTATGTAGCAATTAACTGATGTGCTGAGTTCTTTCTGCAGGTCTGCAATAATCGCAGGCATAAAGGTGTTTTTCAAAAATTCTTCTGTACGGTGGTTTGCCTCTTTGTTGAAAATATCCTGCTTTGTGTTGCTGCGTTCTTCCCAAGGCTCTTTGAGGTCAAAACCGATTACACGCCAATCGATGATAAGGTCAATATCTTCTGAAAAACGCTCAATAAGACCGTAGGATTTTGAAAGGCTTGTACCGCCTTTGAAAGCAATGCTATTCTTCCATTCACAACGGTGAAAAAGATAATCGAGCATAAAGCACACCCAAAAGTCTTTTTCAATAATTGCATTGGTAAGTCCCATTTTTGCCGCAGTGTTCTGAAACAGAGCCTTGCGGTCATTTTCTTTTATGGTTGCTATATTACGCATAATAATTTAACTCCTGCAAATTATTTTTATAAATTCGTAAATCCAAGATGTAGCAGCTTTTGCTTCTGTGAGAAGTGCCTGCTTTTCACTGTCGGTAAGATTGTTTTTGAGTTTCGTTAAAACGGTATCGTCAACATTATCTTTACCGAGAGCTTTCATAGCCTGTACCACAAGTGCGGTTTTATATGAAAGTTTGGATATTTCTTTATTTGTTGTACGCTTGAATTTAATGGTTGTCTGCTCATAGGTGTACTCTTTATAGGTGCCGTCGCTGACATAAACCCAAGCAGCAGGAATCTGTGTTGAGAGTCCGAGCAGATTTAATGCAGTATCACCGCAAGGTACAATAGTCCAACCGAAATTTCGTGCAAGAGCGTGAGCAACTGCATCAGGTTCAGGGGCTACAAACTCACCGAGGAAATCATTATACTCGGGTTTGTAGTAAACACCACGCATAATACGTTGAAGTATTTTTTCTTCATCTAAACGAGTTAAATAAGTATTAATACTCGTCTTATCAGATATATCAACAAAATCGGTTGCAACAAATACCGTTCCGATTTCTGATTTATTGATTCTGTCTTTTATGAGTTGCCAATTAGTCGCTTTATCCATTTCCCCACCTCGTTAGAAATAGTATATACTTTTTCTAACAAATTATCAAGTCTATAATCAAAAAAAGAAGACAATGGGTTACCCATTATCTTCTGAATTTAATTTTTTCTTAACTTTTTTCATCACAACAATATATGCAGGGATTAAGAACAGGTCTGCCGTTGCCCAGGCAACAGGGTTTGCAACGCAAACCGCATCGTAACCAAGTCTGTTAACAAAACCAAATCCCATAACACCTCTTGCAACAAGTTCAAATATGCCCGTTGTCATAGCGGTCATACTGTACCCTACTCCCTGAATTGCATTTCTCAAAACAAAAAGCACTGCAAGAATAGGATAGAAATAGCTACCCATATCTATATATTGCTGTGCAAGAGCAATAACCTCTGTTTCGCCTCTATCAATAAACACAAGTGAAATATACGGACCAAAGAATCTTGCAACACAGAAACCGATTGCCGAATAAACCAATGCAACAAGAATAGCTCTTTTAACACCCTTGGTTATTCTTTCATATTTTCTTGCACCCAGATTCTGTCCGCAGTAGGTCGCCATTGTGATACCTATTGTTTCTGCAGGAAGAACAATCATAAGCTGGGTTTTACCACCGATTGTGAATGCCGCAATAATGTCAGCACCTAAACTATTAATACAAGAAGAAAGCATAACCGAGCCTATTGCAGTAATTGAAAACTGCAAGGCCAACGGCAACCCATTTCTTAAAAGTTCTTTAATAAACTTTAAATCCGGTGCCTTTGTTTCCTTTGTTATATGAAGAATGTTAAAACTTCTTTTTACATAAATAAAGCAAAGAATACCTGAAACAAGCTGGGAAACAACTGTTGCAACAGCCGCACCACGAACACCCATTTTGAAAACTATAATTAACAAAAGGTCAAGTCCGATGTTCAGAAATGATGAGAACAGCAGGAAATAAAGAGGTGTTTTACTGTCACCTAATGCACGGACTATGCTCGCAAGCAGGTTATAGAACATTGTTGCGCCGATACCTGCAAATATTATTATAATATAATTATAAGCATCATTATAAATTTCTGTAGGTGTGTTGAGAATCTTCAACAAGGGGTGAGCCATACATACTGCAAAGGTTGTAAAAATCACACCAACAATAATTGATGTATAAATTATATTGGCAACATACTTTTTCAAGCCCTTAATATCTTGTGCACCAAACCTTTGAGCAACAGGAATTGCAAAGCCTGAACAAAGACCGATTACCGAGCCCACTATCAAAAAGTTCAGTGAACCAACCGAGCCTACTGCTGAAAGCGCATCCTTACCAACAAACTGCCCCACAATAATGGTATCTGCCATATTATAGAATTGCTGAAAAAGGTTACCCACCATTAACGGCAAACAGAATTTCAATATATTTTTCGTGGGACTCCCCACAGTCATATCCTTTACTCTAGCCATACATACTCCAAATTAAAATGTTTGGAAGCAACGCTTCCCCTGAATTTTCCACTTCCCATTTTCCATTTTCAATTAAATTCGTAATTGAAAATTACGAATTTATAACATCATACGCCATATCTGGTGAATCACTCATAATGCAGTCTGCACCGATTGAATTGAGATATTCAACCTCGTCCGCATCGTTGATTGTCCAATACTGAACAGCAATGTTGTGTCTGTGGGCATAATTTATAACACGAGGTGTGTTAAGATATATAATTGCGCGTTCTGAGGGAATCTGCAAAGCCTCATATTTGAAGAAATCTTCGTCCACATCAATTCCGTAACCGCAAAGAACATAGAAAACAATGGTTTCAATAATACTTGCAGAACGGAGCATATCAGGGTAATTCTCATCTGCATAAGCGGTAACATCGGGATTGAATGTACCGAAAACAACATCTTTTAGAAGTTCTTTTTCTTTAAGAATTCTGTAAAGCTCGTCACAAGCCTTTTTGCCGTTTTCCCCTGCATCCTTGATTTCGATAATATACTGAAAATCCCCGTTGCTTTCAAGGTAATCAAGAACATCCTCAAGAAGCACTGCGCGAAGCTCATCGGGAATATCATCCCCTCTTAAGCCACGATAAGGGTATTCACCCTCTGCATTTTTGAAATTCTCACCAAAATTAAGTTCACGGAGCTCTTCATAAGTTTTCTCAGAAGGCTTAACATCTTCTTCGCCGAAATGCTCTGCCGAGTTTGTTGTTCTGTCAAGAGTGCTGTCGTGAAGGAGAATGAGCTTTCCGTCTTTGGTTATATGCAAATCAAATTCATATATATCAACATTAAAATCTTCTGTTTCAATACAATATTGAAATGCCGCCATTGTGTTTTCGGGGGCAATATCCTTACCTGAACGATGAGCAGATACAAGTGCTTTTTCTTCTGTTATGTAAGGATTTGTGATTTTGCTTTTATCTGCTTTCTCGCCATCTGAAATCTTACCAATCAAAGACGGTATTACTATAACAACAATTGCTAAACCGAGAATAACTGAAAGTATTTTAGCTAAGATTTTTGCAATTCTTTTGGGAAGATTTTTCTTTTTATTTCTTCTTTTCACAAAAATGCACCTCTTCCAATAATTTTTTTCAACTAAAAATAGAATTTATCACAGCACTCCCCTTTTGTCAACCGAAATATCATTAAGTTCAAAAATAATTCAAACAAAGAAAACTTGAAATACCTTTATATAATATGGTATATTAAATTCACATTGAAAATGCAGGTGATTTTATGAAGAAGAAAACCTCTGTAAGAACAAAATTTATTCGCACTGCAACAAAGGCGGCAATGCCTGCGTTACAGGTACTTTGCGCTCCACCGAAGCTTGAACATATTAAAAAGGCGCTTTTTATTCAACCCCACCCCGATGATAATCAGATTGGTGCAGGCGGCACTATCGCCTACCTTGTAAACAAAGGTGTTGAGGTTTATGAGCTTACCATTCTTGATGACCGCTATACTGACCTTACATATACAGGCGAAGGCTATACAGTAAGACAAAAAGAAGCGCTTGCAGCACAGGAAAAGCTAGGTATGAAAAATGCAGGCTTTCTCGGCTTCGGTGACAGAACAAGAGCCACCGCCAGAGAAATTGCAGATAAAATCACACCTATTATCAGAGAAATCAAGCCCGATGCAATTTTCACCGTTGACCCTAACCTTGCAAGCGAATGCCACGAAGACCACATTAAGGTTGGTAATGCAGTTAAATTCGCCTTTATGGATGCAGGCTTTGACTTTGTTCCCGATTTCGTTGACGGCAAACCCCACACAGATACCCACGGAGTTTTCACTATCGGTTTTTATTATACCGACACCCCGAATACAATTGTAGATATAAGCGATTTTGAGGATTTGAAGTTTGAAGCAATAAATTGCCACGAATCCCAAAAGGATTTGGCATTAAATGCCGCTCTTCGTATTCAAGACCAGTATTTCGCCCAAGGCACAGAATTCAAAGCAGCAGAAGTCCTCAGATTACAAAACAAGCTCCATTCCCATTGCTTCAATCTGCCGATAGAATAAAAGTTTTGCAACCGTAGGGAACGGTCTTGACCGTTCCGCAAAATAAATCTTCACAAAAACTTGCGGTCGGGGTCAAGACCCGACCCTACATTGCTCTATCTTACTACATCGCTTGGTACAGGCGAGCCTGTACCTTACGGTTACGACTCTAAGCAAATAAACTCACTTAAACCATCTCACCCGTAAGGCACCGGCTTGCCTGTGCCACACAATAAAACCTCAAAAAGTTTATCGGTCAGGTACAAATCAATTTGCACCTGACCGAATTTGTTAATCAATATTTATCTGTAATTGTTTTGGTATTTGAATATGCACTATATGTCTTACTATAATATGCTTTCACCTTGTATGTGTATTTCTTTCCCTTCTTTGCAGAAGTGTCTCTATAAGAAAGATTTGATACACCCTTTTCAGTTTTCAATTTAGTATAGCTACCTGTACCCGTTTTACGATAAATCACATACCCCTGCGCGCCTTTTACTTCTGTCCACTTAAGAGCAATGCCCTTTGATGAACTTGAAGGTGTTTTCAGAGTCGGGTCTTCAAGGTAATATTTTGAAAGTGAGCTTGAAAGCGAAGAGTTACCTGCTTCATTTCTTGCTCTTACTGCATAATAGTACTTAGTGCCTGATTCTGCAGTTTTATCTGTGAAATAAACTTTACTTGTTGAGCCTACATACGCCCAATCGGTTTTACTTGTTTTACGGTAAACTCTGTATGTATCGGCACCGCTTACTTTACCCCAAGTAACTTTCACACCACTTGAAGTATTTTCAATTTTTGAAAGTTTAGGTTTTGAACATTTAGAAGGCGTGCTCTCACCAGACTCAAAACCATCAGGAACACACTTTGAACAAGGTTCGTAACCTAAAGATTTTGCCTCACTTATTGTTTTTGCAATTGGAGTTTTCATATTTGAACAAATAGAACTCAAATGATATTTCGAACCACTTGCTGTAACGTAAACCGTTGTTTCAGCAGCAACTGTTAACGATAAACTTGTAAATAACCCCAATACCATAATCAATGACAAAATCAGGCTAATTGTCCTTTTCATAATATCATCCCCTAAGGTCATATTTTATAAAACAATACTACCATAATTTTACATATAATTTAAATAGTTTTAATAAACAAAAAATCGTATATGCTTTTATGAAAAAAAACGAATAAACAGAATTGTTGTTTCTCTCATCAACGATGTAAAGAGGGAACGTGCCTACCCACCACCATTCCGCCCGTACTTCATTCGTAATAAACCATATCACCCGAAATATACACATAAAATGAATTCACCCAACGAAGAACGGTCCCCCTCCCTATCCGTAAGCGGACAGGGATGATAGGCTTCACATTACTTTTACTAATCACTAACCGCTAATTGCTATTTGCTATTTGCTATTTGCTGACCGCTGGCAACTGGCGACTGGCAGCTAAAAATCCCATTGCACCAAAAATGCAATGGGATTTTTAATTATTTCGCAACAATATTAATAATCTTACCGGGCACATAAATTTCTTTGATAATATTCTTACCATCAAGGAATTCCTGAACCTTTGTGTCTGCCTTTGCAGCAGCGATTGCATCTTCTGCGGAAGAATCCTTAGCAATTGAAATTGTTGCTCTGAGCTTACCGCAAATCTGAACGGGAACCTCAATTGTTGAGTCAACTGTTTTTGCCTCGTCAAATGCGGGCCACTCTGCAATTGCAAGCAGGCCGTCTTCGCCAAGCTCTGCCCAGACCTCTTCTGCAACGTGAGGTGCAAAGGGACCAACAAGCTTAACAAATGCTTTAAGCTCACCCTTTGTGATTGAGCCAACCTCATAAATCTCATTAAGAAGAGCCATCATAGCCGCAATTGCGGTATTGAACTTCATATTTTCAATATCTTCTGATACCTTTTTGATTGTCTTATGGAAGGAAACCTCAAGCTCTTTTGAGAACTCCTCGCCATCCTTGACAATTTCAAGAAGATTCCAGATTCGGTCAATAAATCTCTTACAGCCCTTAACACTGCTTTCGCTCCAGGGTGCTGCCTTTTCATAGTCACCCATAAAGAGAACATAGGTACGAAGAACGTCTGCACCAAGAGAATCAACAACCTCGTTGGGGTCAACAACATTACCCTTGGACTTACTCATTTTTTCACCGTCAGGACCGAGAATAAGACCCTGAGCAGTTCTCTTTGAATAGGGCTCATCAAAGGGAACCTCACCTAAATCATAAAGGAATTTATGCCAGAAGCGAGAGTAGATAAGGTGACGGGTAACGTGCTCCATACCGCCATTGTACCAGTCAATCGGTCCCCAATAAGAGAGCTTTTCCTTATCTGCAAAAGCCTCGGTATTGTGAGGGTCAATATATCTTAAGAAATACCAAGATGAGCCTGCCCACTGAGGCATTGTATCTGTTTCTCTCTTTGCGGCTGAGCCACATTTGGGGCAGGTGCAGTTAACGTAGCTGTCAATTTTTGCAAGGGGGCTTTCACCGTCTGAACCGGGCTGGAAATTGTCAACCTCAGGAAGACGAAGAGGAAGCTCCTCATAGGGTACGGGAACAATTCCGCACTTGTCACAGTGAACAATGGGAATGGGCTCGCCCCAATATCTCTGACGGTTGAATGCCCAGTCCTTCATTTTGTACTGAACACCCTTTTCGCCAATACCCTTTTCGCCAAGGAATTCTACCATTTTTTCAATAGAATCCACTTTCTTTGTCATACCGTTAAGGAAGCCTGAGTTAACCATTTCGCCATCGCCTGTGTAAGCCTCAACGGAAATATCGCCACCCTTGATAACCTCAATAATATCAATGCCGAATTTCTGTGCAAATTCGTAGTCACGCTGGTCGTGAGCAGGCACAGCCATAATAGCACCTGTACCATAGCCCATCATTACATAGTCAGATATGTAGATAGGAATATTTTTGCCGTTAACAGGGTTGACTGCCTCAAGTCCTTCAATTCTTACACCCGTTTTCTCCTTAACAAGCTGAGTTCTTTCAAACTCTGTTTTCTTTGCGCACTCTGCTCTGTAAGCTTCAATATCAGCCATATTAGAGATTTTTTCTGCATATTTATCGATAAGAGGATGCTCAGGAGCCATAACCATAAAGGTTACACCGAAAAGAGTATCAGGACGGGTTGTATAAATCTTCATTTTTTCGTCTGTGCCATCGATTTCAAAGTTAACGAAGGCACCTGTTGATTTACCAATCCAGTTTACCTGCTGAAGCTTGATATTCGGAAGATAATCAACCTTATCAAGACCTTCAAGAAGCTTATCTGCATATTCTGTAATACGAAGATACCAAACGTCCTTGGATTTCTGAACGATGTCACTGTGGCAAATGTCACATTTACCGCCCTGAGAGTCCTCATTTGAAAGAACAACCTTACAGGAAGGACAATAGTTAACAAGAGTTTTGTCACGGAAAACAAGACCCTTTTCAAACATTTTAAGGAAAATCCACTGTGTCCATTTATAATAGCTCTCTTCAGTTGTGTCAACAACTCTGTTCCAGTCGAAAGAGAAACCTACCTTTTTAAGCTGTGAAGAGAATTTTTCGATATTCATATCTGTAACCTTACGGGGATGAATACCTGTTTTAATAGCATAGTTTTCAGTAGGAAGACCATAAGCATCGAATCCGATGGGGAAAAGAACATTGTAGCCCTGCATTCTTCTTTTTCTTGAAATTACTTCAAGACCTGAATATGCTTTAATATGACCAACGTGCATACCTGCACCGCTGGGGTAAGGGAATTCAACAAGACCATAGAATTTAGGCTTGTCAGAATTATCCTGTGCGTGGAAAACACCTTCGTCTTCCCACTTTTTCTGCCATTTCTGTTCAACGGCGGAAAAATCGTATTTCATAAAATCCTATCCTTTCTGTATGTAAAACTGAGATTGGCTTTCTCAGTTGTAATTTACCTTTTGGTTTAGTTGCCAGTCGCCAGATGCCAGATGCCAGTGTCGGGTGCTGCGCACGCAATTATACACGGCACATTTTTGCGCCCCTTCACTTTGCACTTTGCATTTAGAACTTAGCACTATCAATCTAAAAACTGACTAGCGTCAATTTTTTTAGCATCTTCCCAGAGTCTTTCAAGATTATAGTAGTTTCTTGATTCCTCAAGGAAAATGTGAACAACAACGCCCTTGTACTCAAGAAGCACCCAGCCTGTTGCTCTGCCTTCAATGTGGTCTGCTTTGATACCTGCTTCCTCAAGCTGATATTCAACCTCATCTGCAAGAGCGCGCACGTGAGTGTTTGAGTTTGCGGTGCAGATTATAAAGTAATCTGCAACAATTGTCAGCTCTTCAATTTTTATAATCTGAATATCGTTACCCTTTTTATCATCAAGGGCTTTTACGATTTTTTTAACAATATCAAGACTCATTGATTTTTCTCCTGTTTTTTATTTACAAGCACCGTCATAGCATCATTATAGGCGTCAATGGTATCGGGGTGAA
>JAZMZY010000014.1:0-5089 GCA_045586265.1 Acutalibacteraceae bacterium
GATACATAAAAATACACAAAACGCATGAAATAACCATTAAGCTACATTACCTAATATTAGTGATTGATAAATTTAGTTCAATTTCTTAATAGTAACAACCATTAACTACATTACCTAATATTAGGGATTGATACGAGAGTACGTCCACAGAATTTCACCTCCTATAAGGTTTATCTACATTACCTAATATTAGGGATTGATACATTCCAGCGTAAATTGGAAGCTTTGTTGTCTAAATTTCCTACATTACCTAATATTAGGGATTGATACAACTAATTCGTTTATAAAAAACTACTGCGTTTGAAACCTACATTACCTAATATTAGGGATTGATACGATTGTCAATCGCAAACATAGAGCCTCCAATACCCACCTACATTACCTAATATTAGGGATTGATCGAAAAATAGTAACCTTGGTTGGGATGGATTAACAAAACAAAAACTGCCTTCGTTTACGCAAGGCAGTTTTTGACTAGAATACGATATCTATAAAGATTTCACTTGTGCCAATTAAGTTGCTTTTATTTCGGAAAAAGATATTGTCATTTCAATGGCGTGCTGTTATGTTCAGCCGCCTGGGCATTAACAGAATTATTTGATTTTACCAACGTTTATATATTTTTTCGACACCTTTCTCTCATTTTCTCGCTCAACTTCCAATATAATATCCTAAAAATCAAGGATGTAATAATTCAGAGGTACACAGAATGAAAAAATCTTCTCTACTTGAAAAAGAAGGTCCCATTACCATTGAAGACCTGAAAGCAAATTTTAAAGAAAACGATTTCACTACTATGAAATCAAAGTTTAACCCCAAAAAAGCGAGTGAAGGTGAGCTGTTTTTATACGGCAGAGCCCAAACTATTTTTCAGCAGAGTTGGAATGAAAAAATGGGTGAGCTTACCGGGCTTTCATCACTTCTTAACTTTTCGGATGATTCTCCGTTAGTCAGTCTTGAGAAAACTGACGAAACTCTTGTATCGGGAATTATAATGGAGCTTAGAGGAAATGAGGAAGCACTCGATAGAATCTACGATAGTTATTGCAAAATAACCGAAGAACGTTGTATTGAAGAAATAACAAAATATGCCGAAGAAACAGGCAAAGATCCTGATGAGATGACCGAAGAGGAACTTGAAACGATATTTAACCGTGTCGTTGATGAGTTTCTCGGTAAAATGATGAGCTTGTTTCTTCAAACCCAAAGTGTGCCTGAATTGGTTGAACTGCAAAAATCAATGGCAGCTCATGAAGATTTCAGCGAAACCGTAGTGCAGAATTTTTCAAAGATTGATTTTGACAGAAAGTGGACCCATTCAAGAAGTGAGGCAGGCGCAGCTCTTTCTCTTGAGGGTTTGATAGATGCTTTTCAGGATTCCATTCCCGTTGAGTCTTTGGATAATGCAACTGAAGAAGTTGAACTGATTGACCTTGAGAGAAAAGCACTTGAAAATTTCAATGAAACTGACAAAGAAATATATCTATTGAAAAAGCAGGGCTATTCTCAAAATGAGATTGCTGAAAAACTTGGTTTCAAAAGTACAAGTGCTGTGTCAAAACGCTTGGCAAATATTAAGCAACTTTTCATTGAACAAATGTTATAAAACTTAATACTCAGATGACCTTCGAAGGTAAAACTTCGAGGGTCTTTTTTTATGTCCGAAAAAAATTTTTTCAATTTTTTTAAAAATCAGGAACATTTTTGCTTTCTTATGTCGGGGTATCTATGAGGAGAAAAAGTTTTCTTCTCACAGACAAGTGAATGACCGTCCGAACGGAACAAACCGCCACGACCTTTTTTTGAAGAAAGCGAGCGCGATTTATTGAAATGTGAGTTGACTGCACAGCGCCATAGAGATATGTAGTAATGCCTGTAGGAACCGTTTCGGGTAAAGCGGCAAAATCCTATATTCCGGTATATGAATACTGCGTTAGATTTTTTCGCAGTCATTTAAAAATTTAAAGAAAGGAGGTACTACCTTATGCAAAAACTCAATCTTATCCCGAAGTAGTTTGCTTCAACAAAAATCCAAAAACCGAACAACCGAACAAATTATCGCAAAGCCTTATATTACTGTCTTGCACCGTTCGGATTTGTGACGAACAGCGTGGCACATTGTGCGTATAAAAGCCGAATAGAAAAATACTTTGTGTTGTTGGTTTGTGTGTGTCTTGTACGGATGTTCGGAAAATCATTTTAAGAAACAAAATTTATTTTATGGAGGTAAAAAACTAATGAAAAAATTTAATGATGTAATCATCATCGGTGTTGACCACGGTTACGGCAACATCAAAACTGCTAACCACTGCTTCAGAACAGGCATTACGGCTTATGATTCAGAGCCGCTTTTCACAAAGGATATGCTCGTTTACGGTGGTAAGTATTATCTCATCGGTGAAGGACACAAGGAGTTCCTTCCCGACAAAATCAAAGACGAGGACTATTATGCCCTTACACTTGTGGCTATTGCAAAGGAGTTAAGTGCTGAAGACTTAACAGAAACCACAGTTCACATTGCGGCAGGTCTGCCTCTTACTTGGACAGCAGGTCAGAAAGAAAGCTTCAAAGCATATCTCACAAAGAATGAGGAAGTAACTTTCACTTGGCAGCATACCGAATACAAAATCAAAGTCTCAGGTGCGAGCATTTACCCTCAAGGTTATGCGGCAGTTTCGCAGTTTGCGACCAAAATGGACGGTGTAAATCTTGTCGCTGACATTGGCAACGGTACAATGAATGTTCTGTATGTCATAGACGGCAGACCGCAATCGGAAAGAATGTACACGGAAAAGTTCGGCACACATTTCTGTACTGTTGATATCCGTGAAGCCTTCCTCAGAAAAACACAGAGAGAAATAAACGAGCACATTATTGATGAGGTGCTGTGTAAGGGTACGGCAAATATTGTTCAGGCAGACATGAAAATTATCAAGGTAGAAGTACAGAAATATGTAGGTGAAATCTTCCACAGGCTTCGTGACCACGGCTACGACGAAAACACAATGATGCTGTATATCACCGGCGGTGGTAGTTGCCTTGTAAAGAATTTTTACAAGTTCAATGCAGACCGTATTCAGTTCGTTGATGACATCTGTGCGGCGGCAAAGGGTTATGAGTACCTTGCCGAAACTATGATGAAAAGTGGCAGGATATGAACAATCGCAGACTGAATGTAAGGTTTAATCTTGATAATCCTGATGAGAAAAGTGCTAATGACTATTTGGAAGCTTTGGCACAGAACAATAAGCAATCCCGTAACAGATTTATTGTTGATGCGGTTATTGAAAAGATTAAATCTATTGACAATCCGAGAAACTTTACCCTTGAAGACATACGTGCAGTTATCATAGAAGAATTGCAGGATATTTCATTTGTTTCTTCGGCACAGCCTTCAGTACAGACAGTTGATACTGAGCTGACAGAAGAACAGAAAGAAAAGAACGACGCCGAAGCTCTTTCTTTTCTTGAAAACTTTATGTGAGCCAAAAGCACAGCTTTTTGGCTCAAAACAGTGAAAAGTCAAAATTTTATGAGCCACTTTGGCTCATTGATATTAAATCAAAAGAGTATATTTCAAGGGCGCCCTTATCTGCGGTGAAGGAAGACAGACGAAGCACTTAACTATCTTGCAGATGTCTGTCCTACACCGTAGCGAGCAGGGCATTTGTGTGCCAAATGCCACCCGTTAAGGGAGCACCCTTAATATCCCCTAAGAAGAAAGAGAGGTGAAAACTTATCAAAGACATCAGAATTGTAGCGAGAGTTACAGAAAAAGAGAAAAAGAAGATTGAGCGTAATGCTTCAAAATGCGGATTATCAACAAGTGAATATGTCAAACAAAGGGCATTGGGCTTTGAACCGAAAGCGGTTCTGCCTGATGCCTTTTTTCGTTTCTGCGAAAGGTTTGATGCACTTATTGATATGGGGATTTCAAAAGATATTAAAGCAGAGGCATTTAATCTTCTTGCTGAAATCAGTGATGTACTCATTAAGCCAAGAAAGGAGCAAATTGAAAATTGGCAACCACCGGATTCTGGCCTGTGAAAGGCAATTTAAAGTCTGTTATTGTTTACGCAGAAAACCCCGATAAAACTATGAATCCTAAATTCTTTGACTCAGATTTATATGCTACCTTACAGTACGCAGAAAACAGTAACAAAACTGACCAAGAACTTTTCGTCAGCGGTATCAACTGCTCAAAGCATAATGCTTATGCGCAAATGGCAGCGGTTAAAAAGAAGTTTGGTGAGAGAGGTACAGTAGTTGCCTATCACGGTTATCAAAGCTTTAAGGAAAATGAGGTCACTCCCGAAGAATGTCATGAAATAGGCATTGAAACTGCAAGAAAAATGTGGGGTGACAAATATCAGGTAATAGTTACTACTCACCTTGATAAACAGCATCATCTGCATAACCATTTTGTCATTAACAGCACATCTTTCAAGGATGGTCTTAAATTCCGAAACAAAATCGGTGACCATTATGAGCTGAGAAAAATATCTGATGCCATCTGCAAAGAAAGAGGCAAATCAGTTCTTGAAAATGCTCCCTTCTACGGTGGTGAAAAGGCTGCATATTGGATTCATAAGAAAGGCAAGCAAACTCACAGAGATATGCTCAGAGAAGATATTGAAATATGCCTTACCGTTGCAACAAGTTGGGATGAGTTCCGAAGAGTTCTTTTCACTATGGGATATGAGGTTGATTACAGGCGTTTTACCATCAAGGCAAAGGATTGGGAAAGAGGAGTAAGAGTTGAAGGTCTTGGCTATACAGTAGAAGGCATAGAGAAAAGATTTAACGAAACCTATTACAGCGGACATCACCTTGTTGATTGGAACAACTTCTTCTATGCAAGGCGCAAGTACTTTCCTCTTGAATCAATCAGAAAGAAATTGGAGTTCAGCATTGAGCACGGCAAAAGACCTGAGGTTATATATGTAAACACTATGTTCCTCTTAATAATCTTAGTGTTTCAGTTATTAAAAGAAGTTGCAGATGCCATGCTCCTGACACTTGAAATGAGACACGCAGCAAAGGACATTAAACAATATGTGGCTGACTATCATTTCTTAACTGACAATCA
>JAZMZY010000015.1:0-2598 GCA_045586265.1 Acutalibacteraceae bacterium
ATAAAAACTCAAAAAATTTGATTAATTTGAGCTTTTCCTGCAGGGTTAATTCCATAAAGCCAACTCCGTTCCCGAAAAAAATTTTTTCTCCCTTCATTTGAATATGACGGGAGAAAAGAAAATGTCACGCAAAATTTTTAAATTTTTCAAAAAATTTTTCAAAAAAACATTTTGATGATAATCTGACCAACAAAAGTGAAGCAAAAGAAACCAAGCTTTTCAATTTTGTTTCTTAATCTGTTTACTCTGGAGCTTACGCTTGAAATTGAAATTCCGTATTCCTCAGCAATTTCCGCCTGGGTTTTATTTTCAACGAATTTCTTAATAAAAAGGTCGTATTCGTTTTTGGTAAGCATTTTCATAATTGCTTCAATTGTCATTTTTATATCAGCATCGCTGTAGCTGTAAAATTTAGTCATTGTTGAAAAAATATCATCTGCATCAGTGAAGGAATCTTCAATTGAAGCAATAACCTCTTCTTTCTTAAAACGACGAAAATATTCAAGAGCCTTTTTCCTTGCAACTGCCAATAACCAATGCTCAATTTTGTCATCTTCCAATTTATTCATCTTCTTGGAAAAAACCAAAAAGACCTCTTGGGTAATTTCTAAGGAATCGTCATAATTGTTTTTGGCTATTGACATACAATAACGCAAAACCTTATCGTAATATAATTTAGAAATTTCATCCGCTCTATCTTTTGTTATCATCTTTAACACCTTTAAAACATATTTATACCAATATTTTCCTTTATATTAACACAGTTTTAATATTTTTACGAGAGAAAAATAGAAAATTATAAAAAAATAGTGACATTTTTGTTTTTTTGGTCATATTCAAGTAGAACGGTAAAGCGTGCAAAAGAAAAATTTGCAATCATTTGGTTGTTTCGTTTGCAAATTAATTTTCACCTTTTTTCATATTTACTTTCTCCCTGCAAGCTTTACTGTTCTATATGCAAAAACGGTCAGAATTCTGTGGTACAGGCAAGCCTGTACCTTACGGTTATCAAACAAAAAAGGAACGGCAATCGCCGTTCCTTAATTTTTTTCTTAGCCCTTAACAGTGCCGCCCTTCATTTTAATAAGCTCTCTGTAGCTTATTAATTCAACGCCATTGTCTTTAAGGTATTTATGTACATAGGGGTCCTTCATAAGCTGGTATTCCCAGACTCTGTCTTTCCATCTGCCTGTAATGCCTTTGAGCTCGTCACTTTCAACAGAGGGGTGAACGAAGGTTTCTGTAACGCCACCCTCGGGAATGTCTGTCCAGATTTTGAGAATAGTGTCACGATAAACCTCGTAGCTTACTCTCATATCGTCGTTCCAATCAGGGAAAAGAAGGTAATCGGGAATAACTACATTATATTTTTTGCCCCAGAGCTTAGAAAGAATTGTAACCGCAGCATAAAGGGGATAAGGAGTGCCGTTAGGACAAATTCTCTTATCAGCTTTAGTATAAAGGCGGTATGCATAGCCATAGCTACCGCAGATTTTAAGAGCGAGCTTTGAAAGTCCTAATCTGCCTGTATAATGGCCATAAAGAGAACCCATATGGTTGTCAACATGGCTGGGCTTCATACCCATCTTATGAGCAAGGTCAATCTGAGCGCGAACCTCTTTTTCAATGTCTTCATAAGAAGCATTCTTTTCAACCTGGTCGCTTTCGTGCCACATAAAGCCTTCTTCATCAAGAAGAGTTTTACCATCGGTCAAGGGCTTCCAACGATATTTACCCCATTCGCTTGTGAGTGTTGTATGAATACCGATAGCATATTCAGGATGGTCTATAGAGAACTGAACTGCGTGCTCGGCAGCAGGGCAGGGCATCATAATGGTTGCAGATTTCAACCAACCGCCAAGAAAAAGCTCTTCAACCGCCTCATTTGCTGCATTACACATTCCGTAGTCATCAGCATTAACAATAAGATATTTTGCCATAGTTTCGCCTTCTTAAAATTATAAGTAAATTTATTCCATACACATTATATTTTAACTATTTTTTGAAAAAAATCAAGCGATTTTATAAATAATATGCACAAAGATTTTTGCAAAATTTGTAAAAAATAACTTTACTTTAATAAATTGTGTGATAAAATAATGTTATCAAAAAGAAATCAGGTGATTTTATGAGCGATATTAAGCTTGGTGTTCAGTTATATACATTACGTGATAAATGCAAAAATGCAGAGGATTTTGAAGAAACTCTCAATTTCCTTCAAGGCATTGGTTGTGATGTTATTCAGATTTCAGCAATTGGTGATATTCATCCTGAAATTGTTGCAGAGCTTGTTGATAAATACAAAATGGATGTCTGTGTAACTCACAAGCCCTATGACAGAATGAAAAACGATTTGGATGCGCTTATTCACGAGCATAACCTTATTCATTGTGATAATATCGGTATTGGTGCTATGCCCGGTAATATTCACGAATCCTTTGAGGGTGTAAGTGGTTTTATTCAGAAGTGCAATGAAATTGGCACAAAAATGAAGGCGCAGGGCAAACAGCTTTGTTACCATAACCACGCTTTTGAATTTGAGGTTTATGACGGTAAGCGTACCTTTGAAAGACTTATTGAAGAAACAACTGCCGATAC
>JAZMZY010000016.1:0-58083 GCA_045586265.1 Acutalibacteraceae bacterium
TTGCACAAATCTTAAATCAATAAAGCTTCCTGATAGTGTAACAAATATAAGTGAATTGGCTTTTTACAATACCGGTTATTATATGGATGAAAACAACTGGGAGAATGGTGTTCTTTATATAGATAATCACCTGATAGCTGCAAATAAGCCGGATTTTTATTATAATGATTATAATGGTAATGTTACAGGGGACTATACCATAAAAGAAGGAACAAAAACCATTGCCGATTATGCTTTTGCATATTGCACAGCTCTTACATCAATAACAATACCTGATAGCATAACAAGTATAGGCAAATATGTTTTTTACAGCTGCAGTGCTCTTAACGCTGTTTATATTTCAGATATTGCTGCATGGTGCGGTATAAGCTTTTCAGGCTTTGATAAAAATAAATATAGTTCTTCAAAAGCTTCAAATCCGTTGTCGTATGCTAAAAATTTATATTTGAATAAAGAGTTACTGACTGATGTTGTTATTCCTGACAGTGTTAAAAATATAAAAGATGGGGCTTTCTACAAATGTGCAAGCCTTAAATCAATAACAATTCCGGATAGTGTAACAAATATAGGCTGCGAAGCTTTTGGTAGCTGCACCGGACTTGTAACCGTCACATTTGGTAATGGTGTGAAAAGTATTGGTTATCAGGCGTTCTCCGATTGCACAAGCCTTGAAGCAATAACAATACCCGATAGTGTTATTAGTATGGGGGTTTGTGCTTTTCAGGATTGTAAAAGCCTTGTAAGTGCCACAATATATAGTGAAAGCACCGGTTCTTTTACTTTTGGTGGTTGCACAAGCCTTGCAAATATCACATTTGGTGATGGCGTAAAGCATATAGGTGAAGCTGCTTTCCAAGAATGCAGAAGTCTTGCATCAGTAACAATACCTGATAGTGTAACAAGTATAGATGCTTCAGCTTTTGAATATTGCACAAGCCTTGAAGCAATAAATATACCTGATGGTGTAACAAGTATAGAGTCTTCTGTTTTTGAACATTGCACAAGCCTCGCATCAATAACAATACCTGATGGTGTAACAAGCATAGAGTCATCTGCTTTTGAATATTGCACAAGCCTTGCATCAATAAATATACCGGATAGTGTAACAAGCATAAAGGCTTATGCTTTCGAGAACTGCACAAGCCTTGAATCAATAACTATTCCCGATAGTGTAAAATCTTTAGGCTCGGGCGTGTTCAGGTATTGTGATAATCTTAAAGCAGTAAAACTTCCGGGTAGCATAACAACTATTCGTAAAGATATGTTCCGTTCCTGTAGCAGACTTAGGGAAATAGTAATTCCCGATGGTGTAAAAACTATTGGCGAATCTGCATTTTCCTGGTGCAAGACTCTTGAAAAGATTACAATACCTGATACTGTAACAAGTATAGGGAAGAGAGCCTTTGCAAATTGCTATAAGCTTGCTGAAATTAAATTGTCAAAAGCTCTTACAAAAATTGATGACTCTGCATTTTGGTGTTGCGAAAGCTTGACTGCAATAACTATTCCCGCTAATGTTGATTCAATAGGTACATCCGTTTTCAGCAATTGTGATAAGCTTGAAGCAATTTCGGTTGATAGCAAAAATAAGACTTATTCATCTGAAAATGGTGTGTTGTTCAATAAAGATAAAACAACCCTGCTTATGTGCCCCACAGCATTTCCTTCTGCTACATATAAGGTGCCAAATGGTGTGAAAACTATAGGTGGAGATGCCTTTTACGGAAATAAAACTGTTGTTAATGTAGAATTGCCGGATAGCGTAACTGATATCAGTGATTGTGCTTTTTATTGGTGTGAGGTGCTTAAGAAAATAAGTATTCCGGATAGCGTAACAAGCATTGGCGAGGGTGCGTTTGGCTATTGCAAAAGGCTTAGCTCTATAAAGCTCCCCAAAAACCTGAAAAGCCTTGAGTCTTCAACCTTTGCCTACTGCAAAGCGCTTAAAAAGGTAACTCTGAATAAGGGCTTGAAAAAAATAAAATCCAAAGCCTTTTATGGTTGTGAAAAGCTTGAGTCTGTTACTGTGCCTCAGGGTGTTATAAGAATATACGATAATGCATTTTCCGGTTGTGTAAGCCTTAAGGATATAACCTTACCGGATACTATTACAAAAATAGGTAAGGATGTTTTTTATAACACTGCATATTACAATACAAAAAGCAATTGGAAGAGCAGAGTTCTTTATGTAGGCAATTATCTCATTAAGGCTAAAACTACTCTGAGTGATGTGTATGAAATCAGGAGAAACACCAGAGTAATTGCAAACGAGGCTTTTGAGTATTGTGACAAGGTTACAGGTGTAAAAATGCCTGGTAGCTTGGTTTGTATCGGCGACTATGCATTTTATGAGTGCAGAGGCTTAGAGTCCCTGGATGTTCCTGATAAGGTTACATATATCGGCGACCGGGCATTCTATTGCTGTTACGGTCTTAAATCAGTTAAGCTTGGGGATGGGTTGAAAACTATAGGCGATTTAGGCTTTTATTCCTGCGCCAGAATTGCTGATATAACATTCGGTAAAGGCTTGGAAAGCATTGGTAGCTCAGCCTTTTACAATTGCAACAATATCTCGGATGTTTTCCTCTATGAAGGGTTAACAATTATTGGTGAATATGCATTTTATGACTGCGATGAGCTTTATGGTTTAGCAGTTCCTGCAAGTGTGAAGGAAATAGGCAAGGGTGCGTTGGGCTATCTGGTTACCTGTGATGAGGGCGAGCAGGTGGTTTACAGCGGTTTTGACGTTTATGCAGCAAAGGGCTCAACTGCAGAAGAATATGCCGAAGCTGTCGGATTGAATTTTGTTGAGCATGCAAGCCATTCCTTCGGAAAGTGGACTGTTGCTGATAAGGCAACTGTATATAAAGACGGATGTAAACACAGAGAATGCTCTGCTTGCAAGAGCACAGAGAAGGTTGATATTCCTCAGCTTAAATGCAGTAAGCCCACATTGAAAAAGGTGCAAAATACCAGAAGTGGCGTTAAAATAACATTCAGTAAAGTTAAGGGTGGCGATTTCTACGACATTTATCGCAGAACGAAGAGTGGCTCTTACAGAAAAATCGGCACAACTAAAAACAATTATTATACCGACAAAACTGCAAAATCAGGTAAGAGATATTATTATTACGTTAAAGCGGTAAATGAAGCAGGTTCATCTTCAGCTTCGGGCTCTAAATCGATTTTGCACCTTGCAGACCCCACATTAAAAGCGATTTCTAATTCCGAATATGGTGTAAGAATTTCCTGGAATAAGGTAAGCGGTGCAGAAAAGTATAACGTTTACCGCAAAACAAAGGATGGCTCTTATAGTAAGATTGGTACAACCTCCAAAGCCTATTACACCGATAAAAAGGCTGAGTCCGGAAGAAAATATTTCTATGTTGTAAAAGCTGTGAAGAGTTCAACTAAATCTGCGTCTTCAAGCACGAAATCAATCCTGCATCTTGCAGACCCAACCTTGAAAACACCTTCAAGCACAACCGGTGGCGTTAAGCTCACCTGGACTAAGGTGACAGGTGCAGAGGGGTATGTTGTTTATCGCAAAACAGGTAGTGGCTCTTATTCAAAGCTTAAAACCGAAAAGGGTGTATCAAACCTTTCATATACAGATTCATCTGCTAAGAAGGGTAAGAAATATACCTACAAGGTTAAAGCATATAAGAGCAAAACCTATAGCGCATACTCAAATACAAAGTCTATAACGGATAAATACTAACAGAAAAAATCCGGTCAGGTAAACCTTACAAAATCTTAATTTGATTTATTCACTGCTGTATGTTATCATTTAATTGGTGATAAATATGGCAGTGAAAATTCTTGTAACTGAAGATGATGTTTTCCTTCGTGACGGGCTTTGCGAAATGCTCAAAAAGGAAGGCTATGATGTTGTTACTGCAGGGACAATAGAGGATGCAAAGATGAGCTTTTTGAAGGAAAGCTTTAACCTTATAATCCTTGATGTGATGCTTCCTGATGGTAATGGCTTTGATATGTGCGCCTTCATTCGTGAAAAGAACGAGGATGTTCCCATATTGTTCCTTACTGCTTGCGATGACGAGGTTCAGGTTGTTCGCGGACTTGATGCAGGTGCAGATGATTATGTTACAAAACCCTTCAAGCTTCTTGAGCTTTTATCAAGAATCCGTGCTCTTTTGAGAAGAAATAAATCAACAGTGTATAGTTGCGAGAATATTGTTATTGATATAAACACAATGACCGTTAAAAAGGATGGCGCAAATGTTTTTGTTACTCCAACAGAGTTTCAGATTCTTTCAGCTCTTATAAGAAACAGCGGTGTTATTGTTACAAGAGCAATTTTATTGGAAAATATCTGGGATGAGGGTGGCTCATTTATTGACGATAATACCTTGTCCGTGCATGTCAGCAGACTTCGGGAAAAAGTTGGTGCAGAGCATATAGTTACTGTTCGAGGTATCGGCTACAGATGGGAGGACGGAAAATGAGTCCTTTTGAAATCTGCTTGATTATATCTGTATGTCTGCTGTTTTTAGTGGTTGTTGTTCTGGCATTATCTCTTTGGAAAAGCAAAAGAAAAGTGAGAAAGCTTACTAAAAGCATCAATAAATATCTTGAAAAAGGCGAACTGACAAAATTCAGTACAAAAGATGATAATTTTGCACCTCTTCAGAATGCTGTATGCGATTTGGAAAATGCTCTTGAGGTGCAAAAGCAAAACACTGAGTCCGAAACTAAAAAGAATACTGATTTTATTGCAGATGTTTCTCATCAGTTGAAAACGCCTCTTGCCGGACTTCGTCTTTATCTTGAAATGGACAATGCACAGAATCCTACAGAGCATACAGAAAAAGAGCTTCAGCTTGTGGAGAAAACTGAAGAGCTTGTTGCAAAGCTTTTACGTCTTGAAAAGATAAAGAGCGATACATACATTATGGATTTTCAGTTCTATGAAGTGAGTGAAATTCTTAAAAGTATTGTTCTTGATATGAAGCATATTTTTTCTGAAAAGCAATTCAGCATTGTCGGAAAAAGCCGGATGAGATGCGATAAGGAATGGCTGACAGAGGCTTTAGGGAATGTTATAAAAAATGCTTGCGAGCATACGGATAATAAGGGCAAAATCAATGTAACCGTTGAAGAAAATGAACGTTCAACAATTGTTACGGTTTCTGATAACGGTGGCGGTGTTGATAAAGATGATGTAGGCAAGCTCTTCAAGAGATTTCACAGAGCCAAAAATGCCAAGCCTCAGAGTGCAGGAATCGGTCTTGCAATTACCAAAGCCATTGTTGAAAAGCACCACGGAACAATCAGTGCCGTAAATTCTGCAACAGGGCTTGATATTATAATGTGCTTTCCGCATATTGATGGGTATCAGGCTATTTGATTGCCAAGTATAACTTGGCAGCGATATAAATCCTGACGGATTTTCGATATATCTGACGATGCGATATACCTTTGGTGCGATATGTGCCTGACGGTACGAGAAAAACTCTCTCTTTGATTTTTCAAAGGAGAGTTTTTCTTTTTATCTTACGAAATCTTAAGATAAAAGTCACCTAAAATTAAGATTGATGTTTTACAATGTAATCAACATAGAGAATTAGTATTCTCAAAAATCAAATTCAAAGGAGAGTTTTCTGTGAATATTATCGAATGCAAAAATCTCACAAAGGAATATTTAAGCGGTGAAAATACAGTTGTGGCGCTTAACGATGTGTCATTGGAATTTGAAAAAGGGGAGTTCTGTGCAATAACAGGGCCTTCAGGTTCAGGTAAGTCAACATTTTTGCATGTTCTGAGCAGTCTTGAAAATGCAACATCAGGCGAGGTTGTTTATAATAACGAAAGCCTTAAAAACTATAACGATAATCAGCTTTCAATCCTCAGAAGGAGACGCTTTGGCTTCGTTTTTCAGGCATATAACCTTGTGGAAGAATTAACAGGATATGAAAACATTTTACTTCCCATTATGCTTGATAAAAAGAAACCCGATGAAGAGTATCTGAAGAAAATCATTGACATTCTCGGCATTGAAGACAGACTTTCTCATCTTCCGTCTGCTCTTTCAGGCGGTCAGCAACAGAGAATTGCTATTGCAAGAGCACTTGCAAATAAGCCTTCAATTCTTTTTGCCGATGAACCTACAGGTAACCTTGACGGTAAAAGTGGTAGAGAGGTGCTTTCACTTCTTAAATATGTAAGTAAAGATTTAGGCGTAACCCTTATTCTTGTTACCCACGATTTGCACGTTGCCGAGCAGGCAGATAGAGTTATCAGAATCGAAGACGGCGCTGTTGTTTCCGATAGTAAAAAGGATAATTAAAAATCAAAATTCGGAATTCGGAGTTCGGAATGCGGAATGGGCTTCGCAAGAGGTAAAGATAGAAGAATAAAGTAAAGGTGTGTTTGTGCCTTCCTTCAAAGGAAGGTGGCACGGAAAATCTTGATTTTTCGTGACGGAAGGTTCTTTGTTGCGTAGCAACAATTCCACCAAAGGTGGAATTGACATATTTTTCTGTTTGAATATATCAAATCAGAAAGATGTCTTAATTGAAGCTGATGCTTCAATGATGCGACTTCGGTCGCATCAAGAACCACCCACCACCCGACAAACTTAATTCTAAAAGCAAACAAATATCTCGTTTAAGAGAAATATAAAAGGTGACTGTATACAAGGTGGTCCCCCCGCCTTTGAAGGCAGGCAAAACAAACCGCAAATTTTTGGCTCTGGATTTAGAAGTTATAATTATATATTTTTTTTGGTGATTCTATGAAAAACAAAAAATTAACCTTTAATTCTCTTGCTTTCGGAAACCTGAAGCATAGGAAAAAGCAATATACCTTGCTTATTATCGGCATCATTCTTTCAATGGTGTTTTCATCGGGTTTTGTGTTTTTTGTTTCAAGTGCAGTTACTTCTGCTATTGAAACCCATAACTATAAATACGGAAAGCAGTCCGAAATTGTAACTAATGTTGTTACTAACGATTCTTTGGAAGCTGTATTAAATGAAACTTATGAAGACCATGGCTATATGCACATCTTGGGTGCGATTACCATGGTTGATAGTGAAATTGAGTTGGGTACTGCTGTTGGTTGGCTTGATGAAGGTGGTAAAGAGCTTTATTATCAAAGCCTCGCAGAAGGCAAAATGCCACAAAAGAAAAATGAAATTGCCATAGAAAAGACTGCACTTACAAGACTTGGCGGTATTTATAAAATCGGAGATAAAATAATCTTTGATTTATATGTTCAGAATGGTGCGGAAAAGTCTGAAAAGCCAATAAAAAAAGAATATACTCTTGTTGGTATTCTTAATGATAAAAGGTCAAATATCGGAAATCAGCACGGAGGTCAGGCATTCGAGCTTCCTGCAGCCTTTGTTGCAGATGGCTCAAAAGTTGAATTAGGCGGTAAGGAAAGCTTACATTGCCTTATTTTATCGGGTGATGAAGAAGACGAAATCGGAGCATATATTAAGGCATTAAGAGAAACAAAGGGTTCCGGTGATGGTACCGGTATCTACACAACAGGCGGATATGAGCTTAGCTACACAATTGCAGATATGTTCGGCGTTGACGCACCATTTTTATTGATGCTTGTTTTTGTTGCGGTATTGGCACTTGTTTCAAATATTGGTATCATTAATGCTTTTTCAACCAATTTAAAGGAAAGAAAAAAGCAAATAGGACTTTTAAGAAGCGTTGGTGCAACAAGAAGACAGATTGTAAAAATCTACGGAAGAGAAAGCTTTATTATATGTTTACTCTGCGTTCCTTTAAGCCTTTTTATATCTGTTTTTGCAGTAAGAATGAGCGTTAACCTTATGGGAACAAACTTTGTTTTCAAGCCAAGCTGGTGGGTGCTTCCATTAAGTGCATTGTTCAGTATCTGCGTGGTACTTCTTTCTTCTCTTATTCCTCTCGCTTCTGCTTCGAGAATTTCTCCTATGCAGGCAATAAGGAATATTCAGATTAACCGCAAAATGAAGAAAAAGAAAATAAAAACCCAAAAGGAATTTACTCCTTCAAGGCTTTTAGCATCAAGAAATATTAAGCTTTATAAAAATAAACAGGTTTTAACAAGCATCATTCTTGCCGTAGCAATCTTTGGTTCGATTTTTGGTTATTCAATTATAGGCGGAGTTAAAAAGAATAACCGAATGATTGACTATGATTATGGCATTGAAGCAGAATATTATGACTTTTCTTACAGACAGTTGGCACATTATGAAAAACAGGTTAATGGTTTTTCTGATAATGATGTTCAGGATGTTCTTTATAACTCTAATGTAGAAAGAGTTGTAACCGGTAAAGCCACAAACGGATACATTTTAGTTGATGAATTAACAGATTATCTGCGCCTTTGCGGTTATACAAATGATGTTTACCAGCAGAATTATTCTAAAAAAGGTGAGATTACACCTGAAAACTATCATAAATTTACCGAAGATAATCTTGAAAATAAAGCTGTTAAGGAAAAAGCAGAGATTAAAGGCGAGGTATTCCCTTTGAGCTTTTACGGTGTTGAGGAAGAATATATTGAATCCTTAAAAGATGCAGTTACAGTAGGCAGAATTGATATCGATAAAATCAATTCCGGCGAAGAGATTATTCTTCTTGTACCCGAATACATTGAACTTTCAGCTTGGGATTATGACGGTGCAACTGGTCCGGATATGGATTTTGAGTGGAGCTTGAAACCAACCGAAACAATTGCTGATAATCAGGTTGTTCTTGATTCTGCAAAAATAGGGGATGAATTCAAGGTTGATAAGGGAATTACATTAGGTTGGATTGGCACAGAAGAAGGCGAACCCGTTGAATATGAATATGAGGGTGGAGAAGGAAAAATCAAAACAGGCGAATTCAAGCACACAAAAATTGAAACTGATACAAAAATTGGTGCAATAATTTATTTGCCTGCTGATATTTCAAATCTCTTTTATGATTATAGTTTCTTTAGTAGCAGTAAACCTTGCATAGTTACAAGTGTTGACGGAATTGATACCTTCACAAAAAACTTGCCATATCTTTCAATGAAAGTCCATCTTAATCAAGAGTGTAATGATGAAATTGAAGAAGAAATGATGACACTTTTTGACAGGCTTACTGCAGAAATGGGTAGTCCGAGCATATATTCTGCTTATGAACGTGCGAAATCCGGAGAAACAACAGCCAAAACCTTATTGCTTATTATAACTGCAGTTGTGGCTCTTCTTTTTACCTTAAGCGGTAGCCTTATTAACAATGCTCTTACTGCACGAATAAGAGAAAGCAAAAAGGAAATCGGAACGCTGAGAGCAGTCGGTGCATCTGTTAAGGATATTTCAAGCTCGTATATAAGGCAGCTGCTGTCTGTTCTCGGCTTCGGAACTGTTTTAGGCTTTGGTGCATTTGCACTTTTCTATGGTATTTATTGCCTTGTATTTATAAGTATGGGCGATACTACTGATGACTTTGTTCTGACATTCTGGCAAACAATTGCTGCTGTTATTGCACTTTTTGTTTGCTGTGTAGCTAATGTTCATTTCAAGGTCAAAAAAGAAATGAAGAACAGTATTGTTGAGAATATAAGAGAACTTTAAAAGAATGCGGAATGCGGAGTGCGGTATGCGGAATGAACTTCGCAAGGAGTAAAGATAGAAGAATAAAGTAAAGGTGTGTTTAAACCTCTCTTCGAAGAGAGGGGGACCGCCTTGAATAGATTATTTCATTCGGTTAATTATCAAGCGTGTCGATTTTTGAGTTTATCAATATAGTTTGTCGGGTGGTGGAGAGTTCTTGACGCGAACACTTGAGCGTCATTTCACCGCAGGTGAAACTGTAATAAAGTTATTGCTCTCCGTTAGTTTATTACAATTGAATCTTACGATTCAACTACGCTCGAGGACTCGCGTAGAGAACTTTCCACCGCTCCGTCAAACTCAATGTGTGCCTTTATTTATAGGCTCGTTTGTAACTATATGAAAAGCAAAATCAATAACAAGGCGGTCCCCCTTCCTTCGAAGGAAGGTATAAAAACCGCAACTATTTTGTTATGAATTTATTAATTCAAATTTGCATAATAGAATGCAGGTGATTCTATGAAAAACAAAAAATTAACCTTTAATGCCCTTGCTTTCGGTAACCTGAAGCACAGGAAGAAAAGATATACCTTAATGATTTTAGGTATTATTCTTTCAATGGTGTTTTCTTCAAGTATTATTTACTTTGGCTTTAGTATATATGACACAACCATAAAACAAACAGAAGCGGATTATGGCTTTTATGATTGGTTTGATTCAGGCTATAGTGAATCGGTGTTCAAAGAGTTTAAAACTAAGGGTTATCTTGAAGAATACGGTGTAGGTAAAACAATCGGTTTTATGTTTACTGATGAAAAAGATAAAATTAACGGTACACCAATTGCCAAGCTTGATGAAACAGCAAAAAGACTTGTTAACCCTATTTTAATTGATGGTACATACCCCGAAAATAAGGGCGAAATTGCTATTGAGCAAGCAACACTTTTACAGTTAGGCTTGTCTGCAAAGGTGGGCGATAAAATAACCCTTAAATATCAGGTTCAGAACGGTGAGGATTTATTACCGGAAATCAAAGAGAAAACATATACTCTCACGGGTATTTTAAGAGATAAGCGCAGTAATGTTGCAGAGTACGGGGAATTGTTACCATCTGCATTTGTAAGTAATTCTGAAAAAGTCGATTTAGGCGGAAAAGAAAATACATTGATTTATTCTGTTGTAAATCGTAAAAATGTGAAAGGTGTTTCTTCCTGGGCGTTAAGAGAGGATAAGGGCTTGTCTCCCGATCCTGAGATATGGGTTTATAAGGAGTTGGGCTATCTGGCTACATCTCTGGAAGGCTACACCCACGTTATAATGGTAATTGTTGTGGTGGTAATTCTTTTGATTGCCTCTTCATTAGGTATTATTAATACGTTTGCAAGTAACCTGAAGGAACGGAAAAAGCAAATCGGATTTTACAGAGCTGTTGGTGCTACTAAAAAGCAGATATTCTCGCTGTTTATGAGAGAAGCCTTGATTTTAGCAGTAATATGCACTCCCGTAAGCCTTTTGATTTCTTTCTTTGCAGTAAAGCTTATTATTGTTAAAACTTTCAGCAATTATTTCTTTACACCGAATTTATGGGTTCTTTTAATTTGTGGAGCTTTCGGTATTTTCTCTGTTTTTATGGCTTCGCTTATACCTCTTTTCTCTGCAATGAGAATTACACCCTTGCAGTCAATCAGAAATATCGAAGCTATGAGAAAATTCAAAAATAAAAAAATCAAAGGTCAAAAGGATTTTGATGCTTCAAAGCTTCTTGCAAAAAGGAATATGCTTGTTTCAAGAAGAAAGCAGGTTGTTGTCAGTATATTTCTTACAATAACAATTATATTTTCCTCTTATGCAATGTCGTATATGACTTATGAGGTCAATAACATTGGCTTTATAGGTTGGGATTATGCTTTAAAGTATGATTATGATTTGCATTTGTCCCGTGATGGCGGTAACGCTTATTATAACTCTCCTGAGAGCAATAACGGATTTTCCGAAAACCATATTCAGACAGTTCTGAATCACGAAAGCATCACTTCTTTCTATGGTGAAAAAAGAGCAGAGGCTATTATAGAATATGAAGCTGATGATATTTCAAATTATTTCAGGCTTGCAACAGATGTTGCCGGTGATGTAAATATAGATGGTTCAAGGGAAGTAAATAAAGATAATTATATGAAATATTTCGAAGAACAGGAAGCGGAATATTCGGGTGGCGATTTCGAGAGTCAGGAAACTGTGGATGTAAAAAATGCGACAGGCTATGACGGAGATATTTTGCAGGTGAACCTGATTTCCGTTGATGGTGAATTAATAGAGAAGCTTTCTTCCGAAGCGTTAATGTCGGGAAAGGTTAATATAGATAAGCTTGATTCCGGTGAACAGGTGCTTGTTATTGCCCCGGCAAAAATATATGTTACGGTGGAAGAGGGTTACACCGACACAAAGGATATCGTTAGTCGTTGGAATTCTGAATATGCTGCGGAATTGATTGAAGCAAACCCCGAAATATTAATCACAACAGAAGACTGTGATATTGTTCCCGGTGAAATTCTTGATATAGGTGTTGTTTATGCAGAAAACCCTGACCCTGATTACGATGCTGAAGGTAAGCCATATTTGGAGAAAGAGAAAATTATTACTCAAACACGTTCCGATGTTGAAATAGGCGGAGTTTTAGATATGAGGTGTGTTGGTGAAAGCATTAGCCATTTCGCAGATTTCACAATTGTTACAACTCATGAGGGAATGGAAAAGTTTTTCCCCGATGCTAAATATAAAGAGCTTAAATTTGTTTTAAATGATGATTGCACAGAAGAAACAGATAAAGAAATCTGCACAGTTCTCAATTCTGTTGCAGAGTGCGTTGATAATGGTGAGTACATTTCAAAGTATGAAAACATACAATCTCAAAAGGAAGAGTGGAAAAATCTCGGATTTCTTTTGTATGCAATTGTAATTTTGTTCTATACAATTTGCGGAAGCATTGTAAACAATACGGTTATGGCAACTATCAAGGAAGATAAAAAGAAAATCGGTACTCTTCGTGCGGTTGGTGCAAATGAAAAGGAAATTTCAAAATCTTATATTCTCCAGCTTCTTTCAATGTTCAAATGGGGCTTCGGAATAGGTTTTGGCGGGTTCGCTTTGTCATATTTGATAATAGTGCTCACAAATAAATATACAAGCCTTGCAGAGGTTCTTGTGTTCAATCCTTGGATTACACTTTTATTAGGTCTTATACTTTTCGCAATCTGTTCATTGAGTGTGTATTCAAAGATAAGAAAAGAAACAAGGAACAGTATTGTTGAGAATATAAGAGAACTTTAAAAGAATGCGGAATGCGGAATGAGCTTCGCAAGGAATAAAGATAGAAGAATTAAGTAGATAAAAGCGAAGCCTATCATCCCTGTTTGCCATTGGGCAAATAGGGAGGGGGACCGTTCTTCTATGAGTAAATTATTTCAATATGAATATTTCGGGTGGTATGGTTTTGTATTGATATAGTTTGGGCGGAATGGTGGTGGGTTGCCACGTAAAGACAATCCTTTGTTGATTAGAGCAATAATAAAGAAGTTAATTATATAATTGATTATTCCCCTAATCAACGAAGTAAAGGGGGAAGGGGGCAACCCACCACCACCCCGCTTTAACTTATTTATAAATGTACTTATTGGCACGAAATAAACTTAATTCGCAAGTTTTTTACATTCAAGGGCGGTCCCCCTCCCTATGTGGCAGAGCCACACAGGGATGATAGGGCTTCGCATAACTTACAGAATGTCCTTAACAGAAAGATGTGATTATATGAAAAGATTATTTATATTTATGCTCTGCTTGGTGGTATGCATAACACCTTGTTTAGCAGTTGAAGAGAGTAGTGAGGTTGTGACAGAAACTACAGAGGTTACAACAGAAGCTACCACTGAAGCTACAACAAAAAAGGCGGAAGAAACAACTAAAAAAGCAGAAAAAACAACTAAAAAAGTTAAAACAACAAAGAAAGCTGAAGAGGCTGAACCGGATGTGGAAGAGGAAAAAGTACCCGAAAAAGCCGAAGAGGTAACTGAGGACAGTTCTCAACCTCGTCTTATGGTGACGGGCTATGTTGTTGAGAATGATTATTTAACTCCCGAAAAGGATGGTAAAATAACAGTAACTCTTCAGAATATGCACCCCTCAAAAATGGTGAAAAATATTATGCTTTCTGTTGAAGATGGTGCAGATGAAATTATTCCCGAGGGTATGGGAACAAAATATATTTCATCAATCGGTGCAGGTAAGATTTACAGTTGGGAAATTCCCGTTTCGGTATTTCATTCTGCAACCGTAGGTGAGCATAAATTGAATTTCACCTGCGAATATGAGGATGAATATGGTTCAGGGTATTCTGTAAATGCAGCCTTAAGAGTTCAGGTTCGTCAGCCTGCTAAATTGGATTATGACGGTGCAAGGCTTCCCGTTAAGGTGGTTCAGGAAGACACAGTTACACTCAACATAAACCTTATGAACACAGGTAAATCCACTCTTTATAACTGCAAGGTTGAATATGATATTGAGGGACTTGAATCCGGTGGCAGTAGCTTTGCAGGTGAAATTCCTGTTGGTGAAAGCAAAACAGCAACAGCGAATCTTCGCGTTGACAGTGAAAAAACAGGTAATGTAAAAGGCACAATTAAAATTACTTATGAAGACGCTTTCGGTAAGACCTTTGAAAAAGAACAAGAGGTAAAAACTCTTATTGAAAAGAAGGTTATCAAGGCAGAGAAAAAGGAAGAGGAAGAAAAGAAAAATCCTCTTTGGTGGCTTTTCCTTCTTGGCGGTCTTGTAGTCGGTGGCGGTCTCGGCTTCGGTATTCCCTTTGCAATCAACTCCAAAAAGCAAAGAGAAGAGGATGAGAAGAGGTTGTAATTAGTCACATAACACAAATAAACGGCAATTCCTTTGGTGGAGTTGCCGTTTTTGATTTTGGGGTTTGTTTTTAATGAGTTCTTTTAGTATAATTAGAGGTGTGTATTTACCTTATAATAAGGAGAAGTTTTTATGCTTGAAATGAAAAACGGAAAATTCTATATGGATGGTGAGGAATTCCATATTTATTCGGGGGCTATGCACTATTTCAGAATTCCCGAGGAATATTGGCTTGACCGCCTTATGAAGCTTAAAGCGGCGGGTCTTAATACTGTTGAAACCTATGTGCCATGGAACTGGCACGAGCCAAAGAAAAATCAGTTCAATTTTGAGGGTATGCTCAATATTGAAAAATTCGTTAAGACTGCGCAGGATATAGGGCTTTATGTTATTGTTCGTCCGGGTCCTTATATCTGTGCTGAATGGGATTTCGGTGGTTTACCTGCCTGGCTTCTTAAGGATAAAAATATAAGGCTTCGCTGTTGGGATAAGGCATACATAAAAGCAGTTGAGGATTTTTATAAGGTGCTTATTCCTAAGCTTGTGCCTTATCAGATTACAAAGGGCGGAAGGCTTATTGCAATGCAGGTTGAGAATGAATATGGCTCCTTCGGCAGAGATAAAAAATATCTTTACTGGCTTCGTGATTTAACAAGAAGTCTCGGTATTGATGTTCAACTCTTTACATCTGACGGAGAGGACAGATATTTCTTCTCAGGCGGAGGAATTCCTGAGGAGTGGATGGTTGCAAACTTCGGTGGCTACCATGAAAACCGCTTTAATGATTTGAAGCTTTTACAGCCTGATAAGCCTCTTATGTGCGGTGAGCATTGGTGCGGTTGGTTTGATCGCTATGGCGCAAAGCACCACACAGATAATGCAGAGGAATCTCTCGGCAAGAGCCTTGACGGCTTCTTTAAAGAGGATGCCAATTTTAACCTTTATATGTTCCACGGTGGCACAAACTTCGGTTTTTCATCGGGTGCAAACTACTACGATTACTATTGCCCCACAACCACAAGCTATGACTATGGTGCACCCCTTTCGGAAAATGGTGCATATACAGAAAAATACTTTGTTCTTCGTAACAGAATGGCAAAGCAGTTGGGCAAGGAGCTTCCCGAATTACCTGAGGATGCAAAAACAAAGGCTTATGGTAAGGTTGAATTAACTGAATTTGCAGATTTAAAGGATGTATACAAGAAATTTGCAGTTCATAAAAAATCCCATATCCCTCATTATATGGAGCATTACGGACAGAATAGCGGCTTTATCCTTTACAGCACAACACTTAAGGGCTTTTATGATGATACTGAGCTCAACGCCTTCGGTGTTCACGATATTGCATATATTTACATAAACGGTGAATTAAAACACATTTACGACAGAACAAAGCTTAAGGGTAAGGCGCTTTATGAGGAAAGCTTCTCTGTACCCGTAAAGGCATTCAACGGCGAAATCAAGGTTGATATTCTCGTTCAGGCGCTTGGCAGAATCAATTATGCAAGAAGAATTTATGACAGAAAGGGTCTTGATGAGATTTACCTTGGCGGTCAGGCTATTGTTGACTGGGATGTTTATTGTATGGAGCTTGATAAGGCACCCCATATCAGATATAAGAAATCTCATAAAGACTTCCCGTGCTTTATGAAGGGTACCTTTAAGGCGGAAGAAAAGGTTGATACCTTTGTTGATATGCGTGGCTTTACCAATGCAGTTATTTATGTTAACGGCTTTAACCTCGGTAGATTTTTAAAGCGTGGACCCCAATACACCTTCTATCTTCCCGCACCCATTCTCAAGGATGAAAATGAAATTGTTATTTTTGAGCTTGAGGGCTGTAGGAAAAATGAAATAAGACTTACAGATAAACCTATTTTTAAATAAGAACTTTAAATAATTATGAAATAAGGTGATTTTTTGCCTATTATGATAAAAGACCTTTTAACAAAGGTCAAGGAAATATATCAGGAGCTTAGGCTTTATTGGAATCAACCAAGACCCGGTGAGTATGTGCCCTATAAAGAGGTTATAATGCTTTCTGTGGGGTGGATGGCACTTCTGATGTCTATTCAATGGACAATAGGCTTCGGTGTTGGTAACCAGTTTACAGGTATGACCCTGGGAATGAATAATGATGAGCTTCTTATTATGGGCTACGTTTGTCAGTTCCTCGGTTATGCCATAACACCCCTTAATGCCTGGATTGTTGACAATCTTCGCAGTAAGGATGGTAAGTACAGAGTTTATATCAAGCTCGCTATACCGTCTATGGTGTTGACTCTTCTTTCCTTATGGCTTCCTTATGAGCAGATTCGTGACGGCTCACATCCGCTGTCGAGATATTTTATGATAGGGCTTCTTTTCCTGATGTGCCAGCTTCAGGGAAATGTTCAGAGCTGGGTTCAGACCGGTGTTACCAATATGGTTCACGTTATGACACCAAACACTCAGGAAAGAACAAAAATAATGGCAATAACAAGTATTATTTATTCATTGGGCTATTCCATAAATAATATTTATTATCCCTTTATGGTTGACTTCCTGACTGATAATGGTGAAAAATATACTATGACATATTTCCGCGGTGCATATACACCTATGGCACTGCTTATGCCTGTTGTTTTGTTTGCGTATTTCGGAACAAGGGAGAGACTTGTTCTTCCTAAGAGCCGTATTACAAAAATGAGCTTCACAAGCTCAATGCGTGCGGTTGCGGGCAACAAGATTTTCTGGATTAAATGTGCGGACGGATGGAATAATTTCCTTGAAGGTGCAAAGGGTAACATCTGGGATTGGATGGTTTATCGCGCTCACATTATGAAGAGTACAACCTATGGTCTTCTTAACACAATTTCCTATAACGCAAATTTCTGGGGAATGCTGTTCTCACCCTGGTTTATTAAAAAATTCGGTAAGAAGAAAATCAAAATTGTCAAGAATATTATTCAGATTTTCCTTGTGGCATCATATTTCCTTTTCTACAAGAGTCCGTTTGCAGGCGTAGGTCTGTTTATTGTTTATACTCTTGATAGATTTGTTGATACATATAATGTTATTGACAGTGCTATTGAATCAGATATGCGAGATAATCAGCAGTATCTGATTGGTGAACGAATAGATGGTGCTTTCGGTTTTGTTTCCACCTATGCAGGTGGTGCAATCAATGCAGTAACAAACCTTTTCATTCCTTATGTTTATAAGAAAAAGGGCTTTGACGGAAACGATTATTCCGTTCTTGATGTTTACCTTGATTATGATGAATCCAAGCCCCTTTCAATGCAGAAGAAAAATCCCAATTGTGTTCTCTATGAGTTAATGGATACTCTTCTTGTAATTTCTATAGTCGGTGCGGCGGTTGACGTTCTTCCCTGGTTCTTATACGATATTTCTGAAACAGGTCAGAAATCTATGATTCGCGCTATCAGAATAAGAACTCTTGTTGAGGATGAGGATTCAGGTAACAGAGATGAAGCCTCATATATTGAGGGCTGTGAAGCGATTTTCAAAGCAAAAAAATTCTTTGGTGTTGAAAAAATTGCGGATTATAAAAATAAACTGAAGGAAGCAAAAGCACTTCCTAATACTACGGAAAGCGAAAAGGAAATCCGCAGAGAAGCAATTAAAAATGCAAAGGCGTATATTGAAGACTGCGAAACTCACAATGAAGAGGTTGAGATTGCAGCGTTTGTTATGCACGAATTAAATCGCTTTGAAACCGATTTCGGTAAAAAACAGCTTGAGCTTTGCCGTCTTATAGCAGAGGGCGGGCCTCAGAATTTCTTTAAATGTGCAGAAGAGGCTCAAAAGCTTGCAATTGCTCTTCCTAACACTGAGGATAAAGAGGAACGCACATGGAGAAAGCAAGAGGTAAGAAATGCAAAGGCTCTTGTTAAATCTGAAAAGCTTGCTAAAAAGCATTATCCTGAAGGAATTGTTCCCTTTGATAATCAGGTTTATGAGGATGCTTATAATATGCCTGATGATACAAAAGAACAAGCCAAGCTCAGAAGAAAAGCTATGCGAAAGGCAAGTAAGGAGCGCAATATTTACGGTGTTGTTGCTGCACCCTATCTTGCGGCGTTGAGAACACTCAATCTTTATGAGGGCTATCAGAAGCTTGATGAATTGACAGCGGACTATGATGATGTTGTGAATGCCCGTACCGAGCGCCTCGATGAAGAAAGAGCAGAGCAGGAAAGACTTACTGCCGAAAGGAATTTCGATAAGGAAAGTAAAAAAGCAAGCAGAAGGCTCAAAAAGTGATAAAAAGGATTGTAAAAACGAACGTTTTTACAATCCTTTTTTGTTATGGCTCGTATGGGAAAACGGGCATCAATTCAAGCTTGAATTGATTTATTCTGTGCATACGGTCTATTTTTGCTTTTATTTCTTCATCCTCGCAGATACCCTCGCGGATGTATCTGTCAAGCACTGCATAGGTGAAGCCTAAATTATCTTCATCAGTTTTACCACAAAGTCCGTCAATGGGCACCTTTTCAACAAACATTTCAGGAAGACCTAAGACTCTGCCGATGGCTTTAACCTCTTGAACTGTAAGCTTTGAAAGAGGGGAGAAGTCGCCGACACTGTCGCCATATCTTGTTGAATAGCCAACCCAATCCTCTGAAAGATTGCAGGTGTTTGCAACTCTGCCATTTACACTCTGCGAAACTGCATAAACAGTTGCCATTCTTAAACGGGGAGGAAGGTTTGTTGTTGCCTGAGTGTTTATTTCAACACCACTTTTCTGAAATTCATTCATAAGTCCGTTATAGGCATCGTTTATATTGACTGTATAGCTTTGGATTCCCAAATGCTCAACAAGTGCTTTTGAAACATCAATATCAAACTGTTCGCCCTTGGGCATCAAAACACCCACAACATTTTCCTTGCCGAGAGCTTCCACAAGAAGTGCCGCAACAACGGAACTATCCTTACCACCTGAAATACCAACAACGCCTTTACAGCCTTTGCCGTTAACCTCAAACCACTCTTTAATCCACTGGACTATATCGTTTTTTACTTTTAATGCATCAAATGACAAAAGAATCATTCCTTTTCAAAAAGTTATATTTATTTTAGCCTTTTTACGTTGTTTTTTCAATATTTTTCTTTAAATAACTTGAAACAACTTTAATATATTTGTATAATAATTATATATGTTCTCTTGGAGGTAGTAAAATGACGGTTAGCAGTGCAATAAAATCTCTTGTGAAATTAGGTATCAGAGAGGGCGTTTTAGATAGTCTTGATGAGGTATGGGCAATAAACAGAGTTCTTGAAATCCTGCATAGAGATTCTATTGAAGAGGATGCACCTGTATATGAAGATGCAACTCTTGAAGAGCTTTTAAAGGTTTTACTTGATTATGCTTGCGAAAAAGGTCTTTGCGAGAATTCTGTTGTTTACAGAGATTTGCTTGATACAAAGATTATGGGTGCTATTTGCCCCAGACCTTCCGAGATTGTAAAAAGATTTAATGAGTTTTATAAAGAATCTCCCCGTAAAGCAACAGAGTTTTATTATCACATTTCGAGAAAAAGCGACTACATAAGAGAATACAGAATAAAAAACGATGTTAAGTGGATTACTCCCACTGAATATGGCGATATTGACATTACTATCAATCTTTCAAAGCCTGAAAAAGACCCAAAAGCAATTGCAGCGGCTCTTAAAATGAAACAGGTTATGTATCCGATGTGTATGCTTTGCCTTGAAAACGAGGGTTATGCAGGTAGAGTTAATCACCCTGCAAGGCAGAATCACAGAATTATTCCAATTGAATTGGAAAATGAAAGCTGGTGCTTGCAGTATTCACCCTATGTTTACTATAACGAGCATTGTATTGTTTTCAGTGCAGACCACACACCAATGAAAATAAGTGAAAAAGGCTTCCGTAGGCTTTTTGCTTTTGTTAAAAAATTTCCTCATTATTTCATCGGATCAAATGCAGATTTACCCATTGTTGGCGGTTCGGTTCTTACTCACGACCATTTCCAAGGCGGTAACTATGAATTTGCGATGGCAAAAGCGCCTATTGAAACAGAGGTAACCTTCAAAGGCTATGAAGATATTAAAGCGGGTATTGTTAAGTGGCCCATGTCCGTGCTTCGCCTTATTGGTGACGATACTGATAAAATCTGCGAATTGAGCGGTAAAATTCTTGCAAAATGGAGAGGTTACACCGATGAAGAGGCTTTCATTTTCGCTGAAACCGACGGCATACCTCATAACACTATTACACCAATTGCCCGTTTCAGAAACGGTAAATTCGAAATCGACCTTGTTTTGAGAAACAATATCACTACTGAAGAGTATCCTGATGGCGTTTATCATCCCCATCCTCAGCATCATCACATTAAGAAAGAAAATATCGGTCTTATCGAGGTTATGGGTCTTGCAGTTCTTCCATCAAGGCTTAAAACAGAAATGGCAACTCTTAAAGATGCAATTATTAAAGGTAAAGATATTCTTGCTAATGAAACAATTGCAAAGCATTATAATTGGGTTGAGGGAATTAAAAAGAACAACACTATTACAGAAGAAAACTGTGAAAAGATTTTACAGGATGAAATCGGCAAGGTGTTTGCAGATATTCTCGGTCAATGTGGTGTGTTTGCTCGTAACGAAGAGGGTAAAGCACAGTTTATTAAATTTGTAGAAGCAGTTAATGAATGATATAATGGAGGAGAAATTATGTTTGAGAAAATTAAATCACAATTTCAAATCGGTAAAGTGGATGTTCAGCAGAATGCTTTTGACGGCAGAGGCTTTACCTTTGAGCTTAAAGAAACAGAAAAATCCATTAAAGGTGTTTTGAAAGCAAAAGTTAACCTTACAATGAAATCCTTTGAAATTATTGGTGAAAAGGATTTCGACGATGATGATTTGTTCTACGCAAATGGTTATCAGGCATGGACAACATCCCGTGAATTCTGCAAGAATGATACATTCAAAGGGCTTATCAAGGCTGCGAATATCAATAAATTCTTAAAGCATTTTGCAGGTCTTTCAGGGGACTACCATTTCGAAAGCTATGGCGAAGAGGGTAAATTCCATGGCTATACATACTGTTATTTCCGTGAAAAAGGCGAAAAGGAAATCAAGCTTTACGGCTCAAAGAGTGAGCGTCAGGGCTTCACAATTTTTGCCGTTGATATGAAGGATGATAAATTTATTATCAGAAAAGATGTTGAGGGTCTTGCTCTTTCTGCCGGTCAGGAATATGAAATTTTTGATATTGCAATCATCAAAGGTGATATGGATGATGTAATGGATAAATATTTCTTTGATTTTGTTGGCTGCAAAAAACCTGCTATTGAGCATCTTGCAGGTTATACCTCTTGGTACAACTATTTCCAGAATATCAGCGAGGATATTATTCTTCGTGACCTTAATGGTCTCGACAGAGCAAGTGAAGAGGTTAACATTTTCCAGGTTGATGACGGCTACCAGCAGGCAGTTGGTGACTGGCTTCTTATTGATGAAAAGAAATTCCCCAACGGAATGAAATATATTGCAGATAAAATTCACGAAAAGGGCTACAAGGCGGGTATATGGCTTGCGCCCTTCAGTGCGCAGGTTTCTTCAAAGCTTGCAAAGGACCATCCCGATTGGCTTCTTACTCACAATCGCAACGGCAAAAAAATGCTGGGCTGTCAGGGCTGGGGTGGTGCTTACACCATTGATATTTACATTCCCGAGGTAAGAGAATATATCAAGCATTTCTTTGATGTTGTTCTCAATGAGTGGGGCTTTGATATGGTTAAGCTTGACTTCCTTTACAGTCAGTGTATCGAGCCCAGAAATGGTAAAACCCGTGGTGAAATTATGTGCGACGGTGTTGACCTTCTTCGTGAGGCTTGCGGTGATAAATGGATTCTTGGCTGCGGTGTGCCGATAGGTTCTTGTATGGGCATCTTTGATGCTTGTCGTATCAGCTGTGATGCAAACAAGGACTGGTCCTTCAAGCTTTCAAACGGTCTGAGTCAGACTGCTCTTTTAGGTCTTGTGAAGGTTAATCAGGAAAGCCCATCCTCACAGAATGCAATTATCAATACAGTTTTCCGTAATCATCTTGACGGTAGAGCCTTCTGTAATGACCCTGATGTATTCTTCCTTCGTGATTTCAATCTCGGCTACACCTGGGAGCAGAAGCTCCTTCACGGCAAAATCAACACTGTTTGCGGTAATGTTCTTTTCGTTTCTGATAACGCGGGTGATTTTGATGATGAAAGAATCGGCTATCTCAAAGAATTTTTCAAAAATAAGAATTACAAGGTTAATATGGCAGAGTTTGAAAGCGATGATGTTATTCGTCTTGAGTTCACGGAAAACGGCGAAGAGAAAACACTTACCTTCAGCCTTACAACAGGTGAAAGTAATGTGAAAGAGGTTTTATAATTCAAAATCTGTTGAAAATGCATAAATATAAAAAATAACTTGCATATTTATACAAATAGTGGTATGATAACTCATTATATCTGAGTTTGAAGGAGTAAATTATGGGTACAAGTACAATTTTAATTTTAGTAACCATCGTTTGTTATCTGGGAATGATGATTACTATCGGAGCAAAGTTCTCCAAGAAAAATAAAGATACATCGGACTTCTATCTCGGAGGACGAAAATTAGGACCTTTTGTTACTGCTATGAGTGCAGAAGCGTCTGATATGAGCAGCTGGCTTCTTATGGGCCTTCCCGGTGTTGCTCTTATTGCAGGTCTTGCAGAGGCATCCTGGACTGCAATCGGTCTTGCAGTTGGTACATACATCAACTGGCTTATCGTTGCAAAAAGAATTCGTTTATATTCAAGTAAAATTGACGCGGTTACATTGCCCGAGTTCTTCTCAAAGAGATTCGGAGATAATTTAGGAATGCTTAAGGTAATTGCAGCAGCAGTTATTATAATTTTCTTTATCCCGTATACAGCGTCAGGCTTCTCTGCCTGCGGTAAGCTTTTTGAATCCATTTTCGGAATTCCTTATCTTACAGCGATGATTGTCAGCGGTATTGTTATTGTTTTATATACTGCATTGGGTGGCTTCCTTGCAGCTTCAACAACGGACTTCATTCAGTCAATTGTTATGACAATTGCTCTTGTTGTTGTTCTTGGCTTCGGTATTAATTATGCAGGCAGTTGGGAGCAGGTTTGTGCTAATGCAGAAGGTCTTGCAGGTTATCTTAACCTTACGATTACTCACGGCGCAGGCAGTGTCAGCGAAGCAATTGCAGGTACAGCAGGAACAAAGCCCTACGGCGCACTCACAATTGCCTCAACATTGGCGTGGGGTCTTGGCTACTTTGGTATGCCTCATATTCTTCTCAGATTTATGGCAATCGAAAAGGTTGAAAAAATCAAGCTTGCAAGAAGAGTTGCTTCCATCTGGGTTGTTATTTCAATGGCGGTTGCTATTATAATCGGTGTCGTTGGTTATGGTGTTGTTAAGAGCGGTGTTGTTTCCGGCCTTGAGGACAGCGAAAGAATTATCATTGAAGTGGCAAAGGTTATCAGTGGTGAGGGATGGATTTTTGCAATTATTGCAGGCATAATCCTTTCCGGTATTCTTGCATCAATTATGTCAACTGCTGATTCACAGCTTCTTGCCGCATCTTCAAGTATTTCAGAAGATATTTTCAAAGCAGTAAAGGTTAAAATTTCTGATAAAAAGAAAATGCTTGTTGCAAGAATTTCTGTTATCATTATCGCAATAATTGCTATGTTTATTGCTAAAGACCCCAACAGCAAGGTTTTTGAAATTGTTTCATTTGCATGGGCAGGCTTCGGTGCAACCTTTGGTCCGCTTGTTCTTTGTGCATTGTTCTTCAAGCGTACAAATAAATGGGGCGCCCTTGCAGGTATGGTAAGCGGTGCTGTTATGGTATTCGTTTGGAAATTTGTTATTAGCGGTTTTGGCGGTGCATTTGCAATTTACGAGCTTCTTCCTGCATTTATTATTTCTCTCGCATTTATCATAATTGTGTCTTTGCTTACTCCTGCTCCTTCAAAGGATGTTCAGGAAACATTTGATGCAGTTAAAGCAGGAAATGTTGAATAAGTTTTTATAAAAGCAACGGTCTTTCGTTTAAGCGAAAGACCGTTGCTTTTTGTTTTGAGTTTTATTTTAATATGTCCTGCATTTTGTCAGGATTTCTTGTTGTGATATTGTCGGGAGCAAGGTGTAGAACTTCGTACATTTCTTTTTCTTTATTTACAGTCCAGATAGAAACGAGTAAACCATTTTCGTGGAAAATATCAACAAGCTCTTTTGTTGCATTGTCTTTATTGAAGTTAATACCAATTGCGCCACTTTCTTTAACCTCTTTAACGAGAGCGTCAAGATATTCAGCGTTTTGTTTTCCCGGCTTCTGAACATCAACATTAAGATAATAAGAAACCTCAGTACTATCTTTTTTTACTGCTTCAACATCTTTCAATTCAATACCTGTATAAAAGATTCTGTTCTCTATTCCATGCTTCTTTGCAAGTGGGTAAACTACTTTAAGGTTTGCTACGCTTTTTGCATCAACATTGACTTTTAAATTTTTGTACTCGCTGACCTTTTTGAATGCTTGGTCGAGCGTTATTTCGTTGCCTTTGGGCTCGTCGTGAGCAAGAACAGGGGTTCCGTCAGAAAGAAAATTCAAATCAAATTCAACAATATCTGCACCATATTTTGCACCGGCTTCAATTGCTTCTAAAGTATTATCTTTTGTATCAACGCAACCTGTGTGTGCGGTGTATGTAAAGCTTTCCGGTAGTGTTATCGGCTCTGATTTCAGCTTTTTCAGCTCCAGTCCATTGTGAATTAAAAATATTGCAAAAACAAGAATACTGACAGCTAAAACAGAAAAAATAATTAAAAACATTTTCTCTTTCATATTATCACCAAAAACAATATATCATAAAACAAATAAAAATACCACAAAATTTTACTGTTAATGAAAAATTTTATCATTGACTTTTTTGTGCTCTTTACACAGTGAACAAAAAAACTACAAAAAACTTATTCTATTTTGCTTTCTTTTGCATTGTAATGTGTAAATAAATGTTGTATAATAATCGAGAAATGTAGATTAGGGAGGGTTCGGGCAATAATCCCGGATTATCTCCAACACTCTAAAAGGGGATTATGATAGTGATACAAAAGTATGACGGCTGGAAGGGTTTCGAAAGCGGAACCTGGACGAAGGAAATCAATGTAAGAAGCTTTATCAAACATAATTTCACACCTTACGATGGTAACGAAGAGTTCCTTGTCGGTCCTACTAAAGCAACTCTTGATTTGTGGGATCAGGTAATGGAGCTTACCAAGCAGGAAAGAGAAGCAGGCGGCGTTCTTGATATGGATACAAGGGTGATTTCAACAATCACCTCTCACGGTCCGGGTTATCTTAATAAGGGGCTTGAAAAAATCGTTGGTCTTCAGACGGACAAGCCCTTGAAGCGTGCTCTTATGCCCTATGGCGGTATCCGCATGGCAGAAAAGGCTTGTAAGGATAACGGTTATGAAATAGACCCTGAAATCAAAGAGTTTTTCACAACTCACAGAAAAACTCATAATGCAGGTGTTTTCGATGCCTACACACCTGAAATGAGAGCCTGCCGTTCAAGTCATATTATTACAGGTCTTCCTGATGCTTACGGAAGAGGAAGAATCATAGGCGACTACAGAAGAGTTGCCCTTTATGGTGTTGACAGACTTGTTGAAGACAAAATGGAGCAGAAGGAAACAACCCGTTCTGCAATGTATTCTCAGGTTATTCAGGAAAGAGAAGAGCTTTCTGAGCAAATCCGTGCTCTTGAGGATTTGAAGAAAATGGCATTAAGCTATGGCTTTGATATTTCTAATCCTGCCCGTGATACCAAGGAAGCAATTCAGTGGTTGTATTTTGGCTACCTTGCAGCAGTCAAGGAGCAGAACGGTGCGGCAATGTCTCTGGGCAGAACCTCAACCTTCCTTGATATTTATGCCGAAAGAGATCTTAAAAACGGCGTTTATACAGAAGAAGAGCTTCAGGAAATGATAGATCATTTCATTATGAAGCTTCGTCTTATAAAATTCGCAAGAACACCTGAATATAATGCACTTTTCTCAGGTGATCCTCAGTGGGTAACCGAGTCAATCGGCGGTATGGCAATTGACGGACGCCATATGGTAACAAAAATGTCCTATCGTTATCTTCATACCCTCGAAAATTTAGGTGCAGCACCTGAGCCTAATCTTACAGTTCTCTGGTCAACAAATCTTCCCGATAATTTTAAACGTTATTGTGCAAGAATTTCTATTGAAACATCCTCTGTTCAGTATGAAAATGATGACCTTATGAGATTCCATCACGGTGATGACTATGCAATTGCCTGTTGCGTTTCTTCAATGAAGGTTGGTAAGGAAATGCAGTTCTTCGGTGCAAGAGCAAACCTTGCAAAGTGCCTCCTTTATGCTATTAATGGCGGTGTTGATGAGGTTTCAGGAAAGCAGATAGCTCCTAAATATCGTCCCATAACAAGCGAATACCTTGATTATGCCGAGGTTATGGAAAAATACGATGCAATGATGGAGTGGCTTGCAGGTGTTTATGTTAACACCCTTAACATCATTCATTATATGCACGATAAATATTGCTACGAAAAAATTCAGATGGCTCTTCACGATAAAAAGGTTACCCGTTGGTTTGCAACAGGTATTGCAGGGCTTTCTGTTGTTGCAGACTCTCTCTCTGCAATTAAATATGCTAAGGTAAAAACAATCCGTAACGAAGACGGTATTGTTGTGGATTATGAGGTTGAGGGCGATTTCCCCAAATACGGTAATGATGATGATCTTGTTGACAATATCGCATACGATATTGTTCACCGCTTTATGACCCACATTAAAAAGAATCACACCTATCGTGACGGTATTCCCACCACATCAATTCTTACTATTACATCCAATGTTGTTTACGGTAAGAATACGGGTGCTACTCCTGACGGACGTAAGAAAGGCGAAGCATTCGCTCCCGGTGCAAACCCCATGCATCGCAGAGATACAAAGGGTGCAGTTTCATCCCTTGCATCTGTTGCAAAGCTTCCTTTCGTTGATGCTCAGGATGGCATTTCTAACACATTCTCAATTATTCCCGGCGCTCTCGGTAAGGATGACCGGATTTTCGCAGGAGATATTGAAGTTAACTTTGATTGCACAGACGGTGCTTGCGTTAGTCCCACATTGTTTGAAGGGCTTGACGCAGAATAAGTGCAAAGTGCAAAACGCAAAGTGCAAATTGTCGGGTTTGCGACGAAAATTTTAATTATTAGGAGGAAATACAATGTCAGCTACAGAAAACCAGATAGATAACCTTGTTTCCCTTCTTGACGGTTATGTTCAGAAGGGTGGACATCACCTTAATGTTAACGTTTTTTCAAAGGAAACCTTGCTTGATGCTCAGAAGCATCCTGAAAAATATCCTCAGCTTACAGTTCGTGTAAGCGGTTATGCTGTTAACTTTATCAAGCTTACTAAGGAACAGCAGGATGAGGTTATTTCAAGAACATTCCACGATAAAATATAATGACAGGCTATATTCATTCAAAGGAAAGCTTCGGCACGGTGGATGGCCCCGGTATAAGATATGTTCTTTTTATGCAGGGCTGTCCTATGCGATGCCTTTATTGCCATAACCCTGATACCTGGGAAATGGGTAAGGGTACACCTGTTACTGTTGAAGAGGTTGTTGCGGAAATAAAAAGCAATAAAGCCTTTTACGCAAAGGGCGGTATAACTGTAAGCGGAGGAGAGCCTCTTCTGCAGTTATCTTTTATAACCGAGCTTTTCAGAAAATGCAAGGAAGAGAAAATTCATACCTGTATTGATACATCGGGTATAACTTTTAAAAAAGATAAAGAATATCTTGAAAAGATAGATGTTCTTTTAAAGTATACCGACCTTGTTATGCTTGATATTAAACATATTGAAAGCAAAAAACATCAAGCTCTTACAGGTCACAAAAATGAAAATATTCTCAGCTTTGCAAAATATCTTGAAGAGAAAAATATTCCTCTTTGGGTACGCCACGTGGTTGTGCAGGGTTATACCGATAAAAAGGAAGATTTAATTAAATTAGGTGAATTTATCGGCAAGCTTAAAAATCTTAAAGGTCTTGATGTTTTGCCCTATCACACAATGGGTGTCAATAAATATAAAGAAATGGGAATACCCTATAAATTGGATGGCACCCCATCTCTTTCAAAAGAGGATGCAAAAAAAGCAAAAGAATATATATTATATGGTATAAGAAAAAGTCGTCATCAATGACGGCTTTTTTAGTTGAAAGTGGAAAATGGAAAGTGGCAAGTTTCGGGACCTGCGGTCGGCAATTATAATTCGTAATGCTTAATGCTTAATTCGTAATTATTGGGACTGCGACAACAATTGTAAAATGCACTATCGTAGTTTATTGTGTGGTATAGGCAAGCCTATACCTTACGGTTACTACTCTATCTGACACATTCACTTAAACCATAGCACCCGTAAGGCACTGGCTTGCCTGTGCCACAAAATGTGTAAAAGTTTTAAGTTGGTCGTAGCAATACAGGGTTTCGGAAAAGTTTCGTTAGATTGTTGTTTTTTTTGTCGGCGAAAGCCACAAAAGACAAACTCTCGACTTGTGCAAAAGGGCAAAGTTTCGGAAAATTCCCAGAAAATGCAAAAAAACTATTTACAAAAGGTAAAATGGGTGGTAATATCTAACTGTAAGTTACGGAAGCGGTTACGAAGAGTTGCGAAACTTTCTCGGAATTGAGTCCGCCACATACAAAATTTAAAATTTTTGTATTAAAAGGAGTTGTTCGTAAATGTTTAAGTTTATGAAGAGCAAAAAGGGTTTCACCCTTGTTGAATTAATGATCGTTGTTGTTATCATGGCTATCCTCGTTGCAGTTGCAGTTCCGATTTTCTCAGCTGTTACAAAGAATGCAAGAATCAAAACTTGTGCAGGTAACCGTCGTGAAATCGTTTCTCAGCTTAACAACTGGATTATGGGTTCCGTTGATGGTCAGCAGCACACAGAAGCAGCTTCATTCGTAATTGAATCTGATGGTTCTAAAGGTGCAATCAAAGGCACACCTACAGGCATTACAACTACTGTTATTGGCAACCTTTTCCAGGAACTCCCCTATTGTCCTGCAGGTAAAACAGATGCTAAGGTTGAATATCAGGTTAGTATTGCAAAAATCGAAGGAGCAGAAGCTGGTGCAGATTCTGCTAAAGTTACAGTTACTTGTACAGCAACTGAAGGTCACGCATAATTAACTTACTAACTAAGGACTCTCGGAGAAATCCGGGAGTCTTTCTTTTTCCTTTTAAGTTTAAATCACTATTGCTTTAATAATAAATGTATGGTAAAATTACAATAACTAACTGCGAGGTGATTTTATGTTGTATAAATTCTTCCTTTCCAAAAAAGGCTTTACAATGGTAGAAATTCTTGTCGGTGTACTCGTTCTGGGTGTTTTAACTGCAGTAGCAGTTCCGATTTTTGATGCAAGCCTGACAACACAAAGAAGGAAGGACTGCAAAAATCAACGCCTTGTTATTGAAACTGCTGTTCAACAGGCGATGTTTGGTATGATAGATAATGGCAGAAGGCAGGATAAAATCAATATTGCCTTGTGGGCTGATGGTGCTAACAAGATTCAGTATAATCCTAACGGTCAGATAAAGTTTAATCTTGATGAAAGTTACAATTATACTTACTATACACCTCTTAACGAAAGCTTGACTCTTGGTCAGATTCGTGGCGGTTATAATCCTGATTACAGCAAAGAGTCTTGTGAAATGACCGGTAAATATCTGAAAAAGCAAAAGCTTGAAAATGTTGAATTTTACAAGTATCTGGACAATGCGGAAATCCCTGTTTGCCCATTTGCTGATGATACTAACAGTCAGGGGTATTACTATTGCATCTTTGCAGATGGTACTGTGTGTTGCACATGCCCTGATTGCAACGAAATTGATTAATTATTTTGGTGTTGTTATGAAATTAAATGAAAACTATATTTTAAAAACAGTTGCAGGAATGCCTGTTGTTGTTCCTGTTGGTGATGCAGTTAATAACATTCACGGTATGATTACTCTTAATGGTCCTGCAGAAATTATCTGGAAGGGTCTTGAGGCGGGGGACAGCTATGATGAAATTGTTGCTGAAATCAAGAGCGAATATGATGCCCCTGAGGATGTTATAAAGGCTGATACTGATGCATTCCTTGAAAAATTGAGAAATTATAAAATTCTGGAGTAATATTTTGAAAATTAAAGTTGCTGATTTAGTTGTTGAGGCTGATTTTTATTGTGACCTTATGCAGTCACGAATTGGTCCGTATATTTGCCCCGACAATGAGAAAACAGATATTAAAATAAATGTTTCCGAGCAGTTTTATAAGGATAGATATGCCGAAAATCCTCATATGACATTGGCAGAATGTGAATGTCTTTGGAGTGGTAGCTATTTTTATGAACAGCTTACCTGCTTCAACGGAATAATGCTTCACGCCTCATGCGTTGAATATGAGGGTAAGGCGTATTTGTTTTCTGCCCGTTCAGGAACAGGGAAATCAACTCATACTCATTTATGGCTCGAGCATTTGCCCGGTTCAAGAATTATTAATGATGATAAGCCTGCAATAAGATGTGTTGATGGTGTTTATTATGCTTATGGCACTCCTTGGAGTGGCAAAAATGATGAGAGCGTGAATATCGGTGTGCCTATTGCAGGAATTGCTTTTATTTCAAGAGGAGAAAACAGTATAAAAAGAATCCCCGGAATTAAAGCCCTTAAGCTATTTATGGACCAGACTGTAAGACCCAAAGATAAAAATCTTATGGGGAATATGCTTGAAATTTTAAACGGAGTTTTAACTGATATTCCAATTTATGAAATGAACTGCGATATGTCTGAAGAAGCGGTGAAAACTTCATTTGAGGGGATGCGGAATTCCTAATTCGAAATTTTTAATGAACTTTGTGATAATTAAATTCAGAAGAAATAAATTGATGTTTCTTGTGCCTTCCTTCAAAGGAAGGTGGCGCAAAACAGCGTGTCTGTTTTGTGACGGAAGGTTCTTTGTTGCGAAGCAACATTTCACCGTAAGGTGAAGCTTTCACAAGATTATAAATTGCAAAAGAAGTGGTAAGATGGACGAAAAAGAACCTTTGCCGATAAACCAAAGCTTGAAAGGTCTAGCAAGAAACAACAGAACAAATCAGACACCCGAAGAACGAAAACTGTGGTATGACTATCTCAATAAAGTTAAACCGCGATTTCACAGGCAACGAGTAATAGGAAATTATATAGTTGATTTCTATTGCCCGAGGTTAAGAATAATCATTGAAATAGATGGTTATCAACACTATTACCAAGAAAACCGCGAATACGACAATAAAAGAACTGAATATTTAGAAAGTTTGGGTTTTGTCGTGTTACGATTTGATAATACCGAGGTGAAGAAAAGATTTCCTTGGGTTGTAAATGAGCTTATGGCTTTCTGTGAAAACAGAGCTAAAGAGCTTAATATAAATGATTATAATTTCATAGTTGAAGGTTAAAATTCCACCTTTGGCGGAACCGTTGCTCCACAACGGAAGAACCTTCCGTCACGAAAAATCAAGATTTTCCGTGCCACCTTCCTTTGAAGGAAGGCGCAAATACAACCACTTAATCCGTCCTGATTTTATTCTTAATGAAGGTGATATAAAAATATGACAAGAAAAAGAAAAGAAACGAATAACAAAAAAAGAAAAATTATTCTTTCAATCATTTGCGTTTTGCTTGTTCTTTGTATAGGATTTTTTGCAATTGGGTTTAATTATTATAAGGGACTTAAAGAAGCACCACCACCCGTGGAGGATACCCTTACTTATGACTTCGATGATGAAGAAGAAGCGGATGCTTTAGAGGATGACCCTGAATTTGATAAAATTTTTGAGGGAGATGCAAAAGAGTTTAAAGCAATGCTTAAAGAGTGGGCAACCAACGGCGGAGATATTATGTACTCCAAGGATGTTATGAATGTTCTTTGCGTAGGTGTTGATACCCGAAATAAAAACACTATTTCAGGTCTTTCTGACTCTATGATTATTGTTTCAATTAATAAAAAATTGGGAACCATTACATTGACATCAATTATGAGAGACAGCTTTGCTTATCTTGAATCTCCTGATGGTGTTGGTAGCTTCAACAAAATCAACTCTGCTTTCCCGTTTTATGGAATTGATAATCTTATAAATACTATTCAAAGTCATTTCAAAATCCGTATTGATGGTTATGCTATGATTAACTTTGCTTTCTTTAAAGCGGTTATTGATGAATTAGGCGGTGTTAATGTTCCTGTTCAGCAATATGAAGCAGATTATCTTAACAAAGGCTATGGCTTCAGTCTTGTTGCAGGTAATTCGGTTAATCTTAATGGTGATGAGGCTCTTGCATTCTGCCGAAGCAGAAAATGCGATGCTGATGGTGATGTTAGCAGAACCAGAAGACAGCGTCAGACAATGATTGGGCTTTTACAAAAAGCGCAGACAATTCAAACATCTGAGGTTACAGGATATATTAAAACTTTTTTACCTTATCTGAAAACAAGCTATGATGAAGCAGAAGTGATTTCTCTTGCAACAAAGGCAGTTGTTGGTGGTTGGGCGAGTTTTGATGTTCAGCAAATTGTTATGCCCGATGAGGCTTCGCGAGAAGCTCATTCAGGCTCTGTATGGTACTGGGCGGTTGATTATCCCTTGGCAGCGCATACCTTGCAAACTGCAATTTATGGTAAATCCAATATTGATTTAGCTGAAGACAGGGTTTCACCATTAGATATAAACTAAATAAAAATAAAATGACCTGAACAGAATTCAGAAATTCTGTTCAGGTCATAAATTTTAAAAAGCTTAGATTTCAGGAATTTCAATTGTAACTTCTCTGCCAAGGTCGGAAGAACGAGCAATACCATCAATAATTGCCTGATTATAAATAATCTGGCTTGAGGGAACAGGTGCAGGAAGATTGAATTCAATTGCATCAATGAAGGAACGGATTTTCTTATCGAAATTGTCGCCGTCATTGTCGCATTCGGGGATAATTGTTTCAACACATTCGCCTGCGATGTTGTGGTAAATGGTCATAGGTCCACCGATTGAGCCGTTCCAGCATTCTGTGGAAGGAATACGAAGACCACCTTCTGTACCCATAATGATTGTGTCACCGGGAGTGTCACAATGCATAGCCCACGCAATACGGAAGTCAAGCACAATATCGTTTTCAAGACGGATGTAAGCTGCAGCAAAATCATCAACACCGAAAACCTCTGTGTACTCGGGCTTCTGAAGATATTCGGGCTTTTTACCGAAAAGACCTGCCTTGAAGCCTGTTACTGTAAGGGGCTTGGGGTAACCGATAGCATTGAGAACCATATCAAGTGAATAGCAGCCAATGTCACCAAGAGCACCAAGACCTGCGGTATCCTCCTGAATGAAGGATGTGCCGAAAGGAGTGGGAATACCCATTCTTCTGCCACCACCGGTCTGGATATAATAAATTTTACCGAGAACGCCACTTTCGCAAATCTTTTTAACCATTTTCATATTTGCATCAAAACGGGGCTGGAAGCCGATGGAAAGAATTTTTCCGCTTTCTTTTTCTGCCTTGCAGATTTCAACTGCTTCTTCAAGAGTAACGCACATAGGCTTTTCAAGAAGAACGTGAACACCGTGCTGAAGAGCATAAATAGCGCAGGGAGCGTGCTCGCGGTTATATGTACAAATTGAAACTGCATCAAGGTCTTTTTCGTTATCAATAAGCTCTTTATCGCTTAAATAATAATTACCTTCAACGCCATTCTGCTTTGCAAAGGCTTCAGCCTTGCCGGGAACAAGGTCTGCAAATGCAACAACCTCAACATCCTCGCATTTTAAGTAGCTCTGAAGATGAGCTTCTGCAATCCAACCGCAGCCGATAATACCAACCTTGATTTTTTTGCCGTCATAAACCTTTTTTTCTGTTTGCTTTTCTTTAAAAGCATCAAGAATACTTGCCATAATATACCTCCGTTCCGCTTTAGCGGATGCTATTATTAATACACATTAAGATTAACATATTTTTGATTTTCTTTCAATAATCACAGAAAATTTTCACATATTTTGCGCTTGAAAAAATACACAAAATCTTGCTTCTATATATGGTGTAAATTAACAAATAAAAAATAGAAATGAAAAATATGTGAAAAAATATTCCTATTGTTCACAGTTTGTTCATAATTATGCAACATCGTAACAACAAGGTCGGGTTATTATAAAGATGCCAATACGATACGCAGGAAGTAAGTAACTTCTCGTTCAAGAAAAGACCATCGCAAAAAGCGGTGGTCTTTTCTTGTGCGTATAAAAATATTTATATTATTTGTAATATTTATGAATTGAATTTTGGTGGTGTGTGTTGTAATATAATAGTATATTATATACGAGGTGTTAGCGTGGTTATTTACCCCGAATCATTCAGTGTTAAGCCTGATACAGAGGCTACAACTGCCTTTAAAAATCTTTTTAATACATCTGCTCAGACTGCGGTGGGCAAAAACCTTACTCTTCCCAAGGGTAAGTATGTTTTTATGAGCAAAAATGCCGAGGAAAGAGAAATTTTTATATCAAACACTGTGGCAGTTAATGAATATAAAAATGGCGAAAAGCCCAATGTGAGAAAAATAGGCTTTGCTATTGAGAATGTTAAGAATATGGAAATAGATTGCAATAATTCTGTTTTTATAATTAATGGCAATATGACAAATATGCTTATAAATAATTGTGAAAACCTTATTCTTAAAAATCTGACAATTGTTACGGTTAAGCCCAATGTTCATAAAATTACCGTTGTTAAAGCATCACCCTTTTATGTGACCTTTAAAATTGATGAATCAAGCGATTTTAAAGAAGAAAACGGCGAATACTATTGGTATGGTACTGATTATAAAATGAATTTTACCGATTTTCAGAGCAGTGGTTGGTGGATCCCTACTGCTAAGCCGGATAACTATTTTCATATAAAACGAAGTGAAGCTCATCCCTTTAACGGAGCATCAAATATCCGTCAGGTTTCGGACAGGATTTTTAATGTCAGGTATCTTTTTCCAAAGAGCTTTGTTGAGGGTCAGGTGTTTTATGTTTTTCCTGTTATAAGAGACCAGGTTGGTATTATTATTGATAACTCAAAAAAGATTACATTGAAAAATGTTAAACAGCATTATAACCCTGCTTTTGCCTTAATTGCCCAGAATAGCGAGAATATCACATTAGAAAATCTTGACTTTTCGCCTGTGAAGGATAGTGAGGTGGACTTTTGCTCCAGGGCTGATTTTATGCAGTTCAGTATGTGCAAGGGGAAAATTGCGGTTCGAAATTGCAATTTTGATGGTGCAGGTGATGATGCCTGCAATGTTCACGGAATTTATTTTAAAATTGTTGAAAGCCATAAGGATAAATTAACAGTAAAATTCCCTCATCCTCAGACCTACGGGCTTGATTGCATAAAGGAGGGAGACACAATTGCCTTTGTTGACCCCGAAACTCTTATAGAGGTTGGCAGGACAAAGGTTTTAAAGGCAATCCTTCGGGATAAATATTATTATGATTTAACCCTTGCTACCTATGATGTACCCTTGGGAGAGGGTGGCGTTATAGAAAATGTTTCCCGTAATCCTGATTTTGAATTCAGCGGAAATACTATAAACAGAGTTGTTACCCGAGGCGTTCTTGCAACAACGAGAGGAAAAATACGAATTGAAAATAATAAGTTTTTAAATACAGGTATGAGTGGTATTCTTATTTCAGATGATGCAGGAGAATGGTTTGAAAGCGGTTGCGTGAATGATGCTGTTATTCGCGGAAATGCTTTTATGAACTGCGAGGGGGATGCAATTCTTATTAAGCCTGAAAACCAAAAATATAATGGTCCTGTTCACAGAAACATTTTAATTGAAAATAACCTTTTTGTTCTGAATAATACCCACGCGGTTAATGTTTCCTGTAGTGCGGATGTTGTGATTAAAGGAAATACTTTTGCAGGAAACCCCGGAAAAGATAAATATATAGTTACCGACAAAGTGGAAAATCTTGTAACGGATGAGCCGAAATAAGTAAAAATCCCGTCCGTTAAGGGCGGGATTTTGTGTTTATTTTACCTTAAAGGACTGACAGCAGGTTGCATCTACTGATTTAGCCTCGCAATTGCAAGAGCCAACCTCAATAGCATTTTTTGTGCAATAATTTGCATTTTTTGCGTGGTAAACGCAAGAGTCAACTGTGCAACCGATGCTGTTGTTTTTCTGTTCGTTCATAATTCCAACCTCCTATAATTATAGGTATACGAAAAATCGTTACCTGTATTATTATGAGTAGTTTTTTTAAAAATAATCAGAGGTATTAAAATGAAAAAAGAAAATGTTTTAAAAAGCTGCTATTCTGTTTTAAGAAGAACAACGCCCTTGGATTTTGATTGCGGGAAAATTTGCAATGGTAAATGCTGCAAGGGTGATGAAAAAACGGGAATGCTTCTTTTCCCCGGTGAAGAGAAGATTATTGACCCGGATATAAATGTAATTGAAACAGAAAATGGTTACAAGCTTGCAGTTTGCAGTGGCAACTGTGACAGAAATAAACGTCCGCTTGCTTGCAGAATTTACCCTTTGTTTCCCTTGGTTTCGGATGAAGGCGATATAAAGGTTATTTTTGATATCAGGGCGGATTGTCCTTTGAGCGAGGGCGAATATCAATTTAGCAGAAGGTTTGTTAAAGGCGTGAAAAGAGTTGGTAAATACCTGCTTCTTAACGGAGAAACTGCTACATATTATAAAGAGCTTTGCCTTATTCAGAATGAGCAAATTGAATTGCTGAAAAAATTTATATAAAAAATTTTAAAAAAAGTGTTGACAAGGATGAAACCATCTGCTATATTGTAACTGTAAATAGTAATCGTTACTATTTAGAGATAACGAAAGGAGATGGTTATATGAGAAGCTCAAAGCAGAGAGATGAGGTTTTAAAGGTACTCAAAAGCTCTTGTGACCACCCTACTGCTGATATGATTTATGAGCGAGTCAAGGAAATAATTCCTAATATAAGCCTTGGTACAGTTTACAGGAATTTGGGTCAGCTTCACGATGAAGGGCTTATAACCATCGTGGAGAGCAGTGATAAAAAGGTTCATTACGAGGGGAACCTTGAAGACCATATCCACTTTCTTTGTAAGAAATGCGATGTTATCACAGATATCTTTCACAAAAATGAGGTTCCCAAGGTTTTTGATAATTTAGGACATCTGGTTGAATCTCAGAAAACAGTTTATTACGGTATCTGCAAGGATTGCCGGAATAATATATAAAAAAAGTATTAAATTAAATTTTATTTAAAGGAGTCAATTGTTATGAAAAAATGGAAATGTTTAGTATGCGGTCAGATAGTTGAAGGCGAAAATCCCCCTGCAGCTTGCCCTCTTTGTAAGGCTCCCGCAGAAAAATTTGTTGAAGTTAAGGATGAAGAAATGACTTGGGCAGCAGAGCACGTTCTCGGTGTTGCCAAAGGCGTTAGTGAAGAAATTATTGAGGGTCTTCGTGCAAACTTCCAGGGCGAATGCACAGAGGTTGGTATGTATCTTGCAATGGCAAGAGTTGCTCACAGAGAAGGCTATCCCGAAATCGGTCTTTACTGGGAAAAAGCAGCTTATGAGGAAGCAGAGCACGCAGCAAAGTTTGCGGAGCTTTTAGGTGAGCTTGTAACTGACTCAACAAAGAAAAACCTTGAAATGAGAGTAGAGGCTGAAAACGGTGCAACACTCGGTAAATTCGAGCTTGCTAAGATGGCTAAGGAGCAGAACCTTGACGCTATCCACGATACAGTTCACGAAATGGCAAGAGATGAAGCTCGCCACGGTAAGGCATTTGAAGGTCTTCTTAAGAGATATTTTGGTTAATTAAAACAAATAATAGCGTAGTAAAAATCATACGAAAGGGGGCGCTTTTATGAAAAAGAATATATTGATTGCTATTTTAGCTCTTATGGTAGTTGGTGGTGGCGGATTTGCCGCAGGTGATAAGCTTAGTGAAAAGAATGCAGAACCTGAAACCACAGTTGAAGGCACAACAATTGAGACAGCAAACGAAAATGCTGTTACTGAAGCTTCTGTTGAAAACGGTGCTTCATCTGTAATTGAAAAGGTTTCTTCAAAAATTGAAAGTCTTGTAACCAAAAAGGATACTGATACTGAAAAGGTAACTGATGCTGAAAAGGTTGTTGAGGTTGCTAACAAAACCGAAGAACCAAAAGCTGAAGTGGTTAAACATACCGAAAAGGTGACTGTGGCGGTTAAGCCTGCTGAAAAGGTAACCGAAGCGGTAACTAAGGTTAACAAGCCTGATAAACCTGCAGAAGCTACCACAAGCTCAACCGCAGTTATCTCTCGCGAAAAGGCTAAGAGCATTGCATTGAATCACGCTGGGCTTAAAGAAGCTGATGTAAGAGAGCTTGAAATAGAGCTGGATAAAGAAAAAGGCGTCCTCGTGTATGAAGTCAGCTTTGAAAGCGGAAAATACGAATACGATTATGATATAGACGCAGTTACAGGCGCAGTTAAATTTTCTGAAAAAGAAGCAGAAAACACAGTAAAGGTAACCGAAGCAGCAACCAAGGTTAATAAGCCTGATAAACCGACAGAGGCTACTACAAGCTCAACTGAAGTTATCTCTCGCGAAAAGGCAAAGAGCATTGCATTGAATCACGCAGGGCTTAAAGAGGCTGATGTAAGAGAGCTTGAAATAGAGCTTGATTATGAAAAAGGCGTCCATGTGTACGAGGTAAGCTTTGAAAGCGGAAAATACGACTACGAATACTATATAGACGCGGTTACAGGCGCAATCAAGTTTTCTGAAAAAGAACCCGAAGCTGTAGGGAAAGTGAATAAAACTGAAACAAAGGCAGAAACTACTAAAAATTCAGCCGAAAAAATCTCTCGTGAAAAAGCTAAAAGTATCGCTTTAAACCATGCAGGTCTTAAAGAAGCAGATGTCAGCGGTCTTGAAATAGAGCTCGATTATGATAAAGGCGTTCATGTGTACGAGGTAAGCTTTGAAAGCGGTAGATACGAATACGACTATGATATAGACGCATATTCAGGCGCAATTAAATTCTCTGAAAAGGATTTTGACGACTGAGTTTAATATTCAGATTGGAGAGATTTTTTATGAAATACGAATGTCCTTGTGGCTATGTTTATGACCCTGAAATGGGTGATCCTGAAAGCGGAATTGCACCCGGAACAGCTTGGGAAGATATTCCTGATGATTGGGTTTGTCCCGTATGCAGTCTTGGGAAAGATGCTTTCAGAGAAGTATAATCCGAAAACCGACGGAACTACGGTTTCGTCGGTTTTTCAGGAATTTTTGAAATTTACATATTTTGGGAGGTAAATGTGATGGATAAAACTGCATTATTTAATTTATCATACGGTGTTTATGTTGTAACAACCTGGGCGAAGGGCAAAGCAACAGGCTGCACTGCAAATTCTGCTATGCAGATAACTTCAACTCCTGCTACTGTTGCAGTTTCAATTAATCATGATAACTATACAAATGAGTGCATCAAGGATACGGGCGTTTTTGCGCTTAATATTTTAAGCGAGAATGTTGACCCTATGATTATAGGCTCATTTGGCTTCAGAAGCGGTAGAGATGTTGATAAGTTTGAGGCTATTGAACCTCTTGTTAAAGGCTATCTTCCTGTTTTGCCTCAAGCAATGAGTTATATAACCTGCAAGGTGATTGACACTATGGAAACTGCCACTCATACTGTTTTTTTAGGTGAGGTTACTGATGCCGGTAATCTTAAAAAAGAGACTCCTATGACATATAAATACTACCATGAGGTTGTAAAAGGCACAGCACCTAAAAATGCACCTACTTATGCCGGAGATTAAAGTGATGAAAAACATTGTTTTAATAGGTATGCCGGGTGCGGGCAAAAGTACCATTGGTGTTATACTTGCAAAGAGCTTGCTTTATGATTTCTGCGATACGGATTTGAGTATTCAGAAGGAAACGGGTGAGAGCCTTTGCGACACTATATCAAAAATCGGTATTGATGAATTTATACGCCTTGAAGAAGCTGTAATCTGCAAGCAGGATTTTGTGAATTCTGTTGTGGCAACGGGTGGTAGCGCAGTTTATGGTGAAAAGGCTATGGCGAAGCTTAAAGAAAATGGTTTGATAGTTTATCTTAAGGTCAGCCACCAAGAGCTTCAAGGCAGAATAAAAAACATCCATACTCGCGGTATTGCTATGAAAGAGGGCACAACCATTAAAGAGCTTTACGAAGAGCGAGCTCCTCTTTATGAAAAATATGCAGATATTACAATTGTCTGCGACGGCAGGTCTGCAGAGGAATGTGTTGATTTAATAGTTAAGGAAGCGAAAGGCATATATGAGTAACGAAAATTTTGTTCCACAATGGATTTTAGATAGCACAACTGCGCCTGATGAGGTCAACCAGGATGCTGACAAAATTGTTGGTAGCTATGTTGCCTCGTTTATGAAAAGAGGCTTTTCTCAAAAGGATATAGGTTGCTTGTTGGTTCAGGCTTTTTCTCTTTCTTTAGATGAGGTTGAGAAAAGAGTTGATAGTGTTCTTTCTTGTGGAGAAAAGGGCGAAGAGGAAAGCGTGAAAAAGCTTTGCGCATTTGCTGTGTCAAAGGGGTATTTGTTTTCAGGTGATGAAAGCAACCCGTGTGAAATAATTGATATATTAAAAAGTAAATACGGCAAAAAAGCTGCTTTTGAAACTATTCTCACTTTCCCTGAAATTCTTTCTGTATGGAAAAATGAAGCTGTAAGAGAAAGTGAAAAATACAAGGAAGAAAAGAAAAAAGCAGAATACATATTAAATGAAGTGGCAAGTGTATTTAAAGAATTATAAAAAGAAACAATCTCCTCAACCAAAATGTTGAGGAGATTGTTTCTTATTTCATAAGTTCGTCTGCTAATGCTTCAAGCTGTTTTATTGTTTCTTCATTAACTGCAGATTTGATTGTAACGGTTGTGTCTGTAAAAGTAATATCCTTTGATTTTTCGAACATTCCTTTAATTACCTTTGCGGCGGTGGGGAACCAACTGCCGTTTTCAATTATGGCAATAGTTCTGTTCTGATAGAGCCTTTCTGTTAAAGCATCAACAAAGGTTCTCATAAATGGGAAAATATCAGAATTATAAGTTGTTGTTGCGAGAACAAGCTTACCATAACGGAAAGCGTCTTCAACAGCTTCTGCCATATCGTCACGGGCAAGGTCTGTAACAGCAACCTTGGGGCAACCTTTTTCTTTTAAAATATCTGCAAGCTTTAAAGCTGCTCTTTTTGTGTTGCCGTAAACAGATGTATAAGCAATTACAATACCCTCGCTTTCAACACCATAGGAAGACCAGGTGTTATAAAGGTCGAGATAATAGCCTAAGTTTTCTGTGAGAATGGGTCCGTGAAGAGGACAGATTATATTAATTTCCAAAGCAGCTGCTTTTTTCAGAAGCTTCTGAACAGGAGTGCCGTATTTACCAACAATGCCGAAATAATAGCGCCTTGCTTCGCAAGCCCAGTCCTCATCAACATCCAAAGCACCGAATTTACCGAAGCCATCTGCAGAGAAAAGGATTTTATCCTTGCTATCATAGGTTACAATAACCTCGGGCCAATGTACCATTGATGCGGTAACAAATGTAAGGGTACGACCGCCCAAATCAAGAGTATCATTTTCATCCACAATAATCTGTCTGTCGCTGAAATCTGTTCCGAAATAGTTTTTCATCATAGCAAATGCCTGCTTGGATGCGACAATTTTTGTGTCAAGATAAGTCTGCATAAAGATGTTAATGCTTGCAGAATGGTCGGGCTCCATATGTTGAACTATGAGGTAGTCAGGTGCTTTGCCGTTGAGGGCTTCATTGATGTTAGCCATCCATTGACTGTAAAAATTAATATCAACGCTGTCCATAACAGCAGTTTTTTCACCTTTTATAATGTAGGAGTTATATGCCATACCGTTGGGAACAACATACTGACCTTCAAATAAATCAATGTCGTGGTCATTTACGCCTACATAAAAAACTGTATCAGTAACTTTCATATTTATTTCTCCGTTTTTTTATTTTACATTAAATACTATAATACACTTTTTTCTTGAGTTTTTCAATGGTAAACTGTTGTAAAGATTATGTTTTATGATATAATTTTTTTGTGTAGTATAGTTTTTGTGTAGGAGAGATTTTTATGACAAATAAAGAAAAAATGCACTCAGGATTAATATATTACCCCAGTGGTGACGATATAATGGTTGAACAGTTAGGTTATGTTAATAAGCTTTATGATTTTAATATGACAAGACCTACAGAGCTTTCTAAAAGAAATGAAATGCTTAAGGAAATGTTTGCGGAAATTGGTGAGGATTGCTATATTGAGCCACCATTCCACGCTAACTGGGGCGGTCATCATGTGCATTTCGGGAATAATGTTTACGCAAATTTCGGCTTAACAATGGTTGACGATACTCATATTTATGTTGGGGATTATACAATGTTCGGGCCAAATGTTGTGGTGGCAACGGCAGGTCACCCGATTTTACCCGAGCTTCGTGAGAAGGCGTATCAATATAATATGCCTGTTCACATCGGCAGAAATTGTTGGATTGGGGCAGGGGCGGTTATTCTCCCGGGTGTTACAATCGGTGATAACACAGTTATAGGTGCAGGTAGCGTTGTAACAAAGGACATCCCCTCAAATGTTGTTGCGGTAGGTAATCCCTGCAAGGTGCTTCGTGAGATAGGAGAGCACGACAGAGAATACTATTTCAACGATAGAAAGATTGATTATGATAATCTGTGAAAAGCTACCAGTCGCCAGTCGCCAGCTGCCAGAAAGCTTCGCAAGGAGAAACATACCCGTAAGGCACAGGCTTGCCTGTGCCATAGTAAGAGTAAAGACAGAGCAGAAAATTCGGAATGCGGAGTGCGGAATGAAAGTTTTTCCGAAACAGAAAACAATCAGGAAATAAGTTAATAAAATAGTTATTGCCCTCAACAACTTTTTCGAGTTGTTGAGGGCAATTTTTATATCTCTTCTATATCATAAGGTGTTGTTTGGTAAACAAAGTAGTTAAGCCAGTTGGAATAGAGAAGGTTTGCGTGAGAGCGCCAGGTGTTCAAGGGTTGCTTTGTTATATCGTCATTGGGGAAATAGTTTTTGGGTATTTTAATATCAAGCCCTGCATCCTTATCACGAAGGAACTCGTTTTTGAGAGTTTCTGTATCGTATTCCGAATGACCTGTAACAAAAATCTGCTTGCCGTTTTCTGATGAGGTGATGTATATACCTGCTTCATCAGAGGATGCAAGGATTTTAAGCTGGGGAACCTTCTCAATATCTTCTCTTTTTACAGTTGTATATCTTGAATGAGGAACCTTGAATTCATCATCAAAGCCTCTTAAAAGAATAGACTGCTTGTAATCTGCTTTGTGGGTATAAATACCTGATAATTTTTCGGGCATTTCATATTTATTTATGCCATAGTGGTAGTAAAGACCTGCCTGAGCACCCCAACAGATATGAAATGTGCTTGTAACATGGGTTTTACTCCACTCCATAATTTCGCAAAGCTCTTCCCAGTAGCTAACCTCTTCGAAGGGCATTTTTTCAACAGGTGCGCCTGTGATAATAAGACCGTCAAATTTTCTGTGTTTAACATCATCAAAGGTTTTATAGAAAGCCAAAAGGTATTCCTTGGGTGTGTGCTTGGGAACGTGGGATTTTGTGTGAATCAACTCAAATTCCACCTGCAAGGGTGAGTTACCCAAAAGGCGTGAAAGCTGAGTTTCTGTTTCCGTTTTTTTTGGCATGAGGTTTAAAACCAGAATTTTCAACGGACGGATATCCTGAGTTATAGCGCGGGTATCGGTCATAACGAATATATTCTCTTCTTCAAGAGTTTTTACTGCGGGTAACTCATCGGGTAATTTAATAGGCATTCCTCATACCTCCTTTGTTAAAATTGTAGGGAACGGTCTTGACCGTTCCGTTTTATTATTCAGCAAGTGCTTGCTGAATATCAGCTATAAGGTCTTCTGCGTTTTCAAGACCGCAGGAAAGACGAACAAGATTTGCAGTGATACCGCAAGCCTCAAGCTCTGCATCGTTCATCTGGCGATGAGTTGCGCTTGCAGGATGTAAGCAACAGCTTCTTGCATCAGCAACGTGAGTTTCAATAGCAATGAGCTTAAGCTTTTTCATAAATTCTTCTGCGGCTTTTCTGCCACCCTTAACACCAAAGGAAACAACACCGCAAGAGCCATTGGGAAGATATTTCTGTGCAAGGCTGTAATATTTATCGTTTTCAAGACCGGGATAGGTTACCCAATCAATTTTATCATTTGCTTCAAGGAATTTTGCAACTGCAAGACCATTTTCACAATGGCGCTTCATTCTTACATGAAGGCTTTCAAGACCTAAGTTAAGGTAGAAAGCATTCTGAGGTGACTGAATTGAGCCGAAGTCACGCATAAGCTGAGCGGTAGCCTTTGTGATGAATGCACCCTCTTTGCCGAAATGCTCTGCATAGGTTATACCGTGATAGCTGTCATCAGGAGTGCAAAGTCCGGGGAATTTATCTGCATGAGCCATCCAGTCAAATTTACCTGAATCAACAATGCATCCGCCAACTGCAGCACCGTGACCATCCATATATTTTGTTGTGGAATGAGTAACAATATCTGCACCCCATTCAAAAGGACGGCAACCTACGGGAGTTGCAAAGGTGTTGTCAATAATAAGGGGCACACCGTGAGCGTGGGCTGCTTTTGCAAATTTTTCAATATCAAGAACAGTAAGGGCAGGGTTTGCGATTGTTTCACCGAAAACGGCTTTAGTATTAGGACGGAATGCGGCATTAAGCTCTTCCTCTGTGCAGTCAGGAGAAACAAATGTGAAATCAATACCCATTTTCTTCATTGTTACTGCGAAAAGGTTATATGTTCCGCCATATATTGTGGATGATGAAACAACGTGGTCGCCACAAGTAGCAATATTGAAAACTGAGTAGAAGGATGCTGCCTGACCTGAAGATGTGAGCATTGCGGCAGTACCGCCCTCAAGCTCGCAGATTTTAGCGGCAACAGAATCGTTTGTGGGATTCTGAAGACGGGTGTAGAAATAACCGCTTGCTTCAAGGTCGAAAAGCTTGCCCATATCCTCGCTTGTGGCATATTTAAAGGTTGTGCTCTGGATAATGGGAATCTGACGGGGTTCACCGTTACCGGGTGTATAGCCACCCTGAACACATTTAGTTTCTATTCTGTAATCACTCATTTTTATCATCCTTTCGAGCGGTAATTAGTTTATTTAATCAGTAAGGAATATGCACCAATAGAATGTGTGACCATCCTTGGAGTATGCACCGATACCGAATTTTTTGAAATTCCGGCTTAGGAGAGCTTTTTGGCTTTGAGGTACTTTTATAACCTCGTCAAAGGCTTCCTTGTAGCCAAATGAAGCGGGGATTATAATTTTATCTGCAATGGTGTAGCTGACTTCATTTTCGTCAAGAAGAGTGTAATAATATGAGCCATCCTCACGGGCGAAAGCGGTACCTGTTTTGGTAGCATATTCTTTAGCGGCTGACCTTGCAAGACTGCAAAGCTTGCTTGAAAGCTTTAATGTGGGAAGCTCCTCTTCAATTCGAGCCTCGTTGACTTTTTTCAGGAATAAATCAGCGTTTTCATCGAATTCATAGCCCTCCATATATTTTTTTGCTTTCTGACCTGCGGCAGTTTTCAGAATAAGGCGGGCATCATTGGTTGAAATATCGTTATCGCCATCCATATCGGTTGCTTCAAAATCCATTCCCGTAAGGTCATCATCATAAATGCCTGCGGCAACGGAAAGGGCGATTATTACATCCTGAGTGGTAACATAATTGTCGTTGTTGACATCACCGTAATATCTTTTAATTTCTATGGCACCAAAGGGCACAGATGAGAGAACTATGATAGAGGTTATAACAACTGCAATAACTATTATTTTAAAAGCTTTTTTCATAGAACCACCTTTCTGTGACACAAAATCCTATTTTATTACATTGATAATTCATTATACAATATACAAAAAGAAAATGCAACGAATAATTTGTGAATTGATCGTTGCATTTTTAGTTAGGAGTGAGGAATGAGGAGTGAGGAGTGTTGGGGCGCGGGAATGCGCCGATATATAGTTTATTCTCCTATTAAGTTACATTCCGTTAAATTGTTGTTATCAAGAATAAAACCTTTTGCTTCATAGGGGATGAAGGTGATTTTGTAATCTTTTCCATTTATGGTTATTGTTGCTGATTCTTCATTTTCGGAAGAGTTGAAAAGGCGCAGGAGATATTCATCTTCGTTAATCTTTTTATAAGAGGAAAGAAGGATTTTCTTGTTGCTTATTTCACAGGATGAGTCCTTCTTTTCACCATTACCCGATGGGAAGAATGAAAGTGCAAAGGGTGGTTGATTGAATATTTCTGCTTCAACATCAATGTGGTCAAAATCAGGAGTTAATCTGTAAGAAAAATCCCTTTCGCCCATATCAATGTGGTTGTGGAAGCGGTCGTTATCAGTAATTGGTCTCTGATTAATGGGGTGGGCAGAATAAACAGGCGTTCTCATAAGAGTGATATTGAGCTTATTGTTCTTTGCGCTACCGCCGTAGGTACTGCTGTTTATAACTGCCAATGCTTTGTTACCCTCTTTAAATGCGCACCATTTCTGATATGTAACTTCCTTTTCTTCTTTTAGAAGCTCTTCTCTGCCGTAGGCAGTCTGACCAATAAATTGAGAATTATTAAAATCAGTGTCAAAGGAAAGCTTATAAAGAGTGTTTACATCATTTGCAAGGATTTTTACATTAATATCAATATAAGAATCTGCTTTTGAAAGTGAGTAGGTTACAATTGCAAAAGAATTACGGTTTTTGAATGTTGCCTGAATTTTTGCTCTGGTGTTGCCATTTTCTATAATGTGAACGTTTTCGCAAGTGGAATCAGGGTAACCTGCAAAGGAATTGGCATCATCTTTTGTAAGCAAGGTAAATTCACCGATTTTGTCATAAAAGCCGTCATTTGTCATACCCCAAGGGTCTTCGTTGTCCTTGTAAACGAGAATTTTACTACTGTTTTCTTTGAGAAGATTAACACCATTTGCTTCATATTTATCAATAAGACCTGTTTCTTTGTTAATAAGAACACAGATTTTTTTGTTTTCAAAAACAAAATGGATGTCAGTTTCTTTTAGGGGATTGATAGGTCTTTTATCGATTTTATGAACAGTTAATTCGCAGTCGAAACGATTTATGCTCATGGGCTTTAATTCTGCTCTGAAGCAGATTCGTTTTCTCCAGTCCATAGTAAGACTGCTTGCTTCCTTCTCATTCTGGCAGAGGAGATAATTGCCTTTTTCATCCCTGATTTTTATAAGGGTTGTTTCGCCCTCGTTCCAGTTCTGGTCTGCAAGCTGAAATTCAACCTGAATTTCTCTTGTTATGGGGTAGGGGTGGGGATTGAAAACAAGCACGGGAATTTCACCGTCAATAGCTTTTTTCTGACCTTCACAAAGCTTGAAAAATGCTTTTGCGGTAAGGCGGGAAACAATTTCTCTTCCGTAGCCCAAAAGGCGCAGAACCTCGTTTTCGCCATCCTTAATCATAGTGCCGGGTAAAATATCGTGGAACTGACTGAAAAGAAGTGCCTTTTCTGCGGATTTCAATACCTTTTCGTCATAGTCAACACCACTTAAAGCGAGCATTTTTTCACAGGTCACAAGCTCGTTTTCAAGAGCTCTGTAATTCTTTTTGATTTGAGCCATTGTGGTATAACAGCCCACCATACAATGCACAAGTGATTTTGAATATGTGTTCAGAGGCTTAACATCAACCTCTGAAAAATAGCTTTCACAATAGGAATGCTCTACTATTATCTCAGGGTGATTTTTTATATATTTTTCAATGCTTTCAATGTCAATTTTAGAGGGTCCGCCACCGTGATTGCCAACTCCCCAAAGCATAAGGTTTGCGCCATCATGGGCATCCTCGAGGATTTTATCAATTTTTTGTGTGACCTCGCCTCTTGCACAATTGTAGCCACCCCACATTGAATGACCGATAATTTCGCTACCGTCATAGCCTTTCCATATAAAATCGGTATCATCGCCCACAATGTTGTGAGGGCGCATAAATAAATATGAATGATAACCTGTTTTCTTTAAAATCTGAACAAGTCCGCGAGTGTGGCCAAAGGGGTCGAAGTTTATAGCGGTTGTGGGCTTAACACCGAATTTTTCCTTGAAATAGGCGTTTCCTGCTTCTATCTGACGAAGAAAGCCTTCAGCAGATGGCATTGTGCAGTCGGGCTGAAGATACCAGCCACCCATAATACGCCATTTGCCCTCTTTAACTAACTTTTGAATCCTTTTAAAAAGCTCGGGCTCGTTTTCTTCCACCCATTCATAAAGAACAGATTCGTTGTGATTGAAGATAAAGTTATCGTATTTTTCGCAGAAATCTGCAGCAACACGGAAAGTGGAAATTGCTTCTGCGATACCTTCGTTTTTTGCCCAAAGCCAGATGGGGTCGAGATGGGCGTTGCATAATAAGTGAATTTTTTTCATAAATCTACCTCGGGATCTAATCATAAACCTTTGCATTGGAAATCGCTCCAGTTACTGTCGGAAGCGAGAGTGCCGTTGGATTTAAAGGTGTTAAGTGCGCTTTTGTCATTTTTGAGCCAGGCATCACACCAATCGAGAATATATGAGGAGTATTTTTCGGGCGTGGTGCAACAGGTTGTGTGAATTGCTTTGTTAAGAGAAGCATAAACTGCAGGGCCTTTTGCAACGTCATATGCGGGTTGAATCCATTGAGAAGGGGAAACTATCATATCGCTTCCGCCTGCGATGAAAAATGTGGGGGTTGAATTGAGCTCTGCTTCCTCGAGATAGTTACTGCCTGCGATAGAAACAACGCATTTTATTCTTGAATCCTTAACTGCCGCATTAACAGAGCTCCTGCCACCCTGAGAATGACCGATAACACCAAGAGCCTTTGTGTTTACTTTTTTGTAGGCGGCACTTGAAGAATTGTTGTTTAAGTCGATAACAAAATCAAGAGCATCAATCTGCGCTGTACCGTCTGCCGCCATTGTTTCACTGCTTGCAATAACAATGTAGCCACCCTTGGCAAGCTCTGCGAACATACCTGTGTACATGGAGGGCTGGCAGGCAGTTCCGTTTGCCCAGGAAAGAACAGGGTAGGTCTTTTTTGAGCTCTGAATATTTTCGGGGTAATAAATATAATAGGTTCTGCCGTCTGCCTCGTGAATTTCTTCAGTCGAAGTTCCTGTTGGAGCTTGGGTTACAACCTGAGTTTGCTGAGGCGCCTGAGTCTGAGGTGCAGTTGTCCGGGGCGCGTATGTTTGTGGCTCGTGCTGAGCGGAACCGGTGCCACTTTCGGTTGCAGAGCTTTGAGCTTCGGTGGGAGTAACAGTACCTCTTGTTGTATCGGGTGCCGAGGTGGATTCAACAGATGTATCGGCAACTGTGTCGGAATATGTTGCGTCTGAATTTACAATATCATTCGGTGCGATGTATTGCTCTGTTGTTGTGGTTGTTGTTTCGTCAGTGGTGTCTTTGCCGCAGGAAGCTACCGAGAAAAACAATGCGAATACTAATAATATCGCTATTATAGATTTGAGCTTTTTCATTTTAATTCCTCCTTAAAGGATTATATAGGTATTATAGCAAAGAAATGTGTAGTGTTCAAGAACAAAGTGAAAGTGGCGCGAAGCTTATCATCCCTGTTAGCCTTCAGGCTAATAGGGAGGGGGACCATTATTCTTTGGGTAAATTTATTCGTTGTTTATATTTCGGGTGATGCGTTTATTATAAAACATAGTTCAGGCGGAATGGTGGTGGGTTGCCCCGTTCCCTCTTTACATCGTTGGTGGGAGAAATTATTAACTGTTTAATTTATCCATTTATTATCGCTCTCAATAACGAAGGGTAATCTTTACGTGGCGACCCACCACCATCCCGATTGGGTTTCTTTGTGAAAGATACAACAGGCACGAAATAAATTGATTAAATAATTATATATATTCAGGGATGGTCCCCCTCCCTATGCTAAAGCACAGGGATGATAGGCTCCGCAAACAGAGAGAAATTGAAACAAAGCAAAAAGGATACCCTTTCGGATATCCTTTTTACTTGGCGCAGAAGGAGAGACTCGAACTCTCGCGCCGGTTTCCCGACCTACGCCCTTAGCAGGGGCGCCTCGTCACCAACTTGAGTACTTCTGCATTGGTAACTGAAATCAGTTATTTAATTGTCCTCAATAGAGGTGGCGCAGAGAGTGGGATTCGAACCCACGGTACGTTGCCGTACGACGGTTTTCAAGACCGTTCCGTTATAACCACTTCGGTATCTCTGCATTTGATAGCCTTGATATATTATCATACATATTTTCAAAAGTCAACACTTTTTTGTTTTAAATAATAAAAAACTTTTTAAAAAATTTTAAATAAAGTATTGACATTCGGGAATTGTAATAGTATAATAACCCTCGTCCTTAGCGGGATAGTGTAACGGTAGCACGACAGACTCTGACTCTGTTTGTTGGGGTTCGAATCCCTATCCCGCTGCCAAAAATCCTCGTACGACAGTACGGGGATTTTACTTTTTCACTATTAACTCTTCACTCTTCACTTTTATTTATTGCTTGGATTTTTGGCAAGTAGTAAGTAATAGTGAATAGTGAAGAGGTTTTTTGGTTTTGTGAAGTTGCCCTCACAGGCAAACGGATTGAAAAGGTTAGTTTACTGTGTTATAATTACAATATATAGTATTGGGAAGTGTTGTTAATGAATGTTTATTTTTTTATGTTAGAAGCTGTTCCTTGTGAAAATAATCCTGAAAGTGAATATTTAGGCGGAGCTTTTGTGAATTGTTGGGTGAAGGCTGAAACAATGGAGAATGCTTTTGATGAAGCGGTGAAGTATCTTGAAATTCAAGGTTGGGAATTTATAAGAATTGAGGATGAGTATATAACAGAAAGAGAAAGATATTTTGATATGCCAAAATCATTGGAATGTTATGATGAGGCTTGTGAATATGGGGCGAGTGGTATTTTTTATACATACCCAATTGAAGACGCTCCTGAAAACTAAATATAATAAAATTATAAAGTGTAAGGCTGCTTTTCGAAGCAGCTTTTTATTTTTGCATAAATTTCCCTTTTATTCACAAACTATTTACAATAAATTTTGCAAAAGATATTGACAAATGCTACTTGTGGGAGTATATTATTAACAGAGTTAGCACTCACGCACAGAGAGTGCTAACGGTGATAAAACCGAAAGAGGTGAGGTCGTGGCAGAGCTTTCAGGGCGTAAGCAACAGATTCTTGCAATTATAATTGAACGCTTTATTGCTACGGGCGAGCCCGTTGGTTCAAAAGCAATTTGTTCCGAAATGGGTAATTTGGTTTCTTCCGCTACCATTCGTAACGATATGGCAGATTTGGTTGAGCTTGGTCTTTTGGAACAGCCTCATACCTCTGCAGGTCGTGTGCCGTCTCAGTTGGGCTACAGATATTATGTTGATAACCTGATGGCAACATACGAATTGGGAACAGATGAGCAGGAAAGAATCAAAATATGGTTGCAGTCCTTTTCAGGTGAGCCTGACAGGCTTCTTGAAAAAGCAGGCAGTATTCTTGCAGAGCTGACAGATTGCGTTGCAGTTTCATCCTCGCCTGCAGATGCGGATGCTAAAATCAAAAGAATTGAGCTTGTTCCCTTAAGTGAGCATACGGCAATGATTGTTCTTCTTGCAACCTCGGGTATTTTGAAAAGCTCGGTTGTAAGAAGTGAAACTCAAATCAATGTCGATATTGCCGAGGTTTTCTATAACATCTGCCAGAATTACTTTATCGGTAAATCTGTTTCGGATATTAATGTAATGGTTATTCAGACTCTTGTTGCTTCCCTTGGAGACAGAGTTTTCATAATGTCCCCCTTCCTGTGTGCCATAGCGGACCTTTGCGAAGCGGTTAAAACAACGGAGCTTCATTTAAAGGGACAGTCCAACATACTTAATCACGAGGAGCTTTCTGAGGATGCCTTTTCCCTGATGGATTTTCTTCACAGGGGAACACCTCTTGAAAATATGCTCGGTTCACATAAGAAGCAGTTGAACGTTGCAATCGGTACAGAGAACCTTTACAGAGAATTGAAAAATTCTTCAACAATATTTTCAAAGTATTCAGTAGGGGATAAGGATAGTGGTTCAATCGGCATAATCGGTCCCACAAGGCTTGATTATGCAAGGCTTATTCCCAGCATAAAATATTTAGCATCGGTTATCGGAAATCTGCTTTCCGAAACGCTTGATGAGGAGTGAGGTAAAAATGGTTAATGAAGAAAATAAAGCAGTTGAAGCAGAAGAAGCTGCGGAAGTAAAAAAAGAAACAAAAAAAGAAAAGAAATCAAAGAAAAATGCTGAGGTTGAAGCACTTAAGGCAGAAATTGAAAAGCTTTCAAGTGAAATTGCGACTCTTAAGGATTCTCATCTTCGCACTCTTGCAGAGTATGATAACTACAGAAAACGCTCTCAGAGAGAAAAGGAAGCGACCTACGGTGATGCAAAGGGCAACACAATAAAGGCTCTTCTTCCCGTAATTGATAATTTCGACAGAGCTCTTCAGAACCAGACAGATGATGTTGAGGTTTACAGAAAGGGCGTTGAAATGACCGTTACTCAGCTTAAGGAAATTCTTAAGAATATGGAGGTTGAGGCTTACGGTGAGGTTGGCGAGGAATTCGACCCCAACATTCACAGTGCGGTAATGACTGTTGAAAATGACGAGCTTCCCGAAAATTCCATCGCGGCAGTTTTTGAAAAAGGTTATAAAATGGGTGACAGAATATTGCGTTTCGCAACTGTTCAGGTTACCAATTAAATAAATATACAAACAAAACATATAAATAAATTCGGAGGTAATTAAAATGGCAAAAACAATTGGTATTGACTTAGGTACAACTAACTCTTGCGTAGCAGTTATCGAAGGCGGCGAGCCCGTAGTTATTGCTAACGTTGAAGGTAACAGAACAACCCCCTCTGTTGTGGGCTTCTCTAAATCCGGCGAAAGACTTGTTGGTCAGGTTGCAAAGCGTCAGGCAGTTCAGAACCCCGACAGAACAATTGCATCTATCAAAAGACAGATGGGTACAGATTATAAGGTTACTATTGACGACAAATCTTACACACCCCAGCAGATTTCTGCAATGATTCTTTCAAAGCTTAAAGCAGATGCAGAAAGCTACCTTGGTGATAAGGTAACAGAAGCAGTTATCACTGTTCCTGCTTATTTCACAGACTCACAGCGTCAGGCAACTAAGGATGCAGGTAAAATTGCAGGCCTTGAGGTTAAGAGAATTATCAACGAGCCCACAGCAGCAGCTCTTGCTTACGGTATCGATAAGGAAAATGACCAGAAGGTTATGGTTTATGACCTCGGCGGCGGTACATTCGACGTTTCTATCATTGAAATGGGCGAGGGTGTTCAGGAGGTTCTTGCAACTGCAGGTAACAACCGCCTGGGTGGTGACGACTTTGACCAGAGAATTATCGATTGGCTTGTAACTGAATTCAAGAAGGAAACAGGCGCAGACCTTTCAGGCGATAAAATGGCTATGCAGAGACTCAAAGAGGCTGCAGAAAAAGCTAAAATCGAGCTTTCAGGTGTTACATCATCTGCAATTAACCTTCCCTTCATCACAATGACTGAAGCAGGTCCTCTTCACCTTGACACAACTCTTACAAGAGCAAAATTCAACGAGCTTACAGTTGACCTTGTTGAAGCAACAATGGCTCCCGTTCGTCAGGCAATTTCTGACTCAGGTCTTAAGGTTTCTGAGATTGACAAGGTTCTTATGGTTGGCGGTTCTTCAAGAATTCCTGCTGTTCAGGATGCAGTTAAAAACTACACAGGCAAAGAGCCCTACAAGGGTATCAACCCCGACGAATGTGTTGCTATGGGTGCAGCTCTTCAGGCAGGTGTTCTCGGTGGCGATGTAGAAGGTCTTCTTCTTCTCGACGTTACACCTCTTTCACTCGGTATTGAAACTCTCGGTGGTGTTTGCACAAAGATTATCGAAAGAAACACAACTATCCCCACAAAGAAGAGTCAGATTTTCTCAACTGCTGCAGATAATCAGACATCAGTTGAAATCCACGTTCTTCAGGGCGAAAGAGAATTTGCAAGAGATAACAAAACTCTCGGTATGTTCCACCTTGACGGTATTCTTCCCGCTCGTCGCGGTACTCCTCAGATTGAGGTTACCTTTGATATTGACGCAAACGGTATTGTTCACGTTTCTGCAAAGGACCTTGGTACAGGTAAAGAGCAGTCAATCTCCATCACTGCTTCTTCAAATATGAGCAAGGATGATATTGATAAGGCTGTAAGAGAAGCAGAGCAGTTTGCAGAAGAGGATAAGAAGCGTAAAGAAGCAGTTGATATCCGCAACGGTGCAGACCAGATGGTATTTGAGTGCGAAAAGCTTGTTTCTGAAAACGGTGACAAGTTTGACGAAGCAGATAAGAACGACATCAACGCTAAGGTAGAAGAACTCAAGGAAGCTCTTAAGGGTGAAGATATTGAGCTTATCAAGTCCAAACAGGAAGCTCTTCAGGCAAAATTCTATGAGATTTCCGAAAAACTTTATAAAGCAGCAGGCGGTGCACAGGGCTTCGACCCCAACAATATGGGTGCAGGCTTTGACCCCAATGCAGCAGGTGCACAGGGTGGAGATAACTATACAGAAGCACCCTTCACAGATGTTGACTAATTAACCTATAAAAAGACGGCTCTTTTTTGAGCCGTCTTTGATAGGGTATATTCCTAAAGAAAGGAATTACTTATGGCAGATAAAAGAGATTATTATGAGGTGCTCGGTGTTTCAAAGAGCGCCACACCTGATGAAATAAAAAAAGCATATCGCCAGCTTGCGAAGAAGTATCATCCCGACCTTAACCCCGATAACAAAGAAGCAGAGGCAAAGTTCAAGGAAGCAAACGAGGCTTATGAAATTCTTTCTGATTCCGATAAGAAAGAAAAATATGACCGCTTCGGCTTTGCAGGCGTTGACCCCAGCTATGGTGCAGGTCAGGGCGGTGGCGGATTCGGTGGCTTTGGCGGATTTGACGGTGGAATGGATTTCGATTTGGGAGACCTTTTCGGTTCATTCTTCGGCGGATTCGGTGGTGGCGGCAGTCGCTCCAACCCCAATGCGCCTAGACGCGGAAGCGATATTCAGACTAACATATACATTACCTTTGAGGAAGCTGCAAAGGGCTGTAAAAAAACTGTTGAATTTCAGAAAATTGAGGTCTGCAATGAATGCTCGGGCTCAGGTGCTGCAAAGGGTTCTTCACCCCAGACCTGTCCCGACTGTAACGGCAGAGGTCAGATAAATGTTCAGCAGAGAACACCTTTCGGCACTATCAGTACATCAAAGCCCTGTCAGCGTTGTGGCGGTAAGGGTACATTCAATCCGAATCCTTGCTCAAGATGTAAGGGCGCAGGCAGAATCAGAAGAACCGTTAAGCAGGAAATTACAATTCCCGCAGGTATTGATGACGGACAGATTTTTACAGTTCGTAATCAAGGTAACGCAGGTGCAAACGGTGGTCCTGCAGGTGACCTCAGAGTAGGCGTTGTTGTTAAGCCACACCCCTTCTTTGAGCGCGATGGCTACAATGTCTGGTATGAGGTTAAGGTAAGCTTTGTTCAGGCAGCTTTAGGTGACACTCTCCGTGTTCCTACCCTTGACGGACAGGTTGAATATATTCTTCCTGCAGGTACTCAGCCCGGTGATATTTTCAAATTAAAGGGCAGGGGTATTCAGGTGCTTAACTCCTCAAGAAGAGGTGACCAGCTTGTTAAGGTTACAGTTGAGGTTCCCAAGAATCTTAATGAAAAGCAGAAGGAAGCACTGAAGAGCTTTAACACCACAATGGGTGCCAAGGATGTTAACCCTGAAGAGAAAAAAGGCTTCTTTGGAACTAAGAAAAAGAAATAAAAGTTTTCACCCCATAACATTTTGTCAAAACAAAATGTTATGGGGTGAATTGTTCTTTTATGCTATTTCGTAAAGGGCAGATGTGTCAATTGTTGTGTTTTCAACATACCAAGTGGATTTAATTTTAACAACGTGTACTGTCTGAGTTGCTATTGTTTTGCCGTTGGCTTTAATATCAATGATAACACAATAACGGTCATTTATATCATCAATGCTTATTTTATACGCCTCAAATAATTTATCTTGGTTTTCATTTTCTGACCGATCCTCATTGACTCCTGACAAATATGTTGATGCTTTTATTTCATAAGTAAATTTATAATCCTCACCGAATGCCTTCTGATATGCACCGATAGTTTTAACACTTGTCTGAATGCCTGTGTTGGCATCAAACTCGTCCTCAGTACCTGTAAGGCTTTCGCCGTAGGTTCTAACATTGCTTTCCAGAGCAGTGAACATTATTTCATCGGTCATATATTTGTCACCGAACACCTCTTCACGAACCTTGCAAAGCTCTTTAAAATAGTCGGTGAAAACGCCGTCATAGTTGTCCCAGCCCTTATATTTCTTCATAAGGTCAGCATAATAATCATACATTTTTTCGATTACCTGACCTGAAAGTGTGCCGTCATCGTTTAGAGTTTTTTCGCCCTTGTAGGAATCGTCGTTGAAGCCCTTAAGATTATCTCTGTCAGCACCGATTTCATAGTCGCACTCTGCATAAATTACGGGGTACATATAATATTCTCTTATGAAATCACCGTATTTATAGTTTTTGCTGACAATTGTGTTTTTGTAGGCATTGTAGCCGTCACCTGTTTCAACAATGCTCTGCACGAATGCCACTGCAGTTTTTTCGGGACTGAAGCCGTTGTATCGGCTTGTGTAGGTTGTAACTGTGATTGTTGCCAAAAGTCCTGCGATTACAAAGAAGGTAACAGCGGCATATATTTTTAAATTAAAGCCTTTTTTCATTATATGCCACCTCCTTAATTTTCTGCAGACACATTGTCTGCAAGGCCGTTTTCTTCACGGCGTTTAATAAGCTCTTTTGTAATCATTTCCTTTTTATCGCCAACCATATCATAGAAGAAAATGGGCACTGCCTGAAGCACAACGAAAATTGCGGGAATGATTGTGTAAATCATAAGGATTTTATTGAGTGTTGCATCGCTTTGCTCTGCATAAGCCACATTAGCATTTGTTGATGCAAGGTAGCCTGACCAGGTGTAAAGAAGCCAGGGACCGAGAGCCTTTGTGAATGCGGAAGCGATTTTTGAAAAAAGACCATAGCCCGCATAGGCGAGACCTTCCTGACGTTTACCTGTTTTATACTCGATTTCGTCAACGCAGTCTGCAATCATAATATTGGGTGTAACATTTGTGTTACCGTGCTGAAGACCGCAGAAGAA
>JAZMZY010000017.1:0-4944 GCA_045586265.1 Acutalibacteraceae bacterium
ATTACAATGACCTTCTTTCTAAAATCAAATGCAACACTCTGTTTATGAAAGCAAAGACAACGATTGGTGAGAATGGTTTGTTGCAAGGCGCATTGTCTGATGAAGATTTGCAGAGAGTCAATGCCTTGATTGAAAATATGAAAATCAAGCAATTTGATTGTGGACACGGTATTCATACAGAAAAGGCAAACCAGTTTGTGAAAGCAATAATTTCAATTTGACCAATTCCAATTTGTAGATATATAAACAAGACCGAATCACCTTTGGTTATCAAGGGGTTCGGTCTTGTTATCATTTATTGATTTTTAACTTATCTCAATTTTAAAGCAGACGGGTAAATCATTTTTAATTTCACCATTGATATTTATTTTAAGCGAATTTTCATCTCTTGTGAAATTGATTTTCTCATCGCTACCCAGCAATTCAATGCTTTCAATAAGATAATCGTGCGGATTATGTTTTTTGAGAGTTTTTATTTCAACTGTCTTCGTCGGGCGCATCTGGAATACATAAAGATATCCGTTTTTGTATGTGAATCTGAAATCCTTGTCAGTGAATTGTTGCTCATCGCCATCGGAGAAATAACCGCCTGCGGTATTTATTTTGCCTTCACCGAACTGTTTCCAAAAAGTTGTACCATAAATACCTTCGCCATTGGTTTTAAGCCATTCGCCCAAATCAAGCAAAACTTTAGTTTCTTCATCTGTAATTGTGCCATCAGGTTTTGGACCGATGTTTATGAGCAGGTTTCCGTTTTTAGAAACTATATCAACAAGGTCACAGATAACTTGACGGGAACTTTTGAATTTGTTGTCCGTTGTATAACCCCAGGAGCATTTACCTATTGCTGTATCTGTCTGCCAATAAGTCGGTGAAATTCCTGTTAATGCACCTCTTTCAACATCAAATGTTGCCACATTTGGTGGGAAAGCCTCGTGCTTATAGTTAATGGTTACTTCCTTGCCCCATTCTTCTGCGCGGTTGTAGTAATATGCCGCAAGCTTTTTGAGATAAGGCTTGAAAGAATGATTGTGAATCCACCAATCAAAATAGAGGACTGCAGGTTTGTATTTATCAATAAGCTCACAGGTACGAACAAGCCAGTCTTCCAGCCATTCCTTGCTTGCTCCGAGAGAATATGTATCAGCGGTGTATTTGTGTAAATCACCTGAATGAAACTCTTTGCAGTAAACGGCAGGACCATAAAAATCACTATAATTTTCATCATTTACATCGCTGTCAAAAGTTCTGCCCATATTCATAAAGAAATAGTGCTCGGCTCTGTGAGTTGATGCGCAAAGGGTAAGTCCTTGCTTTTCACATTCGGCTTTCAATTCGCCAACAACATCACGGCAAGGTCCCATTTCCTTTGAATTCCAGCGGTTGAATTCTGTATCATACATTGCAAAGCCATCGTGATGCTCTGCAACAGGCATAACATATTTGATACCCGCTTTTTTGAAAAGTGAAATCCATTTTTCTGCATCAAATTTTTCTGCCTTGAACATTGGAATAAAGTCTTTATAACCAAAATCCTTTTGATCGCCATAGGTTTTTCTGTGGTATTCAAAATCTCCGCAGTTAGGGTCATACATACCTCTGGAATACCATTCACAGCCGTGTGCAGGTACGCTGTAAATACCCCAATGAATGAAAATTCCAAGCTTATCGCGCATGAACCAAGCGGGAACCTTGTGGTGAGAAAGGGAGGCCCAATCTGCTTTGTATTTACCATTTTCGTTAACATTATCAATGAGTTTTAAATATTCCTGAGTTGTCATTTCTGCACCTCTGATTCTATATTTAGCATAAAATCAGTATAACATAGGCACAGTTAAATAACAAGAAGGTTGTGTTGAAGAAGTTTTTTATTTATCGTGTTGAAGACGTTTTTTATTTATGTTATCATATAAATCTATAATATACAATTAGTGGATTACGAGGGTAGATTTGCTGTTGGAAATTCAAAAGAAATGGGATATTACTGTTATTGATTTATGGAACGATGAAGAAATCAATAATATCACCGACGAGCAAAAAGCAATATATCTTATTGACCATATCCATCCCACAAAAGCAGGCTACAAAGAGTGGTGGCTTCCAGCATTTCAGGAAACGCTGTATGAAGTGATTGATAACTAAAATTTAAATAAAAACAGCAACTCCCACTTACTGAAATGTAGGTGGGAGTTGGTATATTTTATCTGTATTGTAAATAGTCAATAAACCGTTTTACTGCAAGAGAAGCAGTTTTCTTATCTCGCAGTGCGAGTCCTATGTTTCGATACGCGGGAACATCAAGTTCTTTTGCTATAATTCTATATGGAACACGCTTTAAAATTAACTCAGGAAGAATCGCTATGCCAAGTCCGCTTTCTACCATAGACATTACAGCGTAATCGTCCCAAGTAGTAAATTTTACATTTGGTGTTAAATTGTTACGCTCAAATATTTCCGAAATTTCTGCTTTTGCACCTTTCTCAAGAAGCATAAAAGGTTCATTGCAAAGAGCAGTTACAGGGAACTTATTGCAATCTTTCAATGAATGATTTTCAGGGATTATTGCCATAAGCTTGTCTTTTTGGAGAAATATTGTTTCAAATTCAGGGTGGGTGGGCAATCTTAAAAATCCACAATCAACTCTACCTGTATGTATCCATTCCTCAATTTCGGTGTAATCACCCAACAGAAGTTCATAGTCAATGTTCGGATAATCTTTTTGAAATTCCTTGATAATATTCGGAAGCCAATGGGTAGCTACGCTCGAAAATGTACCGATGCGAATTAGTCCTGACTGCAGACCGTTTAATTCATCGACCTGCATTTTCAGTCTTTCAAAATCAGCACAAAGGTTTTGTGCATACGGCAGGAGTTTCATTCCGTCACTGGTTGGTTTTACTCCGTTTTTATTTCTCTCAAGCAGTATTACGCCCCATTCTTTTTCAAGGTCAGCAATCATTCTGCTGATACCTGATTGTGTGTAGCTTAGTATTTCTGCTGCCTTTGTAAAACTGCCGTATTCCACAGTCTTAACAAACGAAAGATATTTTTGTAAATTCATATCCATATTAAAACCATTCCAAATTGTGATTTTGAGTATAACAAACATTCGCTTTTGTTATATCAAGGCTTATGATACAATATTTCTAAGCTGAAATCAAGGAGTATAATATGGATAGAAAAGCATTTTTAAAATATATATCTGCACTGCTGTTGTTCGGTCTGAATGGCATTGTGGCAAGTAACATACCGTTGAATAGCTATGAAATCGTTTTTTTACGAACACTCATTGGTAGTATTCTTTTGATTATCCTGTTCTTAATTGGCAAGGGTAAATTTCATATAAAAGAACATAAAAAAGATACGGCTTTTATTGCTTTGTCAGGAGTTGCAATGGGTACAAGTTGGATGTTCCTATATGAAGCATATCAGCAGATAGGTGTAAGCTTATCGTCGTTACTTTATTATTGTGGTCCTGTTATTGTGATGATATTATCACCGATTATCTTTAGTGAAAAACTGACTACCCCCAAATTATTAGGCTTTACAACGGTGCTTGTTGGTATTTTTCTTGTAAACGGTAATGCAGTTGGCAAGAGCAACCCTTGGGGTCTGTTCTGCGGTGCAATGTCAGCTGTAATGTATTTCTTTATGGTAACACTTAACAAGCAATCCCAAAATATAAGTGGAATGGAAAACTCCGTAATACAACTTGTGGTTAGTTTCTTGACCGTGGCTATATTCACGGGTTTTAAGCAAAGATTTATTATCAATGCACCTGCAGACGCTTGGGTTTGGATTTTGATACTTGGTATTCTAAACACAGGAATTGGTTGTTATCTCTATTTTTCGCCACTCGCAAAACTACCTGTGCAAACAGTAGCAGTGTGCGGTTATTTGGAACCGTTGTCAGCGGTTGTTTTTGCTTCTCTCTTGCTTGGCGAAAAAATGACTGTAGTTCAGATTGCTGGTGCAATTTGTATCATCGGTGGTGCAATGATAGGAGAATTGATAAAACCAAAGAGAGCATAAAACAAGAATTTGAGGGCGAGTAAAATGTTGATATTTGAACAGACAACTGAATATTCATATCGTGATCCTGTCGCTTATATTGAAAATGGTGTTATATATCTGTTTTTTACATTGGTTGAGAATACTCCTGAAAGGCAGTATTTTTATGTTGCAATGAGTCAAAGCACAGATTTTATAAATTGGAGCAAGCCGAGAGTTCTGACCGAAAAAGATAATCTAAAAAACTATTCTTCACCGGGTAATGTTATTAAATATAAAGGTGAGTATTATCTTTGTGTGCAGACTTATCCGAGGGAAGACGGTCAGATATACGGCAATGAAAATTCTCGCATTTTTATGATGAAAAGTAAGAATTTAATTAATTGGGAGAGCCCTGTTCTTTTAAAGGTCAAAGGTGATATTTCGGAAAGTGATATGGGAAGAATGATTGATCCGTACATTCTTCAAGATAATGATAAGTTTATGTGCTTTTTCAAACAGAATGGTGTTTCATTTAGCACATCAACCGATTTAATAAACTGGAAGTTTCAAGGCTTTACCGAATGTGGTGAAAATGTATGTGTACTGAAAAATAATGACGAGTATATTATTTTCAATTCTCCTGAAAATGGAATAAATATAATGACAACAAAGGATTTTAAGAGCTTTAATGATCTTACAACTCTTTATCTTAATCAACAAGATAAGCCTTGGGCAAAAGACAGAATTACAGCAGGTTTTGTACTTGAGGTAAGCAGCGTTTCACCATATAAATATGCGATGATCTATCACGGTGACAATGAAGATAACTATCTTTTCGGAGCAAGTTTAGCTGTAGCTTTCAGTAATGACTTGTGTGTTTGGTATGAATAAACAAACCCAAATTTATCGAACAAGAGCAACAGTATTTTTCACTGTTGCTTTTTTGTTTGT
>JAZMZY010000018.1:0-11474 GCA_045586265.1 Acutalibacteraceae bacterium
ACATTAAAAAAACAAGGTATAACAACATATACCTTGATAAATAAATTTAATATAAGCAGTGCAACCATAGACCGTATGAAAAAAGGTAATGGTATCAGCACAATGAAGATTAATGATTTTTGTAAAATTCTGAATTGTAAAGTTGAAGATATAATTGAATATATAGAAGAGTAAACACCCCAAACCAATGTGGTTTGAGGTGTTTACTTTTAAAACTCAATTTCAATTTCCTGCTCACCGATACCGGTTTTAAATTCAATATCGTAACCGATATTACCGGGTAATTCGATAACCTTATATTTTCCGTCGCACTTGATTTCTTTTGGCTTACGGTCAACATAAACAACTGTTGGAACCTTGAATTTTTCTGTCTGATTGTATTTTAATTTGAATTCGCCATCATCGTGGTCATATTTGTAGGAAATAATTTCACCTGTAACTGCCTTGGGATGAGGTCGAGTGAATACTTTCATAAAGTCCTGTTTGAAAATGTCATCAAAATAGCACCAATAGGTGTTACTCCATTTGTAAGAGTCAAATTTGTCCTGCAAGAATCTGATATGGGGATACCAACCATCGCCCTCTGCACAAGAGCCCCATTCACCAACAAGACAAGGTACACCGAGTCTTAACTGTGTCTTTCTGTGCTCGTCAAAAATCATACCAACACGAGAGTTGTTAGCGTATTTATATGCAGGTGTATCAACCATAAGGTCGTAAGCATGGGGGGCGAAAACCTGCTGACTTTCTCTTTCACCGTTAACTTTAACGGGTTCGTTACAGCAAGGAATACCCATATTGGAATAATAGTTATTTTCCATAAACATAATGCCGTTATCAGTAACCTCTCTTACAGCGGTTGCCATTTTAGAAAGGAAGGGTGAATAGCGGTTTTTATCAAAGTTTTCAACAATTCCGTTGCAGGATTCACTCATTTTCTTGAAAACTTCACCGGGGAACTGGTCAAGTGCTTTGGGCTTTTCATCGCTGAAAAGACCGATTTTAGCCATTTCAAGAAGATTTACTCGTTTATCTGTAATAGCAGTTTTTGCAACTCCTGTTACAATTTTTCTGAAAATTTTACCGCCATCCTTACCGGGATGAGGCTCGTTAAAGAAGTCAAAGCCCAAAAGAGCGGGTTTGTCTTTAACTGCATTTACAAGGTTTTTCCACATATCTGCGTAATAGTCCTGCAGACCCTTGCGGTTGTACTGAACATTGTCCCAGAAATTGTCAAAGGCTCTGAAACAAGCGTTACCGTAGAAATAAGGCTCTGCCCAGACTGCAATCTGCTTTCTTGGGGTGTATTTGTCGGTTAAGGTTGCCCAACGGGGAGCGCCGTCACCATAGCAATAAGGACCGTAAACATCCTGATGGCAGTCAAGATAAGCATAAATGCCGTATTCCTCGCATTTATCAAGAAATTCACAAAGGTCGTCAATAAGCTTTTGATTATAGTGGTTGGGCTGTGGCTCCATAGCACCCCATGTAAAGCCTAAACGGATAACGTCAAATCCTCTTGCACGGAATTCTTCAAATGGGAATTTATCGGCATTGTAGCCGTAACCGGGATTTTTTTCGTCAAAGTCTTTTTTGTCAACAACGTTCATACCGCAGAGAATTCTTTCTCTGCCGTGTTCGTCAAGAAATCTCATTCCGGAAACTTTAATCTGGTCCATTATGTAGTCCTCCTTTTAAATGTAAAATTTTAAAAATTATAATGTTTTAATTTCTGCGCAAAGGGGAGCAGATGTTGTTCTCCAGAAGCTACCTGCATAGATTTTTACTTCGTATTCTGTTTCAGGATTTAAGTCCGTGTAAGCAACTTCAAGATATTCAGGCATATTGTAGAAATAATATTCTGACCACATACCTGTCTGCTTAACAATTGTGTTTGTTGCTTTTTCAATAACAACAACCTTATAATCGTTAACATAGTCCTCGTCAATTTCGGCCTGAGGGAATTTAACTCTGAAGCCGTCATCGTCAAGGTCAAGGAATTCGATTTTTGCATCCTCTGCAAAATAGGGGGTAACTGCAGTTTTGAAGCGGATGTCATCGGTGTATTTAAAGCTTTCGGGGTTCCAGGGCTCGTCAATTTCCCAAACATAGGGGAAGAAATTGTCTGTGAAAATATCGTAAGGATAAATTCTTACTCTGCCGTCTTTATCAGCTTCAACAATAAGGAACTGAGCAAAATTTGCTTTCATGGGAGGAACTGTTCCGTAGTATTTATCAAACTCATCAAGCTCTGTATATGAAAGAGAGCCTGTTCCCAATGAAGTGAAATGCTTCTGATGAATTGAACGGGGGTTGTTAATGGGAGCGTGGGAGTGACCTGAGAAGTTAATCATCTGAGGGTAGTCCATATATGTAGCGTAAAGCTCGTCTTCACCCCAAAGCATACTGCCGTAAACAGTGTCTGTAATGTGAGGATGCTGGAAAACGAAAATAGGCTTCTTGGGGTCTGCTTCTCTTGCCTTTTTTAATTCCTTTGCTGCAAAAGAGATTTTGTCCGCGTGGAAATTGCAACCCTGGGAGCAGGTGATGCTGATAAAGTGGAAGCCGTTGATAACTCTGTGTTGGTCAACAGGTGTATCAAAAACTCTTGCGAATTTTTCGTATGCCGCCTCAACACCCTCGCTATGATATTCGTGGCTTGCCATTGTAAGAGCGTACTGGGTTTCGGGCTTGAGATTTTTTTCAACTATTTCCTTGAATTTCTTCATCTGAAGCTCTGTGCCACTGTTTGCAAAGTCGCCAACTGAGTAAAAGGCGTCAAGCTTGTTATATGTTTCGCTTTCCTCACAAAGCTGATAAACTCTTTTAATTGCTTTTTCAAGTCTTTCTTCCTCAATGCAAGGCTCATCCTTAATATGAACATCGCTTGTAACCATAAATCTGAGTACGGGTTTAAAATCTTTTTGTAACATAGCTTTTCCTCCTGAAGAATTACAAAATAATACACTTTAATTCTAACATTAATAAAGCCTTAATTCAATTGGAAAAACAAACAATTACAACTATTAAATTATGTTAAAAAGTTTCATATTTGTATTTATTTTTATATAAAGTTATGTTATACTATGAGGGAAATTAAAATAAAGGAGTAATTAAAATGACAATTAATAAAGATACAATAATCGGCACAATTCTTGATGTAGCGCCCGAAACAGCACCCTTCTTTCTTGAAATGGGTATGCATTGTCTCGGTTGTCCTTCAGCTCGCGGTGAAACAGTTGAGCAGGCTTGCAGAGTTCATGGCGTTGATGCAGATGAGCTCGTTGGCAAAATCAATGCATTTCTTGAAAGCAAATGATTAAATTAACTCAAAGGCTCTCTGCCGCCGCTTCTCTCGTAAAGGGCGGCGGCATTGTTGCCGATATAGGAACTGATCATGGGTATTTGCCCATTTATTTAATACAGTCGGGGAAAATCGAAAAAGCAATTGCGGCAGATATAGGCAAAATGCCCTTGGAGAATGCAAGGAAATCTGTTGCACAGTATGAGCTTTCAGACAGAATAGAGCTCCGCCTTTCCGATGGTCTTAACTCATTCAAGGAAAACGAGGTTGATGAAATTGTTTTCGCAGGAATGGGTGGTACTCTTATTGCAGAAAAGCTTAAAGAAACGCCTTGGATTAAAAATGAAAAGCTTCATTTTGTTTTTCAACCTCAGAGCAGGGCAGAGGATTTGCGCGAATTTCTTTTTGCAAATGGCTTTGAAATCGGTGAGGAAATTGCAACCCGTGAGGGTAACCGCTTTTATATCGCCTTTGATGCTTTTTATACAGGCAATATTTCTGAGTTTACATCTGCAGATTGCTTTTTAGGAAGGCTCCCGAAAACAGAGGATGCAAAAATACATATCAAAAAGCAAATAAACAGATTGCAGAAGCGTTATGATGCTCTTTGCGAAAAGGGTGAAACGGACCAAGAGCTCTTTGAAACAATACAGAAATTAAAGGATTTTATCAATGATTGAAACAGTAGCGCAGATAGTTGGATTCGGTGGTGCGGCTCTTAACGGACTTTCCTTCCAACAGAAAAAGAGAAAAGGCATAATCGGTGTTCAGATTGGTGCAGCAGTTCTCTTTATAATTCATTACATACTTTTAGGCGCATACACAGGCGCAGCCCTTAATTTAATCGGAATGCTTCGTTCAATTGTTTTTATCAATAACGATAAAAAATGGGCTAAAAGTCCCGTATGGTTAGGGATTTTTGTTGTTATAAGTGCGGTTTCAAGTGCTCTCACATGGGTGGATTGGTATTCAATTCTGCCTGCTATGGCAATGATTTTAACAACTGTCAGCTATTGGCTTAAAAGTGAAACAAAAATACGCCTTGTTACATTCCCAAGCTCACCCTGTTGGCTTGTTTATAACATCATAACAGGCTCTGTTGCAGGCATTATAACAGAATGTATAGTTATGAGTTCGCTTATAATTGCTATTGTTCGATATGACATTCTTAAAAAGGAAAAGGTAAAGAAAAATGACTGTTAAAGAAATTTACGAGTATCTTGATTCAATTGCACCTTTTGATACTGCAGAGGAATGGGATAATTGCGGTCTTCTTATAGGCTCTTATAAAAGAGAGGTTAAGAAAATCTATATTGCTCTTGATGTAACAAGCTCTGTTATTGAAGAGGCAATTTCCTTTGGTGCAGACCTTGTTATAACTCATCATCCATTGATTTTTGCACCCGTTTCAAAAGTCCTTTCCGATAGCTTGGTATATAAAGCAGTGGCATCGGGAATGAGCTTTATTGCATCCCACACCTGCCTTGATAAAGCAGATGGTGGTGTTAACCATTGTCTTGCAGAAGTGGTTGGTATTAAGAATTTGAAAACATCAGATAACGATGATTTTCTCAAATATGGCGAAATTGAGCCTTGTAGTGCAGAGGAGCTTGCAAGGAAAATCAAATCTGCTTTAGGTGGTATGGTTTCCTTTACAGATTCAGGAAAAACTATTAAAACAGTTGCTCTTTGCTCAGGTGCAGGCGGAGATTTGGTAGCGGAAGCGAAAAATATGGGTGCAGATGCTTTCCTTACCGGTGAAGCAAAGCATCACGAATACCTGTATTCAAGCGATTTTGGTATTTCGATGTTTGTTGCAGGGCATTTTGAAACAGAAAACATTGTTTGCGAATATTTATATAACTCACTTAAAGAAAAATTCGGAAATGAAATTGAGATAAAGGTATCGGATTTGAAAAATCCTGTAAAATACATTTAAAAGGAATTAAAATGGCTTTAGACGGTATTTATTTGAACTTTCTTGTTGCAGAGGTAAATGAGCTTCTGGCAGGTGCAAAGGTTGATAAAATTCACCAACCCTCAAAAAACGAGTTGGTGTTCATAATGCGAACAAGGGGCGGTATGCACAAACTTTATTTTTCAGCGGATGCAAACAGCCCTCGTTTTGCTGTGGTGAATTCTGTTCCCGAAAACCCACAGACACCCCCAATGCTTTGTATGCTTTTCAGAAAACGCCTTGTGGGTGCAACTCTTTTAAGCGTTGAGCAATATGGTCTTGACAGAATTGCATTTTTCAATTTTGATGCAACCAATGAAATTGGCGACAGGGTAAAGCTTACTCTTGCAGTTGAAATAATGGCGCAGCACAGTAATGTTATTCTCTTTAATGAGGAAAACAGAATTGTTGATGCTTTAAGGCGTGTTGACAGCGAGAAATCCTCGTACCGTCTTGTTTTACCGGGCGCACAGTATAAATTGCCGCCACCACAGGATAAGCTTGATATAAGAAGTGTTGAGCCGCAGGAGATTTGTCAGGGCATTTTATCTCTTTTAAATTCAAAGCTCTCTTCTGCAATTCTCAAAACAATGCAGGGTGTTTCACCTCTTTTATCAAGAGAAATTGCTTTCAGGGTATGTGGCGATGATAAAGGCATAGGGGAGCTTACCACAGAAGAAAAAATGAATCTTCTTTGTGAAATCAGTGCTCTCAAAACAATGGTTGTGAATGGTGAAGCAAAGCCCACAATGGTGCTTGATGAATCAGAAAAGCCAATGGAATTTTCATTAATGCCAATCACCCAATACGGCAACGGCTACAAGACCATTGAAAAAGAGAATGTTTTCTCTCTTTTAGAGGGTTTTTATTCCGAGCGCGACAGAGTTTTAAGAACCCGTTCAAAAGGTGCAGAGCTTTTTAAGCTTCTTGACAATGCCATTGAAAGAACATCACGAAAGCTAAATAATCAGCAAGAGGATTTGCGCAAATGTGCTGATAGAGAAGATCTAAGAATAAAAGCGGAATTAATAACCGCAGTTCAGTATAAATTGGAAAAAGGCGCAAGTGTATATGAGGTGGAAAATTATTACGATAACAACAATATTGTAAAGATTTCCGTTGACCCTGCGCTTTCTCCATCACAGAATTCTCAAAAGCTTTATAAGGAATACAGAAAAGCCTGTACTGCAGAAAATATGCTCATAAAGCTCATTGAAGAGGGCGAGCAGGATTTAGAATATCTTAAAAGCGTTAAGGATTTGCTTGAACGCTCAACCCTTGAAAGAGAATTTGGAGAAATCAAAGACGAGCTCATTTCCCAGGGTTTTATCAAGCCTAAAAAATCGGGTAAAAAGCAAATGAAAAAGCAAGCGCTTCCACCCCTTGAATTTAAAACAAGTCAGGGATGCACAGTGCTTGTTGGCAGAAATAATATTCAGAATGATAAGCTTACCTTCAAGGTAGGCAAAAAAGGTGATATCTGGCTTCACGCGCAGAAATGCCCCGGCTCCCATGTGCTTCTTCTCAATGATGGCAACGGAATACCCGATGATGCAATAGTGGAAGCTGCAGAAATTGCCGCCTTTTATAGCTCTGCAAAGGACGGAACAATTGTTACCGTTGATTATACCGATGTAAAAAACATCAAAAAGCCTAATGGCGCAAAGCCCGGCTTTGTTGTTTATTATACCTATTGGTCTGTTAATGTTAAGCCTAAGGATTCCGAAGGTTAATTGTTACAAATTTTAACAAAATAGAAAAAATATTGACATCTGTCTAACGGGTTGGTAGAATAAGGGCGATGGATGAATAAAAAACTCCGTCATTGTACGGAGTTTTTATTTTCTAAGGAGGCAGTAGTATGAAAAAAACATTAAAAATGCTTGTTTCTTTAATGCTTGCAGTGGTTGTAGTTGCGGGTATTATGATGCCTGTTGCACCAATTGCTTCTGCGGCAGACTTTGAAGCTGTTAAGGGCGATAGCGATATGTGGCTCGTTGACCCTAACACAAAAAAGACTGCATCAACAATTTATCTTTACGGCAGAGCGGATTATATCTGTTTGAAATTGAAAAAAGACAGCAGGTATCAGGCAAGCTTTTATTTTGAAATGTATTCGGACAAAAAGTATAAAAAGGCAGTGGCTTCATATTCTACTTATGCTAAAGCCGGAACCAGTTACGTAACATTGCCCATATCTTTTGATGATTTGAAAAGCGGTACATATTATGCGAAAACTTATGTTTATAAGGAAACAGGTCTCCATTATTACGATCATATCGAAACAAAAATCGACCCAAATACAGAGAGAACCTATAAAATTGTAATCAAAAAAAGTGGCACAAACAGTATTAAGGATATGAATACCGTTATGTACGGGTATGGGAATACCTCGAGTGGTCCTCGTGTGTATTGGTATTCAGTTCCGGGTGCAACAGGCTATTATCTTTATAGAAGAAATCCCAAAACGGGTAAATATGAAAAGATAAAAACAGTGAAAGATAGTGGCAATAAATTCACAGGCTACACAGATAGTGCGTATAAAAATAAGAATGCCTCAATTTATTATAAGGTAAAGGCATATAAAGGATCTGAAAAAACACCTTTATCATTGCTTTCGCTAAATGTTAAGGCATATAAAACTCCCTTAGTAGAGGTTGAAACTATCTCAGATAACAGAATTAAGGTGAGCTGGTCTAAGGTTAAAAGCGGTGCCTCTTATACAGTTTATTTCCGTCAGAGTGACAGTGCTGAGTGGGAAAGGCTCGGTGCTGTTCGTGATAAACTGTACTATGTTACAAACGGAAGGAATTATGATAATAACGAAACCTATCGTTTTACAGTGGTAGCTAAAGTCAAAGGGGTTACATCAGGTTATTTCACTAATGGTAGAGCATTACGGTACCTTGAATCACCGAAATTGAATGACTGCACATATCCTGAAAATGGAGGGATTACTGTAAATTGGCAGTCGGTACGTGGGGCGGACAGTTATATAATTTACCGAAAGAAAAACACAGGTGACAAATGGGCTTCCGTTGGCGAGGTGAGTGGCAATTCAAATACCTCTTATACCGATTTAACTGCTAATAAAAAGGATTATTACTATTATACAGTAAGAAGTGTTCGTAAGGGTGTAAAGGGTTCTTTCAATGACAAGGGTGTCAGTGCCACAATTCTTTCAACACCTGTTTTGATTGGTATTACCGAAGAGGAAGGACAGAGTATACGACTCTCTTGGAAAAAAATTCCCAATGATTGTCAGTATGCTGTTATGAAAAAAACTACTGATGGTTGGAAAAAAATTGCAACAACAAGCGATAATTATTACATATATGATTTGAATTCTAAGATTTCAAAAGTAACACTTTCTGTTAGAGCTACACGAGGAGATTTTTCCAGTGGCTTTGATAAAACGGGTATTTATTATGCGGCTTATCCTAAGGTGGTTTTGTCCGAGTCAAGAGCTACTCAAGATGGCTTCTATATTAAGTGGAAGATTCCTGAAAATGCTGAAGGTAGTGTTATTTATAAGAAAACTGAAGATGAAGAATATACTATTCTTAAAGAAACTCAAAAAAGCTCTTTAGTTGACAAAGATGTAAAAAAAGGCGTTAAATACACCTATAAAATAGCTTATAAATACAAGGGAAGGGTTGTTGAAGATGCTGCAATAGAGCAGCCCTTATGCATCAATACTGTAAAAGTGGAGTGTGATAAAGCTGTATATAACACAGCTTTACATAGCGGTGGCAAATATAAAAGCTTCACAATAAAAATCAAGGATTATGATGCAGAATCACAGTATAAGATTTATCATTTGACTGACAGCGGTTGGGTGAAATTCAGTGCTAATCCTAATTCTAAGGGTGAGATTACAGTAAAATCCAACACTTTTTCCGATGTTGAAAAATTCAAGCTTGTTAAAATCACACCGCAAGGGGATTATACACTTATTGATAAACCTGATTTTACCGTTCAATTTGTTTCTGAATATATTCCTGAAACATCTGTAACCGCTTCCATAAAAAAAGATTACCCCACAATTAAATGGGAATATGATTCTACTAAATCAGCAGATAATATTTATATTTACAGAAAAGCACCCGATTCTGAAGATAAATACAGTCTTGTGGGTGTGGTTTCTGCAACGAAAACCTCTTTTGTTGATAAATCAGCCAAGCCCAATTGTTTTTATAAATATCAGCTTCGTGTTGAAAAGGATGGCTTTATAACTTGTGGCGGACCGGTTGTGTCGCTAAACTATATGAGTGCTCCTCAAATTGGTGTTAGCAACGGCAAAGATCATATTCGCATAAGCTGCCATAGTGTGTCGAGAGCTGAAAAATATCTTATTTACAGGAAATTGCCCGGTGATAGTAGTTGGACGCGAATAGGCTCAACCAAAGCGGGGATTTTTAAAGATAAGGACATTAAAAATTATAAAACCTATATGTATATGGTTAAAGCTGTTGATGCTGATGGTAATAAGAGTCCGGGAGCGATTGTCAAAAAATGGAAATTTGTTCCTCCTGTGACAAAATTTTCAGCTAAATGCAAGTCAAAGCAAAATAAATTGACTTGGACGCCTGTTTCGGGTGCAGATGGCTATATTATCAAATATTATGACTATGATGTAATTAAACAGGAGGGAAGTTTTTCATCTGAAGATAGTATCAAAATCAAGGGTGGTACAAAAAACAGCTACACAGATACTAATATTTCTATAAACAAAATCAGAAACTATGATATCCGTGCATATTATGAAGATTATAATGGTGCAAAAACCTCGTACAGGAGTGCGGGTTACATTTCCGGAACTAAGATAACATCATTAAAGAATACGGAGTATGGTGTAAAGGTTGTTGTGGAGGAAAAAGAACATGTAAGCGAATACCTGGTATACAGAAAAGCACCTGGTGAAACAAAATGGAAAGAAATTGGTACAATATCTTCACATGTAAGAAGTTATATAGATAGAAATGTTAAGAAGGGTAATAAATATTACTACACTGTAAAGGCTGTTGTTTATAAAGGTGGAACACCCATTTACTCTGATTATAACAAAAACGGTTGGTCAATAACCTATAACTGATAATAAAAAATCAACCCTCGAATAAAGGGTTGATTTTTTTTGTCATTTTTCGATTAAGTGAATCAGATATGAAGCTCCGTCACCATTGGGCTTGTGGGTAAGGTTAAGACCTGCGTTCATAAGGTATGCACCACTGTAGGTTTCACCTGTTTCTTCAATTTCATAAATCTTTTCAGGGTCAAGACCCTTGAGCTTCAGGAAGAACAAGCTGTCATAAGGCTGGCGCATATTAACAACTGTAACAAGAGTTTCCTTTTTATCCTCACTTACAAATTCCCAGGCAACCTTGAATTCATTTTCAAAGGGTGTTATAAGTCTGTAAAGCTCACCGTAGTGAATAACGTCATAATATTTGTGGTATTCCTTAACCTGCTCCTTGATTTCCGCTTTTTCCTCTTCTGTTAATTTATCAGGGTCAAGCTCATAACCGAATGAGCCCCAAAGAGCAACGTTTTTCTTTGTTTCGTAATTTGCTCTTCTGCTTGCAGAAACGTGAGCACCCATTGTGGAAGCGGGGTAGCAAAGGGATGTACCGAACTGAATTGTAAGTCTTTCAATTGGGTCAGTGTTGTCACTTGTCCAAATCTGCGGTGAGTAGTAAAGCATACCGGGGTCGAAGCGTCCGCCGCCACCTGAGCAGTTTTCTAAAAGCAAATGGGGGAAGTCCTTTGTGAGTCTGTCCATAATTTCATAAGTACCGAGAACAAAGCGGTGGAAAACCTCGCCCTGTCGTTCAGGTGGAAGCTCTGCACAGGAAACCTCGGTAAGATTTCTGTTGAAATCCCATTTGATATAGGCGATATTCGCGCTATCCATTACCTTGCTTATGCAATCAAACATCAAAAAACGATTCTTTTGCTTCCATAATCACATCACCGAGGTCAAACAAAATGCAACAGCACACTTCAGAAGTCCGAAGTGTGCTATCGTAATCAACTATTAAATTAGTCTAACAATTCCTTTGCTCTGCGTTGAATCTGCTTTTCGATCAGCTTCAAACGATCAGCAGGGAGATTATAACGGGAATGTTTTTTGAATTTGAAATTCAGCAGGTGGCGCAGGCCTTCTTTGTGAGCAGGTGTGAGAACCTGCTTGGCACTTGATACAAAGTCATCATA
>JAZMZY010000019.1:0-60082 GCA_045586265.1 Acutalibacteraceae bacterium
TGCAGGTGGCTATTATGTTTATCGTAAAACAGGGGATGGTAGCTTCAGCAGAATTGCCACAGTAAAGGATGGAGAAAAGAATTCCTACCTTGATAAATCCGCTAAAAAAGGCAAAACCTATACCTATAAGGTAAAAGCATATAAGAGCAAAACAACATCTGTATATTCAAATACAAAGTCTATAACAGATAAATATTAATTTATAAATTCGGTCAGGTGCAAATCAAAAGATTTACACCTGACCGATAAGTTTTTTATGTGGTTTATTAATTAAAACAAAGTAAATTTAACGGATAATGTTGCGGTTTTTTGAACCTGCCTTCGAAGGCGGGGGGACCGCCATTTGATTTTTTCATTCTTTTGAATGCAGTTGTAAGCGTGCCTAAAAATAAAGTTGAAAATTGAGCTGGTCGGGTGGTGGGTGGTTCTCTACGCGAGCCCTCGAGCGTAGTTGAAGCGTAAGCTTCAATTATAATGCACATATCTACGGAATTTATATATTCTGTGGCACAGGCAAGCCAGTGCCTTACGGGTATGTTGAGTTTGGCGAAGCTTTGGCATCTGGCATCTTACTTATTGCTATTCGCTGGCGACTGGCGACTAATTCCTCATTCTACGGGTATTCCACCTCTTTCCCCAAGCAATTAACTGCAAATAAATTCGGTATCGCCATAAGTCCGTTGCAGATATCGGCAAATTCCCAGATGATTTTTGGTGAATTCACACTGCCTATAAAAACAAGCATTACATAAATTGCCTTGTAAAGCTTTATATACTTTTTACCCAATAAATAAGAAAAGCTTTTTTCACCATAAAACGAACAGCTTGAAAGGGAAGTGAAGGCGAAAACTGCAGTAAGTAGTGCTATTCCTTTTTTGCCGATTTCACCAATTGAGGAATATGCTTTCACAGATAAATTTGCGCCGAAAAGGTGAAGGTGCGAGTTGTTTGTGCTTACAAGAATAACAAGAGCAGTAATTGTGCAAAGAAAAACTGTGTCAATAAATACCTCAAGCATTGCCCACATACCCTGTGTTTCACCCTTCTGGTTGTTAGATTCAGCGTGAATAAGGGTAGAGGAGCCAAGACCCGCCTCATTTGAAAACACTCCTCTTGAAATGCCGTAGCGCATAGCCTTGAGCATACCGTAACCATTAATAGCTTTAAGTGAAAAAGCCTCTTTAAAGATTAAAATAATGCAAGGAATGATGTTATCCTTGAATTTAACAAGAACGAGAACAGAAAGAGCTAAATAAGCAATTGTCATAAAGGGCACTGCAACAGTACCGAATTTTGCAATTCTTTTAACACCACCCATTATTATAAAAAGGCACAGCAAAGCAATGATTATTCCCACAATATATTTGTTAAAATCAAAGCCTGTGGCAAGTGCCTCGGCAACGGAATTGCTCTGAGTAAGATTCCCCATTCCAATAGCGGAAAACAGAGAGAAACAGGCGTAAACCTTTGCAAGACCTTTCATTTTTATTCCGTTTTCTATGTAGGAAAATGCACCGCCTTGAAATATGCCGTATTTGTCTTTTTGGCGATATTTCACACCTAAATAATTTTCGGAATAAGCAGTCATCATAGAAAGAAAAGCAGAAATCCACATCCAGAAAACAGTTCCCGCACCACCTGAATAAATTGCAGTTGCGACCCCCACAATGTTGCCTGTTCCGATGCAAGCCCCCAAAACCGAGCAGAATGCACCAAATTGAGAAATGCCACCATTTTCTGTTTTGGAAAACATTTTTAAAAGTGTTTCCTTAAGCATTGTAAAGAAGCCACGAATTTGAAAAAGCCTGCTGCTTAATGAAAACCGCAATGCAGTAAAAATGAAAACCAAAAGCATGGGCGGACCCCACACAACAGAGCCAACAGCACTAAAAAATCTTTCCATAAAACCTCTCTTTTCTTTGACAAATAGAAAAATCAGTATATAATATACTATTGTAATTTAAGCTTTTTATTCTTGAAAGGATATTGGAATGGCTCGTGATTTAACAAAGGGTAGCGTAAATAAGGTGCTTTTGCAATTTACTCTTCCTCTTTTTATAAGTGTTGTTTTTCAACAGTTTTATAGTATTGCCGATAGCCTTATTGCAGGTCGCTTTGCAGGGGAGGATGCCCTTGCGGCAGTTGGAGCATCCTATCCCATAACAAATATTTTCAATGCAGTTGGTTTTGGTTGCAATATCGGTTGCAGCGTTGTAATATCTCAGCTTTTTGGGGCAGGGGAATATAAAAAGGTGAAAACCGCCATATCAACTGCCTTGATTTCAGGCTTCGTTTTAAGTAGTGTGCTTACAATTGGCGGAATTATCTTTACACCTGCCCTTATGACTGCTATTGATACACCTGAAAACATTTTCGATGCTTCTGCCTTGTATCTGAAAATATATGTTGGTGGTTTCGTATTTCTTTTTATTTACAACATAGTAAACAGTGTTTTCACCGCCTTGGGTGATTCTAAAAGACCTTTATATTTCCTGATTTTCTCCTCGGTTTTCAATGTTGCTCTCGATTACATTTTTGTTGTTTTCTTCAAGATGGGTGTAGCAGGTGTTGCCTGGGCAACCTTTATTGCCCAAGGTCTTGCCGGAGTTTTATCTTTTGCTTCATTATTTAACAATTTGAAAAAAATGCTTGTAAAAGAAAAAACAGATTTATTTTCATTCCCGTTGTTAAAGGAAATTGCACGAATATCAATACCCAGCGTGCTTCAACAAAGCTTTGTTTCCGTTGGTAATGTTTTTATTCAGAAGCTCATAAATGGCTATGGCTCATCAGTAATTGCTGGATTCTCTGCGGCAATGAAGCTTAATACATTCACCACAAAGGCTCTTTATACCTTCGGAAATAGTGTTTCGAGCTTTACTGCACAGAATTTCGGTGCAAAAAAACACTCTCGCATAAGAGAGGGTATGAAATACGGAACGATTATGGTAGTTGTTACCGGTGTGGTAATAGCGGTTTTGTATCTTATTTTTAATGTTCAGCTTATTGAATTGTTTGTTGAAGGTAGCGGTAGCGCAGATACAATTGAGTCGGGCTCAATGTTTCTTAAAATTGTTTCGCCCTTCTATGCCTTTATCGGAATTAAGCTTGTTTGTGACGGAGTTTTAAGAGGCACAGGCTCAATGAAGCTGTTTATGGTAGCAACCTTTACAGATTTAGTTTTAAGGGTGGTTCTTTCCTTTGTGCTTTCACCAATCTTTGGTTATATGGGTATCTGGTGGTCCTGGCCTATCGGTTGGGTAGTTGCGAATATTATGTCTTTCATATTCTATTTCCGTATAATGAAAAAACTGACTGTCAAGTGACAGTCAGTTTTGTTTTCTCACAATTCTGTATTCATCATCTGCTCTGAAATAAGGGCAGGCATCATTTGAAGAGGTGAGAAATTTTAAATATTCATCCTCGTCCAATTCAATGTCGCAGAAATATTCCTCTAAATCCTCGTCATATCTGTAATTTTCACACATATCGCACATTGCCATAATGTTACCTCATTTGTGATATTTTCCGTTATTGTTAATCTGGAATGCTCTGTAAATCTGTTCAAGAAGCATAACCCTCATAAGCTGATGGGGGAAAGTCATAGGGGAAAAGGAGAGCTTGAAATCCGAAAGAACTTTTATTTCGGGTGAAAGACCGAATGAACTGCCTATAATAAAAACAATATTGCTTTTACCGTTAAGTGTGGCATCGGAAATAGCCTTTGCAAAGGCCTCGCTCGATTTTTCCTTCCCCTCAATACAAAGAGAAAAAACATAACTGTTGTTAGGTATTTTCTTTTTTATTTCTTCTGCTTCCTTTGAAAGAGCGTTGTCAATTTCTGCCTGAGAGGGATTGTCAGAAAGTCTGACGGGATTCAGTTCAACTATCTGCAATTTACCATAAGCAGAAATTCTTTTGGAGTATTCACTTATGGCATCATTAAGATATTTTTCTTTTAATTTGCCGAGGGCAATAACTGTAATATTCATCATTCAAGACCTAAATAGGGGGCGGGGTTGATTCTGTTACCATTAATTCTTACTTCAAAGTGAAGGTGAGCACCAAAGGAATAGCCGGTGTTACCAACTCGACCAATAGCCTGACCCTTTGTAACTATATCACCCTCGTTTACCATAAGGGAATTGTCAAGCATATGAGCATACAGGGTTTCGACTCCGTTACCGTGATCAATAATAACATAGTTGCCATAACCACCTGTGCTCCAACCTGCAGTTGTAACTGTACCCGAAGCACCTGCAACAACAAGGGAGCCTGATGCGTTTGCGCCCGAAATATCAATACCTTTGTGGTTGCCGAGACTTCTGTAACCAAAGGGTGATGTAACAGTAAATAATCCAACAACGGGCCAACAGAAATAACCGGTTGTCTGTAAAACGGAGTAGGTGCCGAGAGAAAGGCTTTCTGCACGTATTCCACGTTCAACAATCTGTGAAACGGGATTTTTAACGGGAACGCTCATTAATTCCTCTGAGGAAACCTTTTTTCCACCGATATATGTTACAAGGTCAATTGCATATGCAGAGCCATCTGCACCATTTCTGCGGATTCTTTTGTCACCAATAAAAAGGGTGTTGGTCTGTATTTCAACTGTTTCAAATTCAACAGCTTCAATGGTTTTTTCGCAGTTGACGTGGCAGATTTCAAGAGGCTCAAGAATTTTAAGGTTAACCTCTAATTGCTCTGTTGACCAGATTTTCTCGTCTTCAGCATCATAGTAAGCATCACAGAAGGTAATTTCCTGAGCAAAGGAAACAGATGCGGCAGGATATTTCTTCTGAGCCTTTTCCAATTGCTCGAAAAAGATTTCGCGAGCCTTCTGCCTGTCGGTTACGGCACAGAAAAGCTCATCGTCGAAATAAATTTCTGTAACGCAAATTCTGTCAGGTGCAATTTTCTGAGCAATTGCATCAGATAAAACATCAATGCTCTTAAGGTTGTAGGGCTCGGTTTTAAGCTCCTTGGTATCAAGCTTTTTATCACTTGTAAGCCCCAAAGCCTTAAGCGCCATATTTTTCGCGTGGTCTGCATCATTCTGAGAACGGGCAAAGCCAACAACCTCACCATCAAAGGTCAATGCAACTGCATCAACCTTACTGTCTGTGGAAATGATAAAAATCACCGACGCCGTCAGAACAGCAAAAATCAAAATGAAGGCAATACTTCTTTTGAAAAAGGTTCCGGCAGAGGAGAAGGAGCTTTTATTAAATTTGAATAGCTTTTGCAAGCCCTTGAAAATCAATCCGAAAAAGGATTTAAAAATACCTGTAACAAGTATGCCAAGGTTTGCGATGTAAACATAAAGTGTTTTAAATATTAAACCCATAAAATTTATAAATTCCTGTTTTTATATTTATTTTCCGAAAACATCGGATTCAATGTAATCAACATCTAATGCACGGCAGTAGTTGAGAACTGCAATATCGTTGGCAGTCCAAACGCCTACCTTCAAGCCTTTATCGTGGAATTCCTTAACCATCTTTGGTGTTGTAACCTTCCATTCTGCATCAATATCAAAGCCGTGTTCGATGCATTTGTGGTAATCACCACAGTTTTTGCCGTATGTAAGCATAATCTGCAAATCGGGGAAAGCCTCGTGTGTTTTAATGAGATTTTCAAATTCAAAGGACTGAAGTGAGCATCTCTTTAAATCGTAGATTTCGCCTGCCATAGTGAAAAGTCGCTTGATATCTTCATCAGAAAATTCGCCCTTAAGCTCAATGAAGCAAATCATATTGGCGTCACGGCAGATTTCAAGATATCTCTCGAAGGTACAGATATAAACAATTTCATCGGATTTATCGTTATAAAGAGCTTTTTTGGAAAGCTCCTCATAGGTTGATTCTGCAACAAGCAGCTCTGTACCATCAAAGAATTTTGCTTCATCATTGTGGTTAACAACAAAAACGCCGTCCTTTGTAATACGAACATCGGTTTCAATACCGCCTGAGCCGTTTTTAACAGCGCTTAAAAATGCCGCCTCAGTGTTACCCGGGTGCTTACTGCTATGCCCTCTGTGAGCAATCATACAAATATCCTTGTGCTTTTCCTTGTTGAAAAAATGACTTGCCACTGCGGTAGCTGCTGCGCCACCTAAATAAAGCAATGCCTTTGTTGATTTCTTCATAATAACACTCCTAAGAACAATACATATATAAAGCATTATATAAAATTGTATCTGCCTTTGTCAATGGAAAGAGAGTATATTTTAACTATTGTTTATTCTGTAAATATATGGTATTATTAATATAATAATATATTATCGTGGGTGATTTTGTGAAGAATTCAGAAATTAATATCAGAGACCCATTTGTTCTTAAGGCTGACGGAAAATATTATATGTACGGAACAAGAGCCGATAATTTTGGCGTTAAAACAGGTGGCTTTGATGTTTATATCGGTACGGATTTAGAAAATTGGTCCGAGCCCATAGAGGTTTTCAATTCTGAAAAATACGGCTTTAATTCTGCAGTTAACTGGGCACCCGAGGTTCACGAGCATGAGGGCGGATTTTATATGTTCGCAACCTTCACAAAGCCAAACGGATTGCGTGGTACATATATTTTGAAATGCGATACTCCTGATGGGCAATTTGTTCCCGCATCCGATGGTGCGGTTACACCTTGGGATTGGGAGTGCCTTGACGGTACATTGTATATTGAAAACGGAAAGCCCTATTGTGTTTTCTGCCACGAGCATACCCAGATTCTTGACGGAACAATTTGTTTTCTTGAACTGAAGCCCGATTTTTCAGGTAGTGTGGGTGAACCCGTTGAATTGTTTGCGGCAAGCTCATTCTTAAATCGTGAAGCTTCCGAAAAATGCCATAATGTAACCGATGGCCCATTTTTATACAAAATGAAAAACGGCAGGCTTATTATGATTTGGTCAACCTGCGGTAATAGCTATGTTCAGTGCGTGGCAGCTTCCGATAATGGCTCAATTTTCGGCAAATGGTCGCATCTTGAGCCCATATTCAGTGATGATGGCGGTCACGGAATGATTTTCGGGGATTTTGAAGGTAATCTTAAATTAACTCTTCATTGTCCCAACGTTTCATATAAGGAAAGACCTGTTTTCTTTTCAATCAAAGAAACAGAGGATTCAATAGTTATAGATAATTGACAGAGAGGTATCAGAAATTAATGAAAAGCTATTTTGATATAATTTCTTTAAATATCAGAGAGCACAGAGATAATATTCATCAGGTAATGAAGCTCTCAGTAGCAGATTTGAAAAAGACCTATAATGGTTCTGCTTTAGGCTGGGCGTGGGCGGTAATCAAGCCCGTTTTCACCCTTTTTGTATATTGGTTTGCAATTTCCATAGGTCTTCGCAGTGGCGGTGATGTTGGGGGCTATCCCTTTATTCTCTGGCTTGTTGCAGGTATGGTTTCCTGGTTCTTTATGGGCGATGCCATAACAGGCGGAACAAATTGCATCAGGCGCTACAGCTACCTTGTAACAAAAATGAAATACCCCATAATGACAATTCCTACCTTTACAAGCCTTGCTTTGTTAATTGTTCATCTGATTCTTGTTGCGGTAGTTATTCTCATATTCTGGATTATGGGCTATCCACCAACAATTTATCTTGTTCAGTTGCCCTTCTATATGCTCTTGATGTTCCTTTTCTTTAATTCGTGGGCACTTTTTGCAGGTCTTATTTCCGCAATCGGTAAGGACTTTTCCAACCTTGTTAAATCCTTTAATATTGCAGTTTTCTGGCTTTCAGGTATTCTCTGGAATATTGAAAATGTTGCAGATAACAAAATCATTAGTATCATTCTTGCACTCAACCCCGTAACCTTTATCTGCTACGGCTACAGAAATTGCTTTATCAACAAGGTGTGGTTCTTTGAAGAGCCCGAAAAGCTTTTGTGCTTCCTTGGTTGGTATCTTGTAATGGGCTTCTTGTCCCTTTGGGCGTATAAGAAGCTTCGCAAAGAAATTCCCGATGTTCTTTGATAGGGGGAGCATAAAATGAAAGATACAGTAATTAAATTCGATAATGTTACAAAGATTTATAAGCTTTATTCAAGCACAAGAAAAAGACTTCTCGGAATTTTCCTGAAGAATGTAAGCTATAAGAAAAAAAGAGCTGTTGATGAAGTTAATTTTGAGATTAAAAGAGGGGATTCAGTTGCCCTTTTTGGTAAAAATGGCGCAGGTAAATCCACCATTCTTAAAATGATAACAGGCGTTACATTTCCCACAAGCGGAGATATAACCGTAAATGGTCGAGTAAGCGCTCTTTTGGAGCTGACAAGCGGTTTTGACCTGGAGTTTTCGGGCAGGGAGAATATTTACCTTAAAGGTCATATTCTCGGTCTCTCTGATAAAGAAATCAGAGAGCTTGAAGACACAATTATCGAGTTTTCAGAGCTTGGTGACTATATCGACCAGCCTGTTCGTACCTATTCAAGCGGTATGAAATCCCGTTTAGGCTTTGCTATTAATGTTAATATCAGACCTGAAATTCTTATTGTTGACGAGGCTTTGAGCGTTGGTGACACTGCATTCAGAGTTAAATGTAAGGAAAAGGTAAGTGAAATAATTGAAAAAGATAATGTAACCCTGCTTTTCGTTACCCACCAGACTGCTGTTGCAGAGGAATTCTGCACAAGAGGTATCGTTATGAAAAACGGTAAGCTTATTTTCGATGGCGAGGTTCACGAAGCTTCTGAATATTATAAAGAAATGTATAATATGAACTGAGTAAAGATAAAAACAACTCCCCATTCATTTGAATCGGGAGTTGTTTTTATGTAAAACTTATTTTATTACAATGTCAGCATAAACAGGGTAGTGGTCGGAAACAAATCTACCATCAACACCCTCTGTAACAACCTTGTAGGAAATTGCTTCGAATTTGTCGTTAATCATAACATAGTCGATAACATCGTCTTTGTGCTTTTCGGGCTTTGTATCGTGATATGTGCAGTAGTCCATTGTATCAGGAGCAAGCTTCTTTGTATCTTTAAGAACACCGGATTCAACAAACTGATTGTAGTTGTCGCTACCTTCTCTGACGTTCATATCAGCAGTGAAAACAACAGGTATATCTGCGAATTCTTTTGCTTTGTTAACAATTAAATCAACGCTGTTCTTTCTTGCAGAAATACCAACATGGTCAAAGTGGCTGTTAAGGTGAGCGTATTTTTCACCTGTTTCTTTGTTTACAAGAACTGCCCATGTGCAAACTCGTCTGCAAGCTGCATCCCAACCGAAAGAAACCTTGTCGGGAGTTTCTGAAAGCCAGAAGGTGCCACTGTCTTCAAGGTCATATTTGTCTTTACGATAGAAAATAGCGGAATATTCACCTTTGTTGTCGCCATCGTCACGGCCAACACCAACATAAGCATATTTCTCGCCAACAGTTTCTTTAAGAGTAGCCATCCATTCGGGTGTTGCTTCCTGAACACCGATTGAATCTGCTTCGCTGTCTAACATTGTCTGTGAAACAATGCCGATTCTGTCTTCCCAACTGTCACTACCAACATTCGTACAACGAATGTTAAAGCTCATAATTCTCATTTCAATTTCCTCCTTGGGCTCAAATCCTTGAATTACCTTGTTATCGGGCTTGTTTGCAATAATACCGAATAAGGATGTAATCATAGTAATAAATGCCATAACAATTGCACCTATACTTGAAGCAAAGCCTGCTGACATAAGAAAACCTCCCAAAAATAATATTATAAATATAATAACATAATTTGGAAAAGTGTCAACAGAAAAATGCGGAATGCGGAGTGCGAAATGCGGAATTAATTATGAAAAAACATCGCCTCTTTCGAAGCGATGCTTTTTATTTATATATCAGTCCTTTAAGAACTCTTTAACGCTACCTGTTACGCCTGCAAGGTTCTGTAAATCTGAGGGAACAATAATCTTTGTTGCTTTGCCGTCTGCAGCCTTTTCAAATGCTTCCATACCTTTAAGAGAAATGTATTCTTTAGAGGGGGAGGCCTCGTTAATCATTCTGATACCTTCTGCCTGAGCCTTCTGGATTGCAATGATAGCATTTGCTTCACCTTCTGCTTCGCGCATTTTGGATTCTTTAACTGCTTCTGCGTGAAGAATAGCAGCTTGTTTATTTGCTTCTGCTTCAAGAATCTGTGCTTCCTTTTTACCTTCGGCAACAAGAACCGCACTTGCCTTTTCACCTTCTGCACGAAGAATGCTTTCACGTCTTTCACGCTCTGCCTTCATCTGCTTTTCCATTGCATCCTGGATTTCGCGGGGAGGAAGAATGTTTTTAAGCTCAACGCGGTTTACCTTAATACCCCAGGGGTCAGTTGCTTCGTCAAGAATACCGCGGATTTTTGCATTGATTGTGTCACGGGAAGTAAGGGTATGGTCAAGCTCCAATTCACCGATAATATTACGAAGAGTTGTAGCGGTTAAGTTTTCAATAGCTGAAATGGGGTATTCAACACCATAGCAGAAAAGCTTGGGGTCTGTAATCTGGAAGAAAACAACTGTGTCAATCTGCATTGTAACATTATCTTTTGTACTATCGGGCTGGGGCGGGAAGTCCACAACCTGCTCTTTAAGAGAAACAACCTTTGCAACCTTTTCGATGAAAGGAATTTTTACGTGGAGACCTGTGTCCCATGTTGCAAAATATGCGCCCAGACGTTCAATAACATAAGCTTTTGACTGGGGAACAATTTTGATATTTGCGATAACGAGAAGGATTACAATTGCAATAACCGCAATAATTGCAATTATACCTACTGATGCCATAGCTGAAAGTGTAATAAACATAAATTTTCCTCCTTAATAAACTATTATTATAATATCGGGCGAACAATAAGCTTGACGCCCTCAATTTTAATGACTGTAACGTGTGCGCCTGCAGGAATGGTGTAGTTATCAACCTCTGTTCGCGCAGTCCACACAGAACCGCCAACCTTAACAAGCCCTTTTGCCTCAAGGTTATTGATGTCTTCTGTAACAACGGCTTCCTTGCCTATGTACATATCTGCGTTTGTAGGCTGTTTTTTCGCCTGTGTCATTTTCTTTACCAAAGGGCGAGTAATTGCCAGAGCAATTGCGGATATAACAACAAATACAATAACCTGAACAATAATATTATCGGTTATAAATGTTGTAATAAGAGCGGCAAGAGAACCTACTGCGAACCAGATGGTAAGAAGCTGTGCCGTTGCAGCTTCCACAACAATAAATATCGCAAGCAGAGCAACCCAAATCCAAACCATCATAAACATCACTCCTTTCAATGAGTGTTCTTTTAATTTGATTATATACGTGTTTTCATGGTTTTTCAATAGTTTTTAAACAGATTTTTCTTGTTAAAATACGGTACTTAATTTCGGTTCATTTGACTGGATAATAAGGTGCAAATCCTCCTTGCATTCTTCTGTATGCAAGAGAACTGATTCGTAGTCACCGATTCCGGCAAAAAAAATAATTTGGTGTAAGGCTTTTGTAACATTGTTTGTGTATTGTTGACCGATTAAAATATTCATATAAAATTTTTTGCTTTCCCAATATTCGTTCGTTTGAACTGCAAAACGGTTAACTTCTTCTTTGTTTTCGGTTATAGCATTACTGAGAACATTGTCAAGCCCCGTCACAGCTTCATTACAGCTTTTTTTTATAAAAATCGTAGAGGAAATACCAATACCTGCTGCAAAAACTAATATCAGGATTGAAACAACCAATCTTTTCATTTCAGCACTCCTTTTTGAAGATAATATTATATTTTTTGCTTTTGTCTACGGTCATAAGAAGAATGTTTCTGATATCGTCTGTTTCTCTCCGGATTTTTCTCATAACCTCGTTTTCCGTTATACCACAGTCATCAAAAGCACTGCTGATTATTTTACCATCAACCACTATCGCGCAGGGTAAACCTGTGTCTTTTTCACTTTTACCCACAGTTTTTGGAGTGGCTGGGCGTTTATCGGGTTTTAAGAGCACAGAAAGAGTACCGTTTGTTTCCACAACGGCATATTCTACATCATCAATATCAAAAACATCCTTTTGTCTGAGACCTAACAAAACATCGTTTATAGTAAAACGTAAGTTTTTCAGTTCCTTTTGCAATAGTGTTCCGTTCCTTATTATTGTTATCGGTTTTCCCTCTGTCCAATACCTGAATTTTACACTTTTTCTGTCAATAACAGAGCTGATAATTTCAAAGCTGACAAGAAGCAAAAGGGGAATGACGCTGTTTAAAATAGGTACAGTGTTGTCCTCTATGGGAATTGCTGCAATTTCGGAAATGAGCATGGTTACAACCAATTCACCGGGTTGTAATTGTCCCAATTGGCGTTTGCCCATAAGACGAACGCATAACGAAACGATACAATATATAATGAAAGTTCTGAATATTGTTGCTATCATAAAAACTCACCGTTCTTGTTTTTTCCGTAAAGCTTTGGAATATGCAGTAAAAAAAGGGGAAAATAAAAATGGTGATTTTATGGAAAATAAAGAAAATGTTCTTTCTCCTTTGTCAAATTTTAACGAAGAAGCTTATGGTGATATAAAGGAAAATGCCGTTGAAAACGGCAGAATTATAAAAGAAGCATTTGAGGGTAGCTTTGATATAGTTGTTAAAAAAGGATACTGCGACGGTAAATGTGTGGTTTTTGCCAATTGTGACGGACTTTGCAGTGCCCAGAGAATTGCAGATAATGCAATAAAACCAATTCTTACTTTTGATGGCAAATTACCTGAAGAGAATCCTCTTGATTTTATACAGGATAGAATTATTTACGGCACAGAACAAAAAAGAGAGAAAAGCCTTGATAAAGCAATGAAAGAGATTTTAAGAGGAACTCTGCTCATTTTTGTTGAGGGACAGAAGGAATGTATAATTCTTGGTGTGCAAAACCCGCCTCAGCGTGCCCTTCAGGAGCCTGATAATGAGGTTCAGGAATTTGGTTCAAGAGAGGGTTTTGTTGAGAATATAAAAACCAATTTAACCTTGATAAGAGAAAGACTTTGTACAACCAATTTCAAAATAGAATCAAAAGAAGTGGGCAAAACAAGTAAAACCCGAATGCTTATTTGTTATATGAAAGACAGAGTTAATCCCGATACTCTTGCGGAGGTGAAAAAACGCCTTGATTCTGTTGATATAGATACAGTTTTAGCGGCAGGGTATTTGAGAAAAACCTTTGATACCAAAAGGAAAAGCCTTTTTACAATGGTAGGGCAGACCCAACGCCCTGATACCTTTGCTGCCAAGGTATGCGAGGGAAAAATCGGAATAATTGTGGATGGCACACCCTTTGCTCTTATTGTTCCGAGGCTGTTTATAGAAAATTTTCAGACCCTTGATGACTATATAAATCGTCCGTATTTTTGCACATTTATGAGAGGTGTGCGCTTACTTGCATTTCTCATAAGCGTATTTTTACCCGGTGTTTTTGTGGCAATCGGTCTTTTTCATCAGGAAATGTTTCCCGATGATATGCTTTATAACATTGTAATAATGGAAAGCAATACCTTGTTTACACTAACGGTTGAAGCTCTGATTATTCATTTTGTTTATGAAACTGTAAGGGAAGCAGGTCTGAGAATGCCTAAAGCCATAGGTCACGCAGTCAGTATAGTTGGCGCTTTGGTTATTGGTGATGCAGCAGTTACTGCAGGTCTTATTGGTGCGCCAATGCTCATTATCGTTGCTTTAACTGCAATATGCTCTCTTGTTTCATCAGATTTATATCAGCCCATTTCTGTTCTGAGAATTATTTTTATTCTTGTCGGCGGTGTTTCAGGGCTTTACGGAATTATGATTGGTGCTGCAGCGCTTTTCATAAACCTTGCATCAATGACTGATTATGGAGTACCGTTTTTGGCACCTGCAACACCATATAACAAAACCCTATGGAGAGATTCTGTATATAGACTAAGTATGGAAAAATTGGGGAATAAGGTATTTGATATTAATGGCTTTAAAAGAGGAGGCAAACAATGACAAAATCTTCAGTCAGTGCACCTCAGTTTTTTGCGCTTTTGTATCTTTCAATGCTTGGTAGTATGTTTATGTATATTTCATCTCCTCAGATAACAATTGCAACTGCCGAATCTCTTTTAAGACCCGTTGTTTTTTCCATAGTCAGTATTATTTTTGCCTTACCCATATATCTTCTCCTTGCAAAGGGTAATTTTAAAGAAAATCTTCAAACTGAAAAGAAAAGCAAGGTCTATAAGGGTGTTGCTTTATTTTATGGTGTTGTTTATTTTATTGATGCTCTTATGACTGTTGGTCGCTTTGACCTTTTTGCAAGCTCAGAGCTTTTTCCCGGTACTGAAATGACCTATTTTTTAGTAGGTCTTGTGGCAGTTTGTGTTGCTCTGAGCTTTTGTGGTATTGGTGCATTAGGAAGAGCAAGTACAGTGTTTACGGTTGTGGTAGTGGGTGCAACGCTCTTTGCCGCATTAACTCTTTCTAAGGAATTGGATTTTTTGAATTTTACTCCCTTATTCGAAAATGGTGTTGGTAATTTCTTTTGGGACAGTTTTATGTTTTGTATTCAGGCATCGGAAATAGGCGCAATAGTTATTTTCTTCCCTGAGATAAAAGGAAATATAAAGAAGAATTATATTCTTTGGTCGGTTTTGAGCGCTGTTTCATTTTCCTTTATTTTATTCTTCGTTATCGGTACTTTGGGCGTTTTTGCAGATACTCAGCTTTTTCCCACATATTCTGCAATTACTCTTGCCCGATTTGGTCTTTTTGAGCGTCTTGATGCCCTTGAAACTGCAATATGGATTTTATGCGTTGTAACAAAGCTTACCCTTTATATTTCTGCTATTGTCAAATGTATCTGCTTCGCATTTCCGAAGCTTTCAGAGAAAATAACAGCTATTTCAGTTGGTGTAGTCATAACAGGCTTTTTAGTGTTTATTTCGGGGAATATTATGAATTTCAGTTTTATTTCATTTACCCCTCTTGCTGTAGGAATATACCTTGTTCCTGTTCTCATTTTGCCGTCTGTTCTGCTCATATATAACCTTGTGAAAAGGAGAAGGAATAATGAAAAAACTGCTTAAAATATGCTCTTTGATTTTTCTTTCTGTGTTTTGTTTGTTATCCTTTTGCTCTTGTGAAAAACCGGGTACAGAGCTTTCTGAGCTGATGATAATGCAAGGGATTGGTATTGATGTTTCAGATAATGAGTTTAAAGTAACTGTTGAGCTTCTCAATAATGAGCAAAGCGGTAGCCCCGGTGGTAATGGTAACAGTGATAATAAAACAAAGATATATACCGCAAAAGGGAAAACTGTTGGCGAAGCTTTAAGAAAACTCATAACCAAAAGCGGAAATGAGCCTATGTTTGCTCATAACAGAGTGATTGTAATCGGTGAAGAGGCTGCTAACAGAAATCTTTCTGATATTCTTGATTTCTTTGAAAGAAACTATGATTCAAGAGCATCACAATTGTTGTGTGTCGCCAAAAACACAACAGGCGAAAAGGTCATAAGAGCAAAGCTTCTGACAGATACCATAAAAAGCAAAATTCTCGAAAATATGCTGGAGGAAAGTGCAAAGCAATCCCTTGTGCCCAAGGTAAGAATAATTGATGCAGTAAATTATATGAAGGACGAAACCTCGGGAATTTGCATACCTGCGGTTACTATTCAAAAAAACGGAGAAAACGAAAATTATGATTTAGACGGATGCGCTCTTTTCGGCACAGATTCAACATTCTCAATGTATATTGATTCCGGTGTTGCCGAGGGCATAGCTATTCTTAATGATAAAATTGAAGAGGGCGTAATAAGCGCAGATTTACCCAACGGACAAAAAGCCTCTTTTTATATCAACAAAGGTAAAAGCAAATATAAAATTACCCGAGAAAACGGAGTTTTGCATTATAAATTAAAGGTAGCAATTTCTTGCGACCTTGAAGGTGTTCAGGGTGATGAATATTTCAGCACCGATACAGGTGTACTTGAAACATTTCAGACCGCAGTAGGTGAAGCTCTATGTAAAAAAGCAGAAAACACATTGATAGTTCTTCAGGGTAAGCACGGCGCAGATGTTGTGCGCTATGGCAAAAGATTAAGATTAAAGGAAAATGATTTATATAACAATTTGAAAAATGATTGGGACAAAGCATTCCCCGAAATAAAACTGACCATAACCGCAGATGTTACTATAAGAAGAATTGGTGAAGAAACATTTCATAGCAAGAAAACGTAAAAGTGTTGCGAATATTATCATCCCTGTTAGCCTTCAGGCTAATAGGGAGGGGGACCGCGCCGAAGGCGTGGTGGTGGGTTGCCCCGTAAAGATACGCCTTTGTAAAAGAAAACACCCCGTAAGGTACAGGCTTGCCTGTACCTTTGAATAAAGTAAAAGCGTTGCTAATCTCCACGGAAATTATATATTGATAAAATTTGCAAATTGTGATAAACTATATTTGCCAAACTAATTAAATATGCAAAGTGGTGTTTTTTATCCGTAGGGATATTGTACCTTTTTTCTGAATCCGAATGAATTTGATAAAAATGCAAATTCTATTATAGCGGATTTGGGAAAACCATTTTGCATAATTAGTTTGGCGACTATCGGAGTTTGCGTTTTTTGTGCGTCTGCTTCGGTGGGCGCACTTTTTGTTTTTCAAGGCTTTTTGGTGAATTTTCTTGCATTTCGGCACGATTTTTCTGCATTTCGGCAAATTTACAGAATTTTTTCGGATTTACAGATACAATTGAAAGTGTATCGCAACATATCAGTTTGTTCTTTTAAGGGGAAGATTAACGCTTTTGAGAAATTTTATGTCAACTTTTTCTAAAATAGGCACTAAATAATAGAAAACAAAAAGAGAGGGATTTATATGAATAAAATAATAAGCTCTATTTTATGTATTTCATTACTTGCATCAATATTCTGTGTACCCGTTTCGGCAACTACAGAAGAAATAGGAAGTTCTGACATCAATGGTTTCATAAACGGAATAAATGAACTCACACAAAAATATGATTCAAATAAAGATTTCGAAGTTACCTCCGAAGATATCATATCTGAAAGCATTTCAGATGAGTCGCCAACTTATTATTCCGCATCACCGGTTTCTGAAAATGAAACCGATGATGTACCCGAGTTGGACTTTCAAACCTGTCGTTTAATTGTTCAAAGTGATATTGATTTTAATAATTATGGTGCTGTTGAAGTAGTAAGTGGTTTTAAAAACTTTCATATTCTTCAATACAATACTGAGGATGATACCAAAAATGCTTACAAAAACCTATTAAATGACCCCTATATTGTTTCTATTGACATTGATGCTGTAATAAGTGTTGATTCAGTTGAAACAACAAGTGCAACTTCAGAAGAAAGAACATACACACAGGAAGACTTTTATAACTGTTGGTCGCTTAATGCCACAGGAATGGATAAGGTTCTTGAATACTATAATGACAAACAATTTCCTGAAATAATTGTGGGTGTTATTGATAGCGGTGTGAATTATAATCACGAATTGTTTGAAGGCAGATTGATAAGAACCCACTTTAACAGTTCGGGTGAAGATGACCCGAACGATGAATATGATAAAAGCGGACATGGTACAGCAGTAACAAGCTGTATCGTAAAAACTACACCATCAAACGTTAAAATCGCTAACTACAGAATATTTAATTCAAAAGGAAAAGCTTCGGAATCTGCTTTATGTGCTGGATTCTTAAAAGCAATTGATGATGGCATGAAAATATTAAATGCAAGCATAGGTTTTGGTGCTGATGGCGCAGCATTCCAGCTGGCAGTATTAAAGTATGCTGAAGATAACAATGCATTTATTATTTGTGGTGCCGGAAATGGAGCATCAAATATAGATGTTTCTTTTGCTGCTAATTATATAAATACGTCTGATGATGTTTGTTCTGTTGGTGCAAGCACAAAGCAAAATTTACCGGCGTACTTTACAAATTACGGGAAAAGAGTTGATATTGTTGCCCCGGGGTTAGATGTTGTATCTGCCGATAAAGATGGCTCATATAGCTTGTTCTCTGGAACGTCTGCATCTACACCATATATGACAGGTGTTTTTACTACCTTGACTTGTGTGTATCCTGACTTGTCAACCGAAGAAAAAATGCGTATGATAAAAGCCTCGTCAACAGAAATATCCGAACCGTATATTAAATATTGCTTTGAAACAGGCGTGATTGACTGTTTGGCTTTATTTAACTTTGAAAAGCTTAAACCTGTAGAAATCAGTTTAGATGCCGGAGTATATGAGGGTCCTGTTACTGTTGAATTGTTTGCTGAAGAGGGCTATGAAATATATTACACAATGGACCAGACCTATCCGTCTCCAACAAACGGTACACTATACACAACACCCATCTCGTTTGTGGGCGATGCTTTCGAAATAGTTGCGGTAGCATATAAGGATGGTGTAAGAAGTGATTATTCGAGAGCACTGATACACGCTGCACTAATAGGCACAGATGATATGTTTACCATCACGGATGATGGCACGATCACAAGCTACACGGGAGATACACTTTACTTAAAGGTTCCCGAAACAGTTAACGGAATAACCGTTACCGATATTGCCGAAGGTGTATTTGCTGAGTCTTCCCTATGGGGTCTGATTTTGCCGGATACTATGACATTCTTGGGTGACATGACGCTTTGGGGTGGTCCAAGTCACAACAGTTGTGTCTACGGTAACAAAACAATACACAAAATCAGTGGTAAAAACATCAAAATACTTGGTGCAAAAGCATTTTATGAGTGCACTTCCTTAAGAGAAGTGGATTTCCCCAACTGTGAACAAATAGGCAACGAAGCATTTTATTATACCAATCTTGTGGGCGCGCATTTTCCAAAGGTAACCACATTGCTGTCAGGTGCATTCTATTTTGCTCAATTTCTCAGAGAGCTTTATTTACCCAATTGCACAAAAATGTTAGACAATGCTTTTGAAAGGTGTTATCAACTTCAATATCTGTATGCTCCTCTTATTGATATTGATGTAGATTCCATTGAATTTCCGGATTGGGAGTTCGATTTAGCCGAAGAAGGTCTTTTGCAGACATTTACTTACACCAGACAATTAACATACATCAATCTTGAGAAAGCGAGGTTGATTGGATGGGGTGCGCATCAATTCGGAGGAGCATTTTATTGTAGTAATATCCGCAGAATTGATCTATCAAGTGTTGAATATATTTATGAGCTTCCTTGGCCTACGTCTGAATGTGCTTCAGAAATATATTTGCCAATAACAGTAGAACTTAATCTCCCGGCTACATTGAGGCGATGTGTAGATGCAAAACCATATTTTGACGAAGATGAAAGGAATTACGTTGTGCATGCATCACCCGGAACCTATGCAGAAGAATGGGCAAACAGCAATGGTGTTAAATTCGTCGCTCTTAACGCTGAAACATCTATCGCAGAAGATATAGAACCGGTTTGGGATAAATATTCATATAAACCGCTATACTTTGATGCACGAGGCTTTAACAGAACGTATCAATGGTATGGCTCGTACGATAATAAAATCGGTAATGATGTTGCAATTGATGGTGCAACGACAAACGAGTTTGACCCCGGTAATAGTCCCCAATATGCATATTACTATTGCAAAATGACAAGCACGGATATAGACAACGATGGTAATATTGTTAGTTCTTTTACAGTTAACAGCACATTATGCCAAAATCGTTTCTACTATATGTATGCAAAAGATAAAACAGAAATTGATGTTGAAAATAATCTGATTTTTACCAAACAATTTGTCTGCCGTGATTTCTTTGAAATAATACACGTAAATGAAAACGCAAAGTACCTTATAACGCCTTCGTATGAATACCAAAACAACTATTGGTATGGCACAGGTTCACAATTACAGATTCAAGAAACTGATGCCTCATCAGAGATTACATATACACTAATTGTGGAAGGCGACATTAACGGAGATAGCGCTGTAGATGTATTAGATGCTTATCAAGTTTCATTAGTTGCCAACAGTCAAGATGAGCTATCAGATGAATATTTCCTTGCAGGAGATGTTAATGCGGATGAGGTTATTGATATAACGGATTATCAATCGGTTGTAAATACGGCACTCGCTGTATAGGGTATTTATAAATTTAAAAATTCGGACAGTTACAAATTTCAAATGAATTTGTAACTGTCCGATGAGTTTTTAATTAAAGTTGTTTCCTGAATAAAATTAAAGTATAGCGAAGCCTATCATCCCTTTTTTCGATTGGGAAAAAGGGAGGGGGACCGTTCCTCGTTGGGTAAATTTATTCATTGGGTGTATTTCGGGTGATATGTTTTTCTATGAATAAAGTATGGGTGGAATGGTGGTGGGTAGCTACGCATCCTCTTTACATCGTTGATGAGGGGAGTTATTAATTGTTTAGTTTAGTTATTATTCTTCTCAACCACAAAGGGTAATCTTTACGGAGCTACCTACCACCACCCCGATTAAATCAATTCGAAAAGCTACAAATTAGCACGAAATAAACTTATTTTAAAAATAAAGGTATTCAAGGGCGGTCCCCCTCCCTATGCCTTCAGCACAGGGATGATAGGCTTCGCAATATCTTTACTCCTTGCGAAGCTCTGGCATCTGGCATCTAATCGCTATCTGCTATTTGCTGGCGACTGGCAGCTATTCTAACATTCGGCATCTTTTTAAACTTTCTCTTGCTACTAACTACAATATTTGATACAATAACCCCATACTACTTTCGGTGGTGATAATATGTATTCCTTGGGCATTGATATAGGCGGAACAAAATGTGCGGTAATTCTCGGTAAAGGTGAGCTTTCGGAGAACACAGAAAATTTTATAATTGATAAAATCAAATTTCCAACAGAGGTTAGTCGTGGTTGGAAAGACATTTTAGAAGAAATTCTTAAAATGGGTGATGAACTGCTTTCAAGAAATAATGTGAAAAATACTGATTTAATCGGTGTGGGCATCAGTTGTGGCGGACCGCTTAACAGTAAAAAGGGTACAATTAATTGTCCGCCAAATCTTCCTGATTGGGACAATGTTCCCATTGTGAAAATAGTCGGTGAGCATTTTGGTGTAAGGTGTGTTCTTCATAATGATGCCAATGCCTGTGCCGTTGCGGAATGGCGTTTTGGTGCAGGTAAAGGCTTCAATAATCTTGTTTTTCTTACCTTCGGTACCGGTATGGGTGCAGGTCTTATTCTTGATGGCAGGCTTTACTGCGGAACTAATGACTGTGCAGGTGAGGTAGGGCATATTCGTTTAGCTGAAGATGGTCCCGTAGGTTATGGTAAATCAGGTTCTTTTGAAGGCTTTTGTTCCGGTGGCGGAATTAAAAATCTCGCTGAAATTACCGCGAGAAAATACCTTGCAGAAAATAAAGAAAGTATTCTTTTTAAAACAGAAAAAGATATAGAAAAACTTGATGCAAAACTTGTTGCCGAGGCTATGTATGAGGGTGACGAGTTCGCAAAAGAGGTTTATACTAAATGTGCCGAATATCTTGGCAGGGGTCTTTCGGTTATTATTGATATTCTTAATCCCGAAGCAATTATTATCGGTAGTATTTATGAAAGAAATCAAGAGTTTTTCTTGCCGATAATTAAAGAAATTATAAAAAAGGAAGCCCTTTCATACAATGCAGATGTTTGTAAAATTCTACCTGCAAAATTAGGGGACAGTATAGGTGATTTTGCCGCTTTAGGAGTTTTGTTTTAAGGTGATTATATGAAAAATAATGTTGAAAAAATATATAATGATTTATTTATGAGATACCCTGCACTTTTATGCGTTAAAGAAGATGTTGAAAAGGTATTTGAAGCAATAAAAGAAACTTACATAAATAAAGGCAAGCTTTTAGTTTGCGGTAATGGTGGCAGTGCCGCAGACAGTGCACATATTGTGGGTGAGCTGATGAAAGGCTTTATGCTAAGCCGAGAGCTACCCGAAAGTGAAAAGTCAAAGTTTAAAAATAAAGAAATAGCAGATGGTCTGCAAGGTACGTTGCCTGCAATTTCTCTTGTGAGTGAAACTGCTTTAATGACTGCATTTTGCAACGACTGCAACCCCGACCTTGTTTTTGCTCAGCAGGTTTATGGCTTAATGAATGAAAACGATACTCTTCTTTGCCTTTCAACCTCGGGCAATTCAAAAAATGTTGTTGCTGCTGCCGAAACTGCAAAGGTCAAAGGCGGAAAGGTTGTTTCAATAGTAGGAGAGAAAGGCGGAAAGCTTTTTGAGCTTTCAAATGCAACCATTAAATTGCCCTCGCAAATAACACCCGAAATTCAGGAATATACCTTACCTGTATATCACACAATATGTGCAATGCTTGAAAGTGATTTTTTTGAATAATAAATGACCCTGTTACTTTTTCTTGTAAAAAGTAACAGGGTCATAAGTTTTTTATAGTTTATTTGCTTTTCTTGGGTTTCATAAGAGCCATACCAACTGCCATAATTACTGCGAAAACAATAAGGTAGAAGAGAACGGGGCAGGTGAAGCCCTGACCTGCTTCTTTAGCAGCAATGTAGGGAGCGTAGCCGTGTGAATAAAGTGCTGCAAATACCATAAATGCAGAACCGATAACACCGAGAGCGGGAAGAACGAATCTCTTGAGAGCGGGAAGATCTTTTTCTTTTCTCATAAACTGAACGAACATTGGAATGTAAAGACCATAGATTGTGATAATGGGAAGCTCTGAGGAGTCAAAGCTGAATTTGCCGAACCAAGGAGTTGTAAGGTTTGCACCAAAGAAATAAACCATCCAGGCTGCAACAATCACAAGACCAACGATACAGGAGTTAGAGGGCATACCTGAGCCTTCATCAATCTGCTTCATAAGGTTAACCTTGGGACCCATATTACGAACTGAAAGAGAATACATACCACGAATGCAACCGATAAGAAGACCGTTAAGAGTACCTAAGCAGGAAACTGAAACGAAGAGGTTGAGAATGTTACCGAAAACATTACCGAAAACAGTGATGAATGCGGGAGCAGTACCTTCGTCAATAAGTGTCTGAACGGGAGCACCACCTGCAACGCCTATGTAGTAGAAGAGGTAAATAGCAATAATGATAATACCACCTAAAACAAGAGCGATGGGAAGGTTTTTCTTGGAGTTTTTGATTTCGGAGTTGATAGATGTAGCAAGAATCCAGCCTTCATAAGCGAAAGCAGTAGCAACAACTGCACCAAAGAGGGGTGAGAAATCGCCTGTGCCTGTGCCGAAGTTTGTGGCAAGAATTGATGTAGGTTCACCTGCAAAGTTGTGAGTCAAGCCATAGATTGTGCCAACAACTGCCATTAAGAGAAGGGGGATGAGCTTAATGAATGTTGCACTAATCTGAAGTTTACCTGCAAGCTTTGAGGAAAGTGTGTTAACTGCAAAAACAACAATAAGAATGAAGCCTGCAAGAAGGAAGGTTTCAGAGCTTGTTACAGGATTTCCGTTGATTGCGAAATCAGGATTAACTGATGTTACGAAAACAAGGAAATATCTTGCTGTAAGCCAAGCAAGAACAGATGTCATAGCGGGAGTGTAAATAACTGTTGAGAAGAATCCCATAAAGTAAGCGTATTTACTGCCGATTGTTGCTTCTGCATAGTCAACAAGACCGTTAACCTTCTCGTAGCGCTGAGCCATAACGCAGAAGGCTAAAACGCAGAAAATCATAACCGCACCACCGATAATCCAAGCAAGAATACCCATGGGCATATCACCGTTTGTTTTCTGAAGAATTGCCTGTGCCTTGAAGAAAACACCGGAGCCGACAACGGTGCCGACTACCATACAAATTGCCATTAAAAGTCCGTATTGCTTTTTAAGACCTTTTTCCATAAAAAACACCCTTTCGGATAAAATTTTACTTTATTATATTACTGCACTAAAGTTTTGTAAATAGAAAATTTAAAATTTATTCATAATTTTTGTGTTTTTATTCATTAAAAAAATATTTATCCAATATTTCTGCGGCAGTTATTACAAAATTGACACAGGGTCTTGTTTTATAATATTCAGCAGTGCGGGGAGATGATACATAAGTACCTTTGCCGATATTTCCCAAAAGCTCATTGCAATTATATGTTCCGTAAAACTTTTTAAATTCATTTGCCAATTCCTGAATAAGCTTGTAATGGTTGTCTTTGGCTTCTTTATCATTTGTATCTGCATAGCCTTTAAGAAGCCCTGCAACCATAAACATACCCGTAACCGCACCGCAGGTTTCTCTGAGTCTGCCCATACCACCGCCAAAAGATGAGGAAAGCTTAAGTGCGGTTTCAAAATCAATACCGCAGTCCTCTGCAAATGCACCGAAAACCGCCTGAGAGCAGTTGCAACCGTTTACAAACAATTCTGCCGCTTTTTCTGAATGATTTTTCATTTTTTTCACATCCCATAAAATTTTATTAAATTATATCACATAAAAACCGTTAAGTAAAACAAAAAAGTTTACAATATTTTACCAAATATGATTTACTTAACGGAAATAATATGCTAAAATCAGTTTAATTATGTAATAGGAAAGGACACTTTTTATGCTTCTCGACAAAACTTTATACATACCCGATTTAGGTGAGGTTGGAGTGGACAGTGGCTTCCATCTTCTTCCTGCAACTGAAGACGGAAAATTTGTAGCAGGTAAAAACGGTGTTGAATTCGTTGTTGCAACAGGCGACCAGAAGGTTGAATTTGTTTCTTTTGGCACACATACTCTCGCTTGTGTTAAATCTGCAATTGCTTACCCCGTTTATTACCCTGTTTACCCTGTGAAAACAGAATACCCCATCAATGCAGTGCTTATGGACCTTGACGGAACAACAGTTCGCAGTGAGGAATTCTGGATATGGATTATTGAAATGACAACAGGGAGTATGCTCGGCAACCCCAAATTCCAGCTTGAAGAGGCAGACATCCCCTTTGTTTCAGGTCACTCTGTTTCTGAGCATCTTCAGTATTGTATTGATAAATATTGCCCCGGAGAATCTCTTGAGAAAGCAAGAAATTTCTATTTCGAGCATACTCACAGAGAAATGGAAGAAATTATGGCAGGTCGTGGTAAGGACGGTGCGTTTACTCCCACAGAGGGTGTTAAGGACTTCCTTTTAGAGCTTAAGGATATGGGCATTAAAATCGGTCTTGTTACATCAGGTCTTTATGAGAAAGCATGGCCTGAAATTCTCTCCGCATTCAAAACTCTCGGTATGGGTGACCCCAAGGATTTCTATGATGCAATTATTTCTGCAGGCTTCCCCCTCAGAAAAGGTAGTGTAGGTACTTTAGGTGAGCTTTCACCCAAGCCTCATCCATGGCTTTACAGTGAAACATCCATTGTCGGTCTCGGTGAAGCCTTTGCAGACAGAAGCAAGGTTATCGGTATTGAAGACAGTGGCGCAGGTGCTTGCTCAGTCCGTCTTGCAGGTTATACCACAATCGGTATTGCAGGCGGTAATATTGAGTCAAGCGGTACTAAAGCAGTTTGTAATCATTTCTGCGATAACTTCCAGGAAATTATGAAGATTATTAAAGGTTAAGGTGAAAATTATGGAAAACAAAGAAAGAATCCAATGCCATTTTATATCAAACACCCATTGGGACAGAGAATGGCGTTTCTCTGCAAGAAGAACTCAGTATATGCTTGGTTATATGCTTGATATGCTTCTTGATATTCTCGATAAAAACCCTGATTACAAGCATTTCCATTTAGACTCTCAGACAATGCCTGTTCAGGATTATCTTGAGGTTTACCCTGAAAAGAAAGAAAAGCTTATAAAATATATTCAGGAGGGCAAAATTGCAGTTGGTCCTTGGTTCTGTCTTCCCGATGAATTTACAGTTGGCAGCGAAGCACTTATCAGAAACCTTCTTTTAGGTCATAAAATCGGTCGTGAAATGGGCGGTATCAGTAAAACCGGTTACTCTCCCTTCGGTTGGGGTCAGATTTCTCAGCTTCCTCAGATTTATTCAGGCTTCGGAATCAATTTCGCATCCTTCTATCGCGGAATTAACGAATATAAGGCACCTAACTCCGAGTTCTTCTGGGAAAGCCCGGACGGAACCCGCATTTTCGCATCGCGTCTTGCAAAAAGACCTCGTTATAACATCTGGTATGTTGTTCAGCGTCCTGTTTATTTTAATCAGAAAGACGAAAACAACCGCGATATGCTCTGGAACGATAACAATGGTGTGTTCAAATTTATCGACAGAGACTGGAAGCTCGACTATCAGTATACTCATCCCTTCTATGAGTACCATAAAGAGAATATTCAGGCAAGAGCAGAGCAGGCTATGAAGGAGCAGGACGGCGACTGGACAACAAATCATCGTTTCTGGTCCATCGGTCATGACTCTTCCTGCCCCGATGAAAGAGAAGTTCAGATGGTTAATGACCTTAATGAAGCTCTTCCCGATGCAGATGTTTTCCATAGCACTCTCAGAGAAATGGAGCAGGGCATCATTGATAACTTCAAAGCAGACTCTCCCGTTCTTAAGGGCGAAATGCGTGACCCCTATACAAAGGGTAGCGTAAGTGAGCTTTGCGGTTGGATTCTTTCTGCAAGAACATATATCAAGCAGGAAAACTTTGACACTGAAAGAAGAATCATCAACTATGCAGAGCCTATGGCAGTATTTGCAGCTCTTTCAGGTGCACCTTATCCCCAGAATTTCATTGACCTTTCCTATAACTATCTTCTTCAGAACCATGGTCACGATAGTATCGGTGCTTGCGGTCGTGATGTTGTTTATGAGGATGTTATGTCCCGTTACAGGCAGGCAAGAGAGCTTTCAATGTGCGTATTTGAACGCGCATTTATGGATATTGCAGGTGATATCAATCTCCGCACATTCTCAAAAGATGATGCAGCAGTTGTAGTATTCAACCCTGCACCCTTCAAGAGAACTGAAACAGTTAATCTTCGTCTTGAAATTCCTGCAGAATGGAAGGCAGATAGCTTCAAAATTGAAGATGAAGAGGGTAACATTGTTAAATATCAGGTTATCTCAACGAATAAAGAAAATGCACAGATTATTCAGAACCCCAACGATACTGCAAACGTTCTTCATACTCAGCAGTATTATGTTGCCGCAGAGGTTAAAGATATTCCTGCTATGGGTTACAAAACCTTTAAGGTCAGTCCTCTTTACAATGTTCGTGCAACAACACCCGTAACACTTGTTAAAACAACAAATGTTATGGAAAATGAATATCTTAAAGTTTCAATTAACCATAACGGTACATTCAGCGTTGTTGATAAAGAAAGCGGTAAGGTATTTGATAACCTGGGCTATTTCAAGGATAGCGGTGAAATCGGTAACCCCTGGCAGCATGTTGCTCCCGAAATTGATGAAACCTTCACAACTCTCGGTGAAAAAGCAGATGTTACTCTTCTTGTTAACGGTGAGTTTGAAACAACTTATAAAATCACAATGCGTTGGGAGCTTCCCGAAAAACGCGCTTACGATGAAAAATCAAGAAGCGCTCATAAGCTTCCCGTTGATATCGAAAGCCTCGTAACTCTTCGTAAGGGTGCAAAGTTTGTTGAAATTGAAACAACAATCAACAACCGCTGTGAAGACCATTATCTTCAGGTTGCATTCCCCACAAATATTAAAGCAGAATATGCAGATGCACAGGGTCAGTTTGACGTTGTAAGAAGACCCATCAAAGCACCTGATTATTCACTTTATGATGAACCCCCAATGACAGAGCATCCTATGAATTCTTTTGTTAGCCTTTCTGATGGCAAAAACGGTGTTGCTCTTCTTAATACAGGTCTTAAGGCTTATGAAGCAGCAGATGACGAAACAAATACACTTCTTCTTTCTCTCATCCGTGCATATCCCTTAAGAATCTGCGTAACAAAGGATATGCAGAACTACAGCGACTGGGACAAGGGTTCACAGTGTATCGGCAAAAATACATTCCGTTATGCATTTATGCCTCATAAGGGTAACTGGGAAGAGGGTAATGTATGGCAGGAGAGCGAAAGATTCAATCTTTATCTTACAATCGGTCAGGTTGCTCCCACAGACCATGGTAAGAATCCTCTCACTCATTCATTCCTTGAGCTTAAGGATGAAAACCTTAATGTAAGTGCAGTTAAGAAGAGTGAAGGCGGAACAGGCTATGTTGTTCGTCTCTTCAACCCCTCTGATAAAACTGTTAAAAATGCTATTCGTCTTAATGGTGGTATTGCTCCCATTGAAAAGGCACAGTCACCTGTTGAAAGGCAGAAGGCTGAATTCGAGCTTCCTGCATATTCTGGTAAAAAGTGGAATGAGGTTAAGCTTGTAACTCTTGAAGAGCTTGACGATAAAGCACTCACAATGAGTGAGGACGGCTTCGTAGAGTTCGAAATTACAGGCAAGAAGATTCTTACAATTAAGTTTAACTGAAATTTATTTACCAATAATAAAAACAAATTGATGCTGAAAGGGTAAACCTATGAAATTATCACTTGTTGTTCCTTGTTATAATGAAGAAGCAAATGTAAAACGCTTTTTTGATGAAGTGAACAGGGTATTTGAAAGTAAAGTCCCCGATTTTGAGTTCGTTTTCGTCAATGACGGAAGCAAGGATGGAACATATTCTGAACTTAAAAAGCTTTATAAAGAAAACAAAGCTTCAAATATTCAGGTTTTAACTTTCAGCAGAAATTTTGGTAAGGAAGCGGCAATTTATGCAGGTCTTTCCAATGCAAAAGGGGATATGGTCTGCATAATTGATGCGGATTTACAGCAACGACCCGAGGTGGTTCTGGAAATGCTCAGCGAAATGGAAAAAGACGAAAGTCTTGACTGTGTTGCCGCATATCAGGAAAACCGAAGGGAAAGCAAAACCCTTTCAGGCTTGAAATCCGCTTTTTATAAAGTGATTAATAAAATCACAGATGTTGATTTTGTTAACGGCGCATCAGATTTCCGCCTTTTAAAACGAACAATGGTTGATGCCATTCTGGAAATGACTGAATATCACCGTTTTTCAAAGGGTATTTTCAGTTGGGTAGGGTTTAATACAAAGTACATTCCCTACACTGTTGAGGAGCGTCAGTTCGGTGAAACCAAATGGTCCTACGGAAAGCTTTTCAAATATGCTCTTGAGGGAATTATTTCCTTCTCAACATTTCCTTTGAAATTAGCAACAGGCGTAGGTCTTGCAACTGCTTTTGCATCAATAATTTATCTCATTGTTGTTATATTACAGAAACTCATTTGCGGAATTGATGTGCCCGGCTATGCAACTATTGTTGTGCTTGTTCTTTTCCTTGGTGGCATGCAGCTTTTTTGCCTTGGCATTTTAGGTGAATACCTCTCAAAAATCTATGTTCAGGTTAAGAACAGACCCATCTATATTTTAAAGGAGCATCTTGGTAAGGATGACTAAAATAAAAGAAATGGTTTTAAAGTATAAGGAGCTGCTTTTATACCTGGTTTTCGGTGTTCTTACAACCTTGGTGAACTTTGCGGTCTTCTGGGTTTTTACGAAAATTCTGGGTGAAGAGCTTTACCTTATAAATAATGCAATAGCCTGGGTTGCAGGCGTTGCCTTTGCCTTTGTAACAAATAAGCTTTTTGTGTTCGAATCAAAAAGCTGGAAAATCAGTACAGTAGGAAAAGAATTGCCTGAATTTGTTGGTGCAAGACTTTTCAGCTTTGGTGTTGAAGAGGGCGGAATGTGGCTTTTGGTTGATATTCTGAATTTCGGTGAGAAAACCCTGACCTTTTTCGGTTTCACAATTTCAGGGCAAATAATAGCAAAGCTTTTCCTTGCAGTTATTGTAGTAATTCTCAATTATTTTTTCAGTAAATTCATAATTTTTAAAAAGAAAAAATAAAACAAACAAGGGGCTGTAAAAAAACGACAAGTTTTTTTACAGCCTCTTTTCGGGGATAGGAAAAAAGATGCAGAACGAACAAACCGAGTCCCGATAAGGCTTCAGGCTTATCGGGATTTGCCCGAAGGCGTACAAAGGTACGTCGAGTGGCGAGGTTTGTTCGTAGCATAAAACATTAATTTTTCCTATTTTTTGAGTTTTGAATATGTTTATGGGGTTCTTACAGCTTTTTTACTGTAGGAACCCCTTGGTATATATGGTTTTATGCGGCCTGCGCTTTTTTTACATCCCCTTGTGAATTTTTACCTCTTCACTATTCACGCTTGCTTCTTACTTGAAATTCCATACACGCAGAATATTGTAGTGAAGAGTGAATAGTTAATAGTTAATAGTGAATAAGTGAAAATTCCGCACACTTGCGTGTACGGAATTTTCTGGCACCCGCAATAGGAATCGAACCTATATCTAATCCTTAGGAGGGATTTATTCTATCCATTGAACTATGCGGGCTGGTGTTTAATTTTGCTTTGTTATTATATCAAAAACAGGGGATTTGTCAAGATGCATAGCACAGATGCTTTAACTTTTTGAATTACCCCGTTCTATTGTTTAGTTATATAAAAAAATATATACATTATAATTGATTTTTGTTGAATATCGTGGTATAATTCATATTTGGAAGATTATGTGTTGTTATAACCTTTGTTTCTGAGAGACCTTTGCCGATTATAGAGCAAAAATTTATGCAGGTGGTGAGAAAATGGCACGAAAAGATTCGAGGATTAAATATAATGTTGTTTCCGGATTCTTATATCAGGCGGTTTATATTTCCCTTAGCTTTCTTTTACCACGCTTGTATCTTGAAAGCTTCGGCTCTGAGGTTAATGGTGTGCTTTCATCAATAAAGCAGGTTTTCATATATCTTATATTGTTGGAGGCAGGTACAGGCTTAGCCACAGTTCAGGCACTTTATAAGCCCGTTGCAGAGGGCAGGCATCAGGATTCCAGTGCCATTCTTGCAGCAACTAAAAATTACTATATAAAAACAGGTGTAATTTATTCTGCAATTGTTGTTCTGATTGGATTGATTTATTCCTTCGTTATTCCCACAAATGTAGATAGCTTAACAGTTTTCAGTATTGTTATATTGACAGGGCTTCCTTCGGTTTTCAGTTATTTCTTCCTGTTGAAATACAGAATTCTTATGGAAGTTGACGGAAGAAAATATGTTATCACAAACGCTGAAACCGTTCTTCAGTTATTATCAAGTATTGCTAAAATATTAGTCTTGTTTTTAACTGACAGCCTGGTTCTTATTCAGCTTTCTTATTGTGTTCTGGCACTTATGCAGATGTTGTACTTGTACATATATGCAAAACGCAGATATAAGTGGGTGGATTTAAAAGTCAAGCCTGATTATAAATCAATATCACAGAAGAAGTCAGTGCTTGTTCATCAGCTGTCAAGTATGGTGTTTAATAATACTGATGTAATTCTGATTTCTGTGATGTGTGACTTTAAGATTGTCAGTGTTTACACAATTTATAATATGTTCTTCACACAGGTGCAGTCCTTTATAACAAGCCTCACATCAAGCGTTATCTTTGCCTTGGGGCAGATGTTTCAGGTTGATAGAAAAAAATTTGATAAAATTTATTCAATGTATGAAACCTTTTACATAATGTGCTCCTTTGTTATCTTCACAATAATGGCAGTCTTTTTATTGCCGGTTATTCAGCTTTACACCGGCGGTATTGATGATGCTGAATATACAAATGCCACATTGTTGTTCTTATTTGTTTTGATGAACATCTTATCAAATATAAGAATACCCTGTACTCAGGTTATGGAATTTGCAGGTAAATTCAAAGACACTCGCTCACATGCCGTAATTGAAATGATTCTGAACATTTCAGTTTCTGTGCTCAGCATTTTAAAATGGGGTGTATGCGGTGCAATTTTAGGCACAATAGTCGCGTTGTTGTTCAGAGGCATAGTAACAATTTATTATGTTAACAAAAATATACTGGACAGAAGCCAGTTGAAAACATACAAGCTCTGGTTGATTAATGGTTTTGTTTATGCTTTTGTTATGGTAGTGTTCTCCGTTGATAATTTCAGTGGAATCGGATTCGGGGAGCTTATATTGAAGGGTATAATTCATTCTGTCTGGATAGTAGGAATGTACATAGCGGTTAACTTTGTTGTTCAAAGATGTGCCTTCCGTACATTATTTGAAATTTTCAAGGGGGAGGAGAAGCTATGAGCATACCAAAAGTGATACATTACTGCTGGTTCGGTAATAACGAAATGCCGAAAATAACCCAAAAATGCATCGATAGCTGGAAAAAGCATTGCCCCGATTATGAAATTATCTGTTGGAATGAGGATAATTTTGATTTCAGCGAAAATCAATATGCTTCTGAAGCGTATAAAGCAGGTAAATGGGCTTTTGTAACAGATTTTGTCCGCCTTAAGGTTATATATGAATATGGCGGTATTTACTTCGATACAGATGTTGAATTGATTAAATCCTTTGACCCGTTATTAGAATATGAGGGCTTTATGGGATTTGATAAGCGGGGGCTTGTTTCAACCGGATTAGGCTTTGGTGCAGAAAAGGGTAATGAGATAATCGGTGGATTATTAAAGGATTACGATGATATTCACTTTGAGTTGCCCGATGGTAGCCTGGATTTGACTCCGTGCCCCGACAGGAATTCGGCAAGCCTTGTGAAAATGGGGATGGATTTGGAAAAGCCTGACCGGATTTTTAGGGGTGTGCGCTTCCTTCCCGAGGAGTTTTTGTCACCAAAGGATTATTATACGGGGAAGCTGCTTGTAACCGAAAATACATATTCAATACATCATTATGCAGCTTCGTGGACTTCATCTGTTTCTAAACGGACCACACGGATTAAACGCATTATTGGTGTGAAAATGTATGAAAAGCTTTACGGAAAGTTTTTACATAAATTCAAATTTCTGGAATGGTGAACCGGGAAAAGAAAATAAAGGGAAAATGAATGAGGAGTGTAGGCAATGGTATATTTGGATTATGATCAGGTAGATGAAAGAACAAAAGAACTGCTGGAGGCATTCAATGCGAAATCATATAAAAAATATTGGGCAAAGAAAAGAATTTTTGACATAGTTTTTTCCGGTATGTTGCTTTTGGTTTCACTTCCGTTTTTACTTGTAATTGCACTTATTATATTTATAGATGACCCTAAAGGCAGTCCTGTTTTCAAGCAGACGAGAGTAGGTCGTCACGGGGAAGAATTCTGTATGTATAAGTTCCGCACAATGAGAGTGGATGCTGAAGCTTTGCTGGACTCATTAAAGGATAAAAATGAAATGGACGGTCCTGTTTTCAAGATAAAACACGACCCCCGTATAACAAGAGTGGGTAAAATTCTGCGAAAAACAGCACTTGATGAAACATTACAATTTATCAATATTTTAAAAGGCGATATGACAATGGTTGGTCCTCGTCCGCCTCTTCCCAGAGAGGTTGCTCTTTATTCTGATTATCATAAGCTTCGTCTTATGGTTACTCCCGGGCTTACAGGTGCGTGGCAGATTCATCCCAACAGAAACGACATTCCCTTTGAGCAATGGATGGAAATGGATTTGGATTACATATTGAACCGTAGCTTTAAATATGATTTTAAAATTATCTTCAGAACCCCTTGGGTTATGATTACAGCAACAGGAAGATAAGCTTTGCAGAATGGAGAATAAGTATGAAGGTTGCAATGATAGGTCATAAGGTTGTTCCCTCAAGAAGAGGAGGAATAGAAAATGTTCTTACAACATTGTGTCCGTTATTGGTGGAAAATGGCGCAGATGTAACTTGCTATAATCGTTCTTCCGATAAGGTGGAAAATGAGTACGTGGGTACTGTTGTGAACAATAAGTACAAGGGCGTTACCATAAAAAAAGCATTTACCATTGATGCAAAGGGTGTTGCAGCTATGGTGGCTTCCTTTACAGCAGCAATAAGTGCCGCCTTCAGTAAATATGATGTTGTTCACTTTCACGCGGAAGGTCCTTGTGCTGCTTTGTGGATCCCCAGATTATTCGGTAAAAAATGTGTTGCAACAGTTCATGGTCTTGATTGGCAAAGAGAAAAATGGGGAAGTGGCTTTGCTTCCAAGTATATTAAATTCGGCGAAAGGGTTCTCGTAAAGTATGCCGATGAGGTAATTGTGCTCAGTAAGAGTGCTCAGGATTATTTCAAGGAAACCTACAACAGAGATACCGTAATAATACACAACGGCATAAATAAGCCTGATAAAAAAGAGGCAGAAAAGATTACTGAGCTATATGGATTAGAAAAAGGTAATTATATATGCATTATTTCAAGGTTAACATCAGAAAAGGGTGTGCATTACTTAATAGATGCATATAACAGTATAAAAACAGATAAAAAATTAGTAATAGCAGGGGATACCAGCGATACGGACGACTACGTTGCTATGTTAAGAGAAAAAGCCAAGGATAATCCTGACATTATTTTTACAGGCTTTATATCAGGTGATGTGCTTGAGGAAATGTACAGTAACGCATATTTTGTTACATTGCCCTCGGATTTAGAGGGAATGTCCCTGAGTCTGCTTGAAGCGTTGGCTTATGGGAATGCAGTTGTTTGCTCAGATATACCCGAAAATACATCTGTTGCAGATGACAGGGCAGTATATTTCAGAAAAAGTGATGTGGCGCATCTTGCTGAGAAAATGCAGATGCTGTGTGATAATGAGAATCTGGTATCTGAATTAAAAGATGGCGTAGATAATTATATTACTCAAAAATACAGTTGGATTGATGTGGCACATTCAACTTGTGAATTATACAAAAATGTATTGAAGGATAAACGGAAGGATTAATTTAGCATGGACGAATTTATGTCGGTTCTGACTGAATCAAACGGCACAAATGAAAAGCAATTAATCAAAGAACATCTCAAGGGTGTTGTGCCTGAGGATGTTTATGATAAATGGATTGAGTATTTTGTTGTTGAAGAGATTGATGATGAGCAGATAACAATCGGTTATTACGGTAAAGCCTCTTTAAGAAAATTCGAAAAGAAGCATAAAAAGATGGTCTGGCTTGAAATATGCTCATTTATTGGTTGCGTGAAAAAGCTTAATATTTATAAACGCAAGCAACAGCCCGATGATATATATGACGAAAATGATACCGAAAAATATATAGCTACACCACTGAATGAAGTAGCAGTAAAACCGATAGAGCATAAAGTGGTTGATGATAACGAGGATTTTTTGAAGACAATAGTAAAAAAGCCCTTGTGTTTGATAAGGGTTTTGATTATTTTTGCAATAATTGCAGGCTTGCTTTCGGTTGCAACCTTAGTAGGTGTCAATTATGCAAGTAACCAGAGCTTTCTGGAAACCTTCTATAATGTAGGAAGCATAAAAGCCAATGAAAAAATCAGAATAATCCAGATTTCAGACTTACATAGCTCAACCTATGGTGAAGATAATAGTGTTCTTATTGAACGCGTAGAAAAATTAAACCCTGATATTATCATATATACAGGCGATTGCATCGGGGAGGATGAGGCAAGCGTCAATGCTACATTAAATTTGTGCTCTGCATTATCAGATGTTGCCCCATCATACTATGTTTACGGAAATAAAGAGGTTGATTGGGCTTATGGTTTTCCGTTAACTAAGGATGCACTTGATGATAAATTCGGTTTTGATGACGATAACCGCAAGCCTGAAAAGCTTTTGAATTTGAAGGATGCCTTTGAAGAAAGGCTGGAAAAAACAGGTGTAACTGTTTTGAAAAACGAAAAGGATACTATAAAGATTGGCACAACAAATGTTGATATTTATGGTTCTCTCACCTCAAATCCTTCGGCTTTCTGGCCTTATGGCGGTGAAAGCTTCAGTGATTTTATTTATTCAGATACAGAAAATTTAAAGGTTTTCGCCATTCATGAGCCTTTTGTGTTTGAAAATTATCTTTCTGATTCCTGGGGCGATATAATGTTATGCGGTCATACTCACGGTGGTATGATAAGAGTTCCGCTTCTCGGACCCTTATATACCCGTGAAGGTGGTTTGCTCCCTGAAAAGAAGGATTATTATGTCAGTGGTCGTTACAGCATTGACGGAAGACCCTTGATTGTCAGTGCCGGTTTGGAAAACAGCAGCTTTCTCAGGCTTAACAATAAACCGGAATTAAGTATTATTGACATCAACAGATTTTGATAAAGGAAGATTACAATGGTTTGGACTTCATTGTTACAGAAATTGCCGGTTATAGCAGTCGGTATTATTATGGTTATAGCTGTGGCTAAAATTTATTTCCGATGGAAAAATGTGGATTTAGCCAGGGTTATAAAAATATTAAAAACAACAAATTATTTACAGGCACGGCTTTTGTTAGTTGTGTTTTTGGTTACAGGTGTGTTCAGTCTTTTTAACCATTTCCATGCAAAGCAATATACAACTGCAATTGTTTCTTTGAACTATTCTGAAGCATCCCGTGCCCTTAATTCAAACGGCACAAGATACAGTATGTCGGAAATAACCTGTAAAGAGGTTGTGAAAAGGGCTATTGAAATGGGTGCTCTTGAGGATGTTTCAGTGGCAGAGCTTAAGGAATGCTTAACTGTTAAGCCCAATGTGCAGGGTGATGCATTTGATGAATATAAATATCATATTTCAACAGAGTTTCTGGTTGAATATAAGGCAACAAAGCACACTCAGCATCTGAATGCTGAAAATGTTGTTAAGCTGCTTGCAAGTGCTTATAAGGAATACTATATAGAAAAATATACCGATGATTTCAAGCTGGATATTCTGGGTGAAAAGCCGGATTACAGTGAGATGGAATATATGGATATTGTGGCTTACCTTAATAAGGAGGCAACCGCTGTTCTGAATTACCTTTATGGTATGGCAGGGGAAAGTGCAAGCTTTGTAACTTCCGATAACAAAACCTTCAATTCTATTGCTGCTGAGGTGTATCAGTTCAAAAACACACAGATTGATGAAAATCTTAAGTCGTTGATTCTTCAGAACGGAATAGCGAAGGATAAAACATCATATATTGAAAGACTTGTTTACCAGAACAAAAATACAGATTTCAACAGACAAAAAAATTCGGCTTCATTTAATCTTTGCAACGATGCCATTGCTATGTATTCTGAAGAGATGACCAGAATTGTTCTGGTGCCCACATGGGATCAGAGCGGAAAATATTATATGGGTAGAACAAAGGTCGGTATTGATGAATTATCCGTAATGGCAACTGATTTCAGTAACAATGTGGCGACTAACGAGAAATCCATAATGGATAATGAGCTTATCATAAATAAAATAACGGGCGCATCAAATAAAAAGGCGGTAAGGGAAGCTGCAGACGAATTGATTTTATCACTTGATAAATCTATTTCAGACTTTGCAAAGCAAGCAGTTATGGCAGGCCGCGAGTATTTAGACCATACTATGAATCAATGTGTTGCCATAAGCTTTTCCGGCGGTAGCGTTTTCAGAGAAATTAAAATGATAGTACTTTTCGGTGGCTTCTGTTATGTAACAATGGCATTGTACGAAATATCAAAAAAATTTCCTAAAAAGAAAGCTAAATAACCATATTGGAGTTTATATAAATGAAAGATTTTCAGATTTTGAAATATGTCAGAAAGATACTGCCTTTAATATTGGTGTTTTGTCTTTTAGCGACCTTCGTAGTGTATAGCAAATTGGATTCCTCCAATACTTATACAGCTTCTGAAGTAATTCACTATAATGATGAACAGGCAGAGCTTGGTTATGCACCAACAGGTGAAAAGCTTGATGTTAACGAAATCAAATCCTCGGCAGTTCTTTCAAAGGTTGTTGACAGATTGGGCTTAGCAGGTACATATTCGGTAGATACCCTTATTTCCAGAATGTCAATCACACCTGTTCCGGATGCTGATAAGCAGGCACAGAAGGAAGCAAAGCTTGAAGAGGGTGAAGAATTAATCTATGAGCCCAGCACCTTTATAGTTTCTTTCACTGCAAAAAGCCACGAGGGCGAAGAGTTTGCAAGAACTGTGCTGGATGAGATTCTGGATGTTTATTTTGCAGAATACAGTCGTAAATATGTAAATATGGAGCCTGCCAATAATGTTATTGAGAACCTGAATGATGATAATTATGATTATATTGAGATTCTTGAGCTTATTGATAGCAGTGTTGATGAAACTCTTAAGGTGTTGTATCAGCGAATGGAACAAAACCCTCATTTCAGGTCAACTCAGACAGGTGTTTCCAACGATGACCTGGTAGAAGAGTTTTATTATCTGCGTCAGGTTAAGGTTTCAGAGCTTTTCTCAAAGGTTTATAAATATCAGGTAACCAAGAATAAAGAAATTCTTGTGTCAGACTATACAACAAGAATCGATAACAATGATATTGCAAATGTGAAGGAAGAAAGTCTTATTGAAGATGTGGTTGTTGTTATAGATGCCTATGTTGAAAAAATGAGAGAATCGGGCAACACAAATATTTCATACGAATATATTCTTGATGATGTTCATGAGAAGAATCTTATTGATCAGAATTTTGTAAGCGACCAGACTGTTACCTATGATGAATTGATATATGGTTGGCGTGACCATAATGAATACAAGGAGCATTCTATAATTGATTCCGCTTATTGCGAATATGTAATAGATACTTTTGAAAAGTGTAGCGGTAAATGTGAAAACGAGGAATGCAAATCATCTGCTTTAACCTGTACTGCGATTCATAATAAAGATTATGATAAAATTGAGTCGGAAATTGATGCGGAAATCGAGGCTCTTCTCGAGGATTTAACAGAGCTTTATGCAATTACCACAGAAACCAATGATGAATACAATGAATATATAGGTGCCAAATATATTTCTGTTTTATCAACTGCATCTGTAAAAGAAAGCATTAATGTTACATTATATACATTGCTTGCCTTTGCTTTTCTTGTTATAGGCTGCTGTGGCGGTACTGTGTTGATTGTCAGATTGGCAGATATTGTAGGTTATGTGTTCTATCGTGACCATCTGACAGGCTTTAACAACCGCGCTTTCTTTGATAAATATATAAAATCTCACAGTAAAAAGAATCCCGTAAGGGGCGAGGTTTATTGTGTGTTTGATATTGATAATTTTGATGTTATCAATACCGAAGCAGAGTTTAAAGTCAGCGATGAGATAGTTAAGCTTTTTGCAAAATGCATTAAAGATGCATTCGGAAAAACTGATGCTACATATATTTATAATGGTAACGGAAGCTTTGTGGTGTTTGCTAAAAAGACTGATGCACAAGCAGTTAATGAAATAGTTGAATTGTTCAGGCTCGGTATTGATGAGAGAGAAGATTATACCGATGTAAAAATTGAGTATAAAGTAGGCGTAGCATCCGCTGAAGACGGAATCAAGTCTGTAAGAAAACTCCTTACAGAAGCAGTAAAAGATAAAAAGTTATTTGTGTCCGATATCTGTAAATGATAATCTGATTAAGTGAAGGGAGGGCGAATATGTCTGTAAACAAAGTGACCAACAGAATAATATGTTTTTATTTTCTGATGGTATCAATACTTATGTATTACTTTATTACAGAAGTATTTGAATTTAAAATTCACATAACATACAGACATCTTTTTGCCCTCGTTATTGCCTTTTCTGCAATTTTTTGCTTTTTTGTAAAGCCCAATATTGCAAGAGGTGTAACCTCGTTAAAGTCGGCTTTGGTTTATAGTGCACCATTGTTAGTCACAACAACAGTATCTTTGTTGATATGGTCTATAAATTTAGCTGATTTTGACGTTATTTCTCGTGGATTGTCGGGTTCCTTTTTCTTTTTCAATATGCTTTCCTGCGCGCTTGCTGCCGCCGGAATGTTGTATATTTTCGGCGAAAAAGGGATTTGGTATAATCTTATTGCAATATTGGTGTCTAATTTATTAATGATCGCGATGATTATTCTGGAAAATGGCATTGGTGCGTTTTTATCAGAATTAATAACTTTAGTTGTGACATTTGCAGGTGAAACAGGCGAGGTTATTGTTAAAGCGGAGATTCACGAGCTTGCTTTTTGTCTGGGTGCGTATCTTGTTTATATGTGCTTTAAGCCTAAAAAAGATGTGGTGTTCTGGATTTTACTTGCACTTTCGGCATTTTGCTTTATTGCGGCGTTCAAGAGAATTGCAATAGTTGCTATTGCAATTGCGGTAGTGTTAGGTTGGGGCTTGCTTTTAATCAACAAGCGTAGCAGCAAGGTAGCATATAAATTAGTAAAGGCTTTAACAATCTTGATTGTGTTAATCCTGATTGGTTATGTTGCGATAATCAAAACGGGGGTATTCACCTACCTTCAGGAAGCAGGCATTGAAACAAGTGGTCGTGATACAATTTACAAGGTTGTTGATAAATTTTATGAGTTTTCTCCAAGCTTTATGGGTAACGGAATAGGTTACCTTACTTATCAGTTGAATACAGGTGTTGCATCGGGTAGCGGTGTTGCTGCGGTTCATAATGACTTTTTGCAGCATTTTATTGACCTGGGCTTTTGGGGCTACATAATCTGGCTTGCTTCAATGACAATTTTGCGTGTTCACCATTTCGGTAAAAACGGTAAAACGGAAAATGCAATTGTTGTTTTTATACTTTTGGTGTATCTGGTAATTGTTTCTTCAACAGATAACACAATGAACTATCCCTTGTTGACCACAGTTCTTGCTGTTTTAATGATTGGTCACGGATATGATGACAAGGTCAGAGCAAGCGAAATGAAAATGTTCGGTTATATTTCAGATGTGAATAAAAAGCGCAAGAGTAGGTGGATTTTGTGAGAATTTTGATTGTTAATAAGTTTCTTTACCCCAGAGGCGGTTCAGAAAGTTATATGTTAAAATTAGGCGATTGCTTAAAGAAGCAAGGTCATCAGGTTGAGTATTTTGGTATGTACGATGATAAGAATACCGTTTCCAATGCTCAGAATATCACTACTCAAAATATGGATTTTCATTCTGAGGGCTTAAGCCGATTTCTGTATCCCTTTAAAATTATTTACTCTTTTGAAGCAAAGAAAAAAATCGGACAAGTTCTTGATGAATTCAAGCCCGATATTGTTCATATGAATAACATCAATTTTCAGTTGACTCCCTCAATAATTTATGCAGTTAAAAAGAGGGGGATAGCTCTTGTTCAGACTGTTCACGATTATCAGATGATTTGCCCTAATCACTTGTTTTACAGCTTCAGTGAAAACAAGCCCTGTGAAAGATGTCTTGAGGGCTCAAAGCTGAATTGTATCAGGTATAATTGCATCCACGATTCAAGGGTTAAAAGCATTTTAGGTGTAATTGAAAGCTATTTGTATAAGCTTCTTAAAACCTATAAGCTTGTGGATTTGTATGTTTGCCCAAGTAATTTCCTTGCAGGCAAATTGCTTGCTTCAAGCGATATTTATAAAGGTAAAACCTATACAATACATAACTTTATTGAAAAGAAAACTGATTATAAAATAATCGGAAATAAAGAGCCTTATATAGTTTTTGTAGGTCGCTTGTCAAAGGAAAAGGGCGTTGACCTTTTAGCTGAAACCGCAAAGCTTTTGCCACAGTATAAGTTTAAGGTGGTTGGCAACGGTCCCGATGAAGCGGTTTTGAAAAACATACCAAATGTTGAGCTGACAGGCTTCCTTACAGGACAGGCTTTAACCGATACAATGGCAAATGCCTGTATTCTTCTTGCACCATCAGTATGCTATGAGAATTGTCCCTTATCAATTTTAGAGGCTCATTCAATGGGCGTTCCCGTTGTAACTATGAACAGCGGTGGTATGGCGGAATTGGTCAAGGATGGTGTTAACGGCTCCTTGGTTCATTCTCCCACTGCAGAGGATGTAGCAAATACAATTATAAAAACTCTTGATAATGAGGAATATTACAATCTGTTAAAGCTCAATTGCGAAAAAGAATGGGAAAATATAGCAGATGTTGAAGCCTACTGCGAAAACCTGATTAATAAATATAATGAACTTATAAAACGGGGGTGAGGTTGCGGTGTCACCAAAGGTCAGCGTTATAGTGCCTGTGTATAAAGCAGAAAAATATCTTAACAGATGCGTGGATTCATTGATAAATCAGACATTGGCAGATATAGAAATTATTCTTGTTGATGATGAATCTCCTGATAATTCACCTGCCATTTGTGATGAATATGCAAAAGCAGATTCTCGCGTAAAGGTTATCCACAAAAAGAATGCAGGGGCAGGTATGGCAAGAAATTCTGCCTTGGAAATAGCCACAGGTGAATATTTAGGCTTTACCGATTCTGATGACTATGTGGATTCACAGATGTTTGAGGTGCTTTATAGTGCGGCAAAAAAATATGATTCTGAGCTTGTTATTTCAGGTGCTCGTTTTGTTGGCGGAAATGTTTTTGCCAAAGAGGGCGCGGATGAGGAAAAAAACTGCTTCCATAAAGAAACCTATTTCCCCGAAGATAAAATAAAGGATTTATTGCTTGGTGTTGTGGGGGCGTTACCTCATGAGCCTGAGGACAGCCGTTATGGTACAAGCGTCTGGAAAAATTTGTATAAAAGAGATGTAGTTGAAAAGAACAGCATTAAATTCTTGTCGGAAAGAGAAATAATGTCAGAGGATGCGTTGTTTACGCTTGATTTTATACATCATATAAAATCAGCAGTTGGCATTCCCGGTGCTTATTACAATTATTTCCGTAATGAAGGTTCAATTTCGAAATCTTATAAGAAAGATAGATTAGAGCAGAATCTTGTGTATCTCAAGGCGGTTGAGGACCGCATAAAAAACGATGCTTCTCAGGATGAATATAAGATTTATTTGGACAGAGTAACCCAGGGCTATGCAAGAGTATTGTGCTCTCAGGAGATTATGTATGCCCGTGAAAACGGAATCAGCTTTTTTGAGTTGAGAAAAAACTTGAAAAAAATATGTACCAGTCAGGAAATTGAGAATGCTTTGAAGCATTATCCTTGGTACAAATTACCCATAAAGCAGGCAGTGTTTGCATTTACAATGAAATATAAATTATATCTCTTGCAAAAAATTGTTGTAGTGTTAAGAGACTTATAAGGAGGCGAGAGAATGTTTTTCTCTGTTATAGTTCCTATATATAAGGTTGAAAAATATTTAGAGCGTTGTATCGAAAGTGTACTTTCGCAAACCTTCAGCGATTTTGAGCTTATACTTGTGGACGACGGCTCTCCCGATAAAAGTCCTGAAATCTGTGATTCATATGAGAAAAAAGACCAACGAATTGTTGTTATTCACAAGGAGAATGGTGGCTTGGTCAGTGCAAGGCAGGCAGGAATAAAAATAGCAAGGGGCGAGTATGTGCTGAATCTGGATGCAGACGATGCCATTGAAGGCTATACACTTGAAACCGCCTATGAAATAATAAAATCCACCGATACCGATGTTGTTACATTTTCACTTAAGCACTATATTGATGGTAAAGTGGGAGAAAAAATCAGTGATATTTTAGATGAGGGCTTGTATTCAGGGGAGGATTTGGAAAAAAAGGTTTACCCGCGATTGCTGTCAGATAAAAATATGAATCATATTGCATATTTTTTATCAGGCAAAATAATCAGAAGAAGCCTTGTAACACCTAATCAGCTTAATGTAAGCACCAAAATCACCCTTGGTGAAGATATTATGTGCGTTGTGCCTTGCTTTTTGCAGGCAAAGAAAATATATATAAGCAAAAAGGCTACATATTTATATACCATCAGAAACGATTCAATGTCTGTAAGCTCATTTACTCATCAGATAAGCCAGCTTAATGTGGTTATGAGCAATATTAAAGCCCTTGATGTTTCGGTGCTTGCCGATTTTGAAGAGCAATTTTCAAGATATTATTGCTTTATGTGCTTTTCCTTGTTGGCTTCTGCAGCCCGGAGCAACGCCTTTGGTAAAATCGGTGAAATTGAAGATATTATATTGAACTCAGAATTTGCCGATGAACTGCCAAAAGCCGTGTTTGAAGGCGTTTCACCCAAAAGCAAAATCAGTATTTTCTTGTTAAAAAGAAAACAAATCAGACTTTCATTTTATTTTCTGTATATTTGTAACAGAATAAAAAGCATACTTAAAAAGGCGGCGTAATGATTTTGAACAAGATACCAAAAATTTCAGTAATTATGAGCGTTTATAATGGGGAGGATTATCTGGAAGAGACCCTTGACAGTATTTGCAATCAGACCTTCAAGGATTGGGAATTGGTTGCTATTAATGACTGCTCAACGGATACAACTCTCAGTATTTTAGAAAGATACGCTTCTTCAGATGAACGCATTAAGGTTCACACAAATGAGGTTAATTTAAGGTTGCCTGCCTCTCTTAATAAGGCATTAACCCTGGCTCAGGGAAAATATATTGCACGAATGGATGCAGACGATATCTGTCTGCCTGACAGATTTGAGAAGCAGTATGCTTTTATGGAAAAAAATTCTGACGTTGCTCTTTCCTCTTGTCGTTTTATGACCCTGAAAAATGGTGTGTATACTTCAGGCGGTGGGGGAAGCAGGTGCGACTCTGATTTTATAAAAGCAAGACTGTTACTGACAAATCCCATTCTCCATCCGGGTGTTATTGCAAAGGCTGAGGTTATAAAAGAATTGAAATATAGCACCAATGTAACCTGTACAGAAGATTTGGAGCTTTGGACAAGGTTTGCGAAAGCGGGTTATAAAATTCAGATTCAGCCTGAATACCTTATGATATACAGACTTCACGAAAAACAGATTACACAAACAAGTCTTGACCGCCAGTATAAAGAGGTTGCTAAAATTCACCACGATTTTTACTCCTATTTCCTTGAGCCTATGACTGAAGCACAAGCAGATTTTTGCTTGCACGGTTTGTATTTCAGAGAGAATACTGATGTAGATAAATTCTGTGAGTTTTATAAATGGCTCAGAAAAATCAATAAAAAGAAAAAGAGCTTCGATAGCCTTGCTCTCGGCTACTCTGCCTTTGAAATTTTGGCGGAATATAAAAGATGCGGAATCTCTAAGACGGACTTAATTAAGATTTTGGCAAATTTTGACCTTTTATTCCTGTTAAGAGAAATACCCAAAAGAAAGAAAAGAACTAAAACAGATGGCTTGAAGTGTATTGCCGCCGCAGAAAAAATCGGACTCAGGCACACAAGTGGTTCTGTTGAATTTCCATCCTTTACAAAAGCATAAACTGATTGCCCTGATAATAACCTCAGTTATTATCAGGGCAATTGTTATTTTATATTAAGGGTAATTTTACTACTGCCTTGAACATATCTCCGTCAATTTCAATATTGAAAATACCGTTCTGAAGCTCTGCAAAGCTTCGGGCTATGGAAAGACCGAGACCGCTTCCGTCAGTTGTTCGGGAGTTATCACCACGAACAAATCTTTCAGTAAGCTCCTGTGGGTCAATGTTCAGCTTTTCCTTACTGATGTTCTTTATTTCAAAAACGCCGTATCCGCTTTCCTTATAAACATCAACATAAACTCTTGTTCCCGTAAGGGAATATTTTTTTGCGTTGGAGAAAAGGTTGTCAATAATTCTGAAGGTATGCTGACTGTCCGCATTAACAATAATTTCAGCATCTCTTTCTGTGAGAATAACATCAAGACCTGCATTTTCGAGAACATCACTGTTTTCGCCAACTGCCTGCAAAGCCATTTCATTGAGATTAACCTGAGCCACATTCATTTTAATGTTGCCTGAATTTGCCTTGCTTGCTTCGGTCAAATCCTCAATAAGTCTTTTCAGCTTCTTTGATTTTTCATCAAGAATATCAATGTATTGTTGCTTTTCCTCTTCTGCTATATTGTCCATTTTAAGAAGAGAAACATAGTTGATAATTGAGGTGAGGGGAGTCTTTAAATCGTGAGAAACATTTGTTATAAGCTCAGTTTTCAGGTGCTCGCCCTTAATCGCCTCGTTAATGGCATTTTCAATACCATCACGGCAGGCGCTTAAATCTGACGCAAACAATCTTAAAGGCTTAACATAGTTTTTAATGTTTATGGTTGTTTTGTAGTTGCCTTTTCTTATTTCCTCTGCAACCTTTGCAAGTCTTACAACATCACTTATATATAGCATAGCATAAGTGAGTGCCAAGCCATTAAATATTATAAGACCTATAATTGATAAGGGGAATAGCTCAGCAACTGCCAATATATAGAAGAATATGTTTATAGCTACATAACCTGCAAAGAAAAGAATAGTTTGCCTTTGAATTCTTCTCTTAATCTGGTCAGGTGTTATTTCCTTTTCTGCTGCCTTGCTCTTTGCTTTTTTTACACATTTATTTATTTTACGCTTGAAATAAATGAGCATAAATTTGTTACCAAAGGTGCCTGCTCTGACATTTCTTATAATATAAAGCACAAAGCTCAAAAGGAAAAGTGAAATAAGCGCAAAGCCGATGCCGATAGCCTTATGAATAAAGCTGGGTGTTAATAGCCATATATAAGAGGAATAGTTTTCTATAATTTCATCAACCTCTATAAAGTCCATATATGCAAGGCAACCAATGCCGAAGCCAATTAAACCAACCAAGGCAATTGTGCAAGCAAGGTAAATAACAAACAGGATTTTATCTGTTGGAGCTAATTTTATGCTGCCGTCCTTTCGTTTTCCACTCATAAAGCAACAAGCAATAAAGCAAGCTAAAGAAAGTATTGCTGAAATTAAAGTGAAGCTTAAAAATGTATCTGCATCTGTTTCAGGCAGGCTATTCCATACCCGATACATATTGTAGTATGCATCACCGGGTGTGTTAAGTGCTTGTATTTTATCAATTTTTAGGTAAAGGGTGTAACCCTCAAGTGCAGATAAAAGTAAGGCTTCGTCAACAGCTTTCCTCTGTAACAAATAAGTGTCCGTTAAAAATTTCAGAAGGTCGGTTGATTTGTTGATTTCTTGTGGTGCTGAACAAAGCTTTTTACCATCAAATTCAATTGTGTAAAGGCTATTGTTATAAAGGTTTTTTATAAAAGAGCTGTGCTCTGCCTCATCCATTGTTGAAATGAATTTACCTGTTTTGTTGTTTTTTAGAATAAAATCAACGTTTACAAAATTTTCGAGTGTTTCGGCAACCTCTTTGGTGCTCTGGTAATAAGCCTCCTCAAGCTTTTTATTTTTGGAAGCCGTAAAGCTGAGCCTTATTTGTTCAACTGAGGTAGCGTCAGTAACAATGTCAAAAATAGCACTTCTTAATTGTTGGTATTTGTTATTCCAATCAGCGTAAGAAGAATAACTATCTTTAATTTTAAAAAGCTCCTCATCATCAGAAGGGTATTTGACTTCATTCCCTTCATAGTCGTAGATTACAACAGCGGTAACCTGTTCTGTATAATTACCATCGTAATAATATTCGTTATAGTAATCATAAAACTCATTAGCAGAGATATATGCGTCTGTTTCAGGAAAATAAACAATACCGTTTTCATCAATATCGTAAGTGTCGTTATTTGTTTTGATTTGGTTAGGGCGAAGCTTTTTCAATTCCTGAATTGTGTTAAAAAGCTTAATTGCTCGTTCCTCTTGCTTGTTGAGGGTTTTAACAATGTTTTTTGCTTCAACTGTTTTAAGAAATTGCTCGTAAGTCAAATTCTTATTATAGGAATTCACCTTTTCTTTAAGGTAGGTAAGCCTATATACCTCATGAATTATTTCAGAAGCGAAGATAGGTGTATTTTTAAGCTCACCGTTAGTTGAAGCATAATAAATTCCTTTTCTTATAAAGCTTAATGCATTAATACCCGTAAAAAATGCAAATATGATTGTCAGAAGCACCGCCACCAATTTTATAAGCGGATGATATTTAGAGTTTTTCAATTTTGTATCCAATGCCCCACACCACCTTTAAATATTTTGGCTCCTTCGGGTTAATCTCAATTTTTTCGCGTATGCGCCTGATGTGAACTGTAACGGTTTTGTCGCCCACCATACAGGGCTCACCCCAAACTGCCTCGTAAATCTGTGTTGTAGAAAGAATGCATCCCAGGTTTTTCATAAGATGCTCCACAATGCCGTATTCCGTTGCAGTAAGCTTAACGGGGTCACCGTCAACAGTTACCTCATGGGCGATGGTGTCAACTGAAAGCCCACCGTTCACAATAACGCCCTGCTTTTTTTCAAGACTACCCAAAGAGCAGTATCGCCTTATCTGGCTTTTTACTCTTGCAGTAAGCTCAAGGGGGTTAAAGGGTTTTGTAACATAATCATCTGCGCCAAAGCCGAGACCTGTGATTTTGTCGGTGTCCTCGCTTTTAGCGGAAAGAAGAATTATCGGAATGTTCTTTGATTTTCTGATTTCCAGAGTTGTCTGCAGACCATCAAGCTCGGGCATCATAATATCAAGAACAATACAATGAATTTCATTTTCCTCGATGATTTTCAAAGCCTCTTTGCCGTTGGTGGCAAGAAACGGCTTATAGCCCTCCATATTAAGATAAATTTCAATGGAGTTAAGTATTGCCTTGTCATCATCGCAAATAAGCACGTTATACATTCAATTACCCCCAAATTTCTTTCTGCATTTTTATTGTAAGATGGGTATATTACAAAATAATCAATAAAATTATTACAAAATTCTTAAGAAATAAAAGAAAAATTCCTTTTTCGCCTTTTTTCTTCAAATACATTTTTATTATAACAGAAAAATATATAAAAGTACAACTGAATACGACTGCTTTTTTATGGGCTTGTCCTTAGAATATAATTACCAATGTAATTAGGAGATTTTGTATGAGCGTAAAGGTAGCAGAGCGTGTGGGAAAAAGCAGATGGGAGAAAGCAAAAAGCACAGAGCTGAAAGGGTTTGTTATAAGGCATACTTTAACATTTATAGCAGGTATTCTTTTCAGCCTTGCGGGATTTAATAATGAATTTTCGCCATTTGGTGTGGCTTTCTGCGGTAGTGTTCCCAAGGATTTAACAATAACTGCCGCCTTGGGTGCCACTGTGGGATGGTTTTTCAGTCTTGATTCAGTTTCTGCCCTTCGCTATACATCGGCAGTGTTGGCACTTTGCGTTATAATGAGTGCCTTAAAGCCCTTCAGGCAAATCCGCGATAATGCGGTAACACCACTTGTAACAGTTTTTATCTGCCTTTTTGTTACAGGGCTTGCCATTGTTTTTGCAGAGGAGGCAACCCTTCTTTCTGTTATGCTTTCCTTTGCAGAGGGTGCAATAGGCTCTGCAACAGCTTATTTGCTCTTTAAAAGTCAGACTGTTCTTTCGTTAAAGGGCGGACTTACAATGCTTACCTCAAAGGAAGCAACCGCAGTAATTATAAGCGCAATGCTTCTGCTTCTTTCTATAAGGAAGGTTGAGTTGTTCGGAGTGCACCCTGCAAATATAATCACAACCCTTTTAATACTTGTTTGCGCCTTCTATTGCAGGGAGGCAGGTGGAGCAATTGTTGGTATCTGCGGTGGCTTAACAAGTGCATTGGGGAATTCCCATATTCTGCTTTTGAGCTTTTATTCCTTCGGTGGTCTTTTAGCAGGTGTTTTTTCTGCTTATGGCAGAATTGCATCCTTTTTGGCATTCGTTTTCTCAGGGGTTGCAGTAACAGTTATTTCTTATGAAAACGAGAGCTTGCCCATTGTGTTAATTGAAACTGCGGCTGCAGGAATATCATTTTTTGTTCTGAGTAATGCCTTTGATGAAAAAATAAGAACAATTTTAAAGCCCAATGTGACCTCGCCCATATTAGATACAGTAAAAAATGATGTTTTCAATAAATTGAAATATGCTTCAAGGGCATCTGCGGAAATCTGCGCATCACTTTCAAGTGTCAGCGATGCCCTGACTAAATCTGAAAAATCAGATATAGGAAGCGTCAGCAAAAAAACCAAGGAGCATGTTTGTGGCTCCTGCGGGCTTTACGATACCTGCTGGCAGGAAAACAGAGATGCTACTCAGGATGCCTTTAACACACTTCTCACAATGAAAAAAGAGGGGAAATACCTTGAATATAAAACAGTGCCTCAGCAATTTGCCGCTAAATGCATCAGAACGGAAAATGTCAGCAGTAGCTTCAATAAATTGTATGGGGAATATAAAACCCGTGAACGCCTTGAAGGTCGCTTTAACGAAATGCACAAATCGGCATCAGAGCAGTTTATAAACGTTTCCGCTCTTCTTGATTCCCTGTGCGAGAAAATTGATGAGGAAATCCGCTTTGATATGGACTGCGCCAACAGAGTAAAAGCTGCAACGGTAACATGCGGATTTGAAGGGGTTGAGTGTTGCTCTTATATAAATTCTATGGAAAAAATGACAATCGCCTTAAAGGTGAAAAGTGTTTCAGGAAAATTAGATTTAAGTAGCCTGAGCACTCAAATCGGAATAATTGCAGGAAGAGGCTTTGAGCTCCCCCTTATTGAAAGAGAAGATGAAATCACAAAAATTACTTATCGGGAAAAATATGAATATAAAATTATAAACTCGGGTGTGCAGTTCTGCGCCAATGGTGAAAGGTATTCGGGCGATACCTTTTCCACCTTTGAGGATGGCAACGGAATGTTTTATGCGGTTATTTGTGACGGTATGGGCACAGGCACAAGGGCGGCTCTTTCATCCGGTCTTGCAGTTACTCTTTTAGAAAAGCTTATAAAGGCAGGCTTCGGCATAAAGGCTTCAATCAATACAGTAAACACATCTCTTATTTCAAAATCAGGTGAGGAGTGCTCTGTTACCCTTGATTTAACTGCAATTGACCTTTTCACAGGTCATGTGGAGTTCTATAAATGCGGTGCATCCAATACAGTTGTAAGGAAGAACGGTAAAATTTTAGATGTGGGCTTTTCCTCTTTACCATTGGGGATTTTAAGTAATACCGAAATCAGCTGCGGTTCGGGGAATTTAGGCTATGGCGATGTTCTTGTTATGTCCTCGGACGGAGTCAGAGAAGAGGATATGCCCTTTTTGAAAAAAGAGCTGAAGAAATTTTCAGAGGGTAATGTGCGAGGCTTCACAACAGAGCTTTGCGAAAGCATACGCCGTCTTCAACCTGAAAAGCAGGATGATTTAACAGTCCTTACATTAGCAATAACACGAAACGAATAGGAGATTTTATGTATAAATTTACAGGCTTTACCCAAAGTGCAAACAATGCCCTTAATTATTCCATTGAAGCGGCGGAAAATTTAGGGCACACATATATCGGCAGTGAGCATATTCTGTTAGGACTTTTGTCCGATTCGAGAATGGTTTCCGCCTCAATTTTAGGGAGTAAAAGAATAACCCTGAAAAAAGTAGAGGAGCAAATAAAAAATATAGTGGGTATAGGGCTTCCCACCAATCTTACTCCTGATGATATAACTCCTCGTTGCAGAAAAATAATAGAAAATGCCCTTGCATCAGGCAGAAATGCACCCTTGGGTGAATCGGGCACACAACAGCTTCTTGGTGCACTTTTGAGAGAAACCCAATGTGCAGGGTGCAAAATATTGAACTCCTTAGGTGTTACTCCTTATGATATAGGTTCCGATGCCTTGAGGGTGGGTGAGCCTCCCGAAAGCAAAAACAGTAAGCCATCCGAAATTAAAAAAACTATGATTGGTAAATACGGAAAGGATTTAACGGAATTAGCAGAAAACGGCGGTATTGACCCTGTAATCGGCAGAGATACTCAAATAAAAAGAGTAATTGAAATTCTTTGCAGAAGAACAAAAAATAACCCGTGCCTCATTGGTGAGCCGGGTGTGGGCAAAACCGCAGTGGCAGAGGGCCTTGCCTTGCAGATAGCAGGCGGCGATGTTCCCGAGCTTCTGAAGAATAAACGGGTTATAAGTGTGGATTTAACCTGTATGGTTGCAGGAACAAAATATCGGGGTGACTTTGAAGAGCGAATAAAAAATATTATAGATGAGGTCTGCAAGGACGGAAATATAATTCTTTTTATTGATGAGCTTCATAATATTGTAGGAGCAGGCTCTGCCGAGGGGGCGGTTGATGCGGCGAATATTTTAAAGCCCTCTCTCGCACGAGGCGAAATTCAGGTCGTGGGTGCCACCACCTTAGATGAATATCGGAAATATATCGAAAAGGATGCGGCACTTGAAAGGCGTTTCCAGACTGTCAGTGTTGATGAGCCCGACAGAGAAACAACAATTCTGATGCTTAAGGGTCTTAAGGAAAGATACGAAAAGCACCACAATGTAAAAATCAGCGATGAAGCAATAAGCTCTGCGGTGGATTTAAGCGTGCGCTATATTACCGACAGATTTTTGCCCGATAAGGCGATTGATTTGATTGACGAGGCTTCTTCTCGGGTTCGCCTGAAAAATTACACACCACCTGCACATATAAGAACCCTTGAAGGCAGACTTAAGGAAATATGCGCTCAGAAGCATCAGGCAATTGAAATGCAGGATTTTGAAAAGGCGGCGGCGCTTAGAGATAAGGAAAAGGAAGCCACAAGCCTTTTAAGAGTGAAAAACCAACAATGGAAGGATTCCGCCCAAGCCGAAATAAAAACAGTCACAGGTGAAAATATTGCAGATGTGGTTTCCGCGTGGACGGGTGTTCCCGTTTCACAATTAACACGGGAAGAAAGTCAGAAGCTTCTGAAGCTTGAGGAGCAGCTTCATAAAAGAATAGTAGGGCAGGAGGAGGCTGTCAGTGCAGTTTCCAAGGCTGTCAGAAGAGGTCGCTCTGCCTTCAGAAATCCTAAAAGACCAATAGGTTCGTTTCTGTTTTTAGGTCCGACAGGCGTTGGCAAAACCGAGCTTACGAAAGCACTTGCAGAAAGTCTTTTCGGGTCTGAGCAGCAGATAATAAGAATTGATATGTCCGAATATATGGAAAAGCATTCTGTTTCTCGTCTTGTGGGCTCGCCACCCGGTTATGTGGGCTTTGATGAGGGTGGGCAGCTGACTGAAAAGGTAAGAAGAAACCCTTATTCAATCGTCCTTTTTGATGAAATTGAAAAGGCGGACAGTGATGTTTTCAACATTCTTTTGCAGATAATGGAGGACGGAGTTTTAACAGACTCCAACGGACGAAAAGCCGATTTTAAAAACAGTGTTATTATAATGACCTCCAACATCGGTGCAGAGCTGATTTCAAACAATAAAAGTGCTATGGGCTTTGCAGGAGAAAGTACCGATAAAGGCAGAAACGAAAGAATAAAAAGCCTTGTTAATGAGGAAATGAAAAAGTTCTTCAAGCCTGAATTTATAAACCGGATTGATGAAATTATAATTTTTCAAGCCCTCAATGAAAATGAGATCAAAGAAATTGCAAGGCGTATGCTTTCAGAGCTCAGGAACAGGTGCAAAAACGCAGGCTTTGATATCAGCTTTGATGAAAGCGTTGTTGAAGAAATTTCCCGAAAGGGCTTTGATACTGTCTATGGAGCAAGACCCTTAAGAAGAGCGGTAACATCTTTAGTAGAGGATACCCTTGCAGAAAATTATTTATCGGGAGGCGCAAAAAATAAAAGTCCCGTAATCTGCAGGTGGGACGGTGAAAAGATAACACTATCATAAAATAAGAGAAAACAACGATAACCCTCGTTGTTTTCTTTTGCATTATTGTGTTGTTTTCTTTCCTTTTATTGACTTTTTTAATATATAATAATATAATATATAATTGACTTATCATTTACTAAAAGGAGAGGTGTTTGTGAAAAGATTTGCTTCAGCTTTACTTGCTTTTGTTATGAGTATAAGCATATTTTCATCCTTAAGTCTGACAGCATCTGCCGGTGCGTTGGACAGAGTTGTAACAGGTGAAATGCAGGATACCTCTGCCGAAGATAACGGAACAATTTATTGGGAGCTTTCCTATTCATTAACATCATCAACTGCATCATTGAAAATCAGTGGTGACGGTTATATGCCCAATGGCACTGACCAATGCTGGAAAACTGTTCTCGGTAATCGTTATATTACAGAACTCATTATTGAGGATGGCGTAAGAAGTATTATGGAGGGTGCTTTTTACGGTGAAGAAAAGCTCAAATCCGTAGCCTTGCCCGATTCCATTGAATTTATGGGTGATTCTGCTTTTGCAGATACATCAATTTCTTCTGTAACCCTTCCAAAAAATCTTAAGGAGTTTGACGGAACAATATTCAATTCCCAAAGCCTTACCGAATATAAGGTAAGCTCTGAAAACCCTTATTTCAAGGCCGTTGACGGTGTTGTTTATTCCAAGGATTTAACAAGGCTTGTAGCATACCCGATCGGAAGATTTTCTGATGGCGGAAAAAATAATTTCAAAATTCCCGGAACGGTGACAGAAATCGGTAGCTATGCTTTTCTTAATTGTAAGCACACATCCTTTAAAATTCCCGGCACCGTAAAAGATATTCAGTATCAGGCATTTGCAGGGAATACTGAGTTGAAATCCGTAGATATTGAAAACGGTGTTAAAAATATTTACGATAATGCGTTTCTTTCGTGCAACAATATTTCATCATTTCATTTGCCCACATCTGTTAAATATATCGGCTATTGCTCTTTAGCCTTCGGCTATGATTTGGATTATGAGGGTCTTGAATTTATGCTTGACCAGCAGGGCATCAGTCACGAAGCGGTCAATGAAGATAATTTCGTTTACTATGCAGCAAAAACAGGCTTTTCTGTTGATTGCTTTATTATCTGCGAGGTTAATGAAAGCGCAAAGATTTATGCCCCCACAAATTCCGCAGGGCATAATTATTGCAAGATGTTCGGTGTTACGTATCGTGCATCCGAGGCAATAACTCCAAAGCCTACCTCTGCAAAGCAAACAGAAAAGGGTGTAGAAATTAAATGGACTTATTCCTCTGATGCAGACGGCTATTATATTTACAGAAAAAATAAATCAGGCGAATATGAAAAAATTAAAACTGTCAAAGGAAAGGATAATCTTTCTTATACAGACACAAAAGCGTATTCCTCCTACAACAATACATACACAGTAAAAGCCTATAATGAGAATGGTACAAGCAGATATTTTACAGATGGCGTATCAACATATTATATTGCCGCACCAAAGCTTAAATCTGCAACCAACCATAACAGTGGTATCAAGGTTTATTGGGAAAAGGTTTCAACCGCAACCAATTATAATATTTACAGAAAAGCCGAAGGCGGTAACGATTGGGATTATATCGGTACAGTTGATAAATCAAGGGTTTATTATATTGATAAAGATGTAGAAAGCTTTGATGCTTACAGCTATACGGTCCGCGCCTATGACGATAACGGCATCAGCGATTACAATAAAGTCGGTGTAAGTAAAAAGTATATTGAAGCACCCGAGGTTTCAACCTTTAAAAACACAACCAAGGGTGTTCAGATAGGTTGGGAAAGGGTATCAGTTGCCTCATCCTACAGAGTTTACAGAAAAACAGGCGATGGGGATTGGGTGCTTCTTAAAAAGTTAAATAACAGCACCTTTACCTACACAGATGAAACGGCAAAAAGCGGTGTTAAATACAGCTACGCCGTCAGAGCTATAGGCTCAGGTGTTTCAAGCGGTTATTACACTCAGACAACCGTTTATCTTGATAAGCCCCTTATAACAAGTGCCACAAGCACCAAAACAGGTGTTACTGTTAAATATTCTCAATCATCAGGTGCTACAAAATATCGCATTTATCGTAAGGTAAGCGGTGATTCCGAATGGACCTATCTGGGAACTGTAAAGGGTGATTCAACTCTTTCTTATAAGGACGAGACTGCCCAAAAGGGTGTTACTTATTATTACACAGTAAGAGCCTTCAATGGCTCGTATAAGAGCGCATATGATAACAAAACCGGTTACAAAATAAAGGATAACTATTAATATGTTTGATTTTTTGAAAAAGAAAAAGCAACAGCCTCAGGGCTATGTTCATAAGCCTCGGGATTTTGACAGAGACGAAAGAATAGAAATTCAGAAAATTGTTTCATCAATTCCCGTGACAAGGAAATTGCTCAGTCAGGATTTGCTTATAACGGCAATAAATAATTATGTTGTTAAAAACATTAAAATCGGTGCAACTGCCGCAAGAAATGTCAACACAACAAAATACCCTCAGGTCTTCTTCAGTTCATTCAAGGATTTGATTGAAAGTACAGAAAATCTTATGAAAATTGAACCATATTGGCGATTTGAGGGGAATGGTCCCACAGACCAGATGAATGATATTAATGCCCGAAGAGATAAAATCATCCGTGGCTTTATAAACGAATCCTTCAATGATTTGGTAAAGCAAATCGAGCTTCAGCGCAGTCCTGCAAAAAAGCAGAAGCTTTTTGATGATTATCAGAACTCGCTGATTAATAACATTGATATTTGCGGTGAAGAGAATTTTGAGTTTTTCAAAGACCTCTGCCGTGAGAAATTAAATATACAAGAATAAAAATTCTATAAATAGGGGAGAAAGAAAATGGCATATCTTACCGATATTGAAATTGCACAGAGCTGTAAAATGAAACCTATCACCGAAATTGCTGAAAAAGCAGGTGTGGGCAAAGAGTACCTTGAGCCTTATGGCTGGTACAAAGCAAAAATAGATTTATCCTACCTTAAAAAGAGCGAAAAACAAGGCAAGCTTGTTCTTGTTACCGCTATCACACCCACTCCTGCAGGTGAGGGTAAAACAACTACCACAATCGGTCTTGCAGATGCAATGAACCTTTGCGGATATAATACCTGCGTTGCTCTTCGTGAGCCCTCTCTCGGACCCGTTTTCGGTGTTAAGGGCGGTGCTGCAGGTGGCGGCTATGCTCAGGTTGTTCCTATGGAGGATATCAATCTTCATTTCACAGGCGACTACCACGCAATCGGTGCCGCAAACAATCTTCTGGCCGCAATGCTTGATAACCATATTCAGCAGGGTAATGCTCTTGGTATTGATGTTAAGCGCATTACCTGGAAGCGTTGCGTTGATATGAATGACCGTCAGCTTCGTAATATCGTTGATGGCCTTGGCGGAAGAATGCAGGGCGTTCCTCGTGAGGATGGCTTTGATATTACTGTTGCAAGTGAAATTATGGCTGTTTTCTGTCTTGCAACCTCTGTAACAGACCTTAAAGAAAGACTTGCAAGAATCGTTGTTGCTTATGATTATTCAGGCAAGCCAGTTACCTGTGGCGATATCAAGGCTCAGGGTGCAATGACTGCTCTTCTTGTTGATGCAGTTAAGCCCAACCTTGTTCAGACTCTTGAAGGCACACCCGCTTTTGTTCACGGCGGACCCTTCGCAAATATTGCACATGGCTGTAATACAGTTCTTGCAACAAAAATGGCAATGAGCACTGCAGATTATGCTATTACAGAAGCTGGCTTCGGTGCAGACCTTGGCGCAGAAAAATTCCTTGATATCAAATGCCGTGCCGCAGGCATCAAGCCCAATGCAGTTGTGGTCGTTGCAACTGTAAGAGCACTCAAAATGCACGGTGGTCTTAAGAAAGACCAGCTTGGTGAGGAGAATATCGAAGCACTCGAAAAGGGTATCCCCAACCTTCTTCGTCACGTTTCAAATATCAAAAATGTTTATAAGCTTCCCTGCGTTGTTGCAGTTAACCGCTTCCCCACAGATACAGATAACGAAATTGATTTCATTATCAATAAATGTAAGGAGCTTGGCGTTAATACCGTTCTTTCAACTGTTTGGGCAGATGGCGGAAAGGGTGGCGTAGAGCTTGCTGAAGAGGTTGTTCGCCTTTGCGAAGAGGAGGATAATTCAGGCTTTACATTCTCTTATGAAACAGAATCTTCAATTGAAGAGAAAATCGAAGCAGTTGTAACTAAAGTATATGGCGGTGACGGAATCGAGTTCACAACAAATGCAAAGAAACAGCTTGACCAGTTGAAGGAAGATGGCTTCGGTAACCTTCCCGTATGTATTGCCAAAACACAGTACAGCTTCTCTGATGACCCAACAAAGCTTGGCGCACCCGAGGGCTTTAAGGTTACTGTAAGAAACCTTAAGGTTTCTGCAGGTGCAGGCTTCATCGTTGTTCTCACAGGCGATATTATGACAATGCCGGGTCTTCCCAAGAGCCCTGCCGCAGAGCGTATTGATGTTGATGAGAACGGCAAAATCACAGGTCTTTTCTAATAAATTCAGGAGATAAATTAACAATGGAAAATCAGACACCCGAAAAAAAGAAAATAGTTCTGAGCTGCATTCAGCCCACAGGCACACCCACCCTGGGTAATTACCTTGGTGCGCTCAAGAACTGGAAAAATATGTGCGAGGATTATGACTGCCTTTATGGTGTTGCGGATTTGCACTCAATAACAGTGCCCACATTCCGTGAAAATCCCGCTCAGCTTAAAAAGAATACCCTTGAATTATATGCTCTTCTTTTAGCACTTGGCATTGACCCTGAAAAGAATGTTGTTTTCGTTCAGAGTCAGGTGCCCACCCACGCTCAGTTAGGTTGGATTCTCAACTGCTATACTCAGTTTGGTGAAGCAGCAAGAATGACTCAGTTCAAGGAAAAAAGCCAGAAGCTTGAAAATAATATTTCGGTAGGGCTCTTTGACTATCCTGTGCTTATGGCGGCAGATATTCTTGTTTACGGTGCAGATTTTGTGCCAATCGGCGCAGACCAGAAGCAACACCTTGAGCTTGCAAGAAATATTGTTGACCGTTTCAATGCAATTTACGGCAACGTTTTCAAAATGCCTGAGCCCTTTATCGGCAAGGCAGGTGCAAAAATCTGCTCTCTTCAGGACCCAACTCATAAAATGAGCAAATCTGACGATAACCCCAAATCATATATTTCAATGCTTGATGAGCCCAATGTGATTATGAAGAAAATCAAATCTGCGGTTACAGATAGTCAGGCTGTTGTTAAATATGCAGAGGGTAAGGACGGCATAAATAACCTTATGACAATCTACTCCTGTTGCACAGGCAAATCCTTTGAGGAAATTGAAAAAGAATTTGAGGGCAAGGGCTACGGTGACTTTAAAACCGCAGTCGGTCAGGCAGTAATTGACGAGTTAGCACCCGTTCAGGCTCGTTATAAGGAGCTTATTAACGATAAGAAATATCTTGAAGAATGTATGAAAAAAGGCGCAGACCTTGCAACAAGAATTTCTCAGAGAACACTTGATAAGGTAATGAAAAAAGTAGGCTTCTATCAACCTAAATAACCTTTAGTTTATTCAATGTTGAAAAAGATTCAGGACATTATTTTTTGTCTTGAATCTTTTGCTTTTATAATGCCGACCGCAGGTCCCGACACTCCTCACTCCTCACTCCTAATTCAACACTAAAAAAGAAACCCCACAGCATTTTGCTGTGGGGTTTCTTTTGTCCAACAATTAGTTGGATTTGTTAAGCTTGTTAACGAGCTGTGATTTCTTGTGTGCAGCGTTGTTCTTGTGAAGAAGACCTTTAGCAGCAGCCTGGTCAAGTTTCTTAACAGCAACCTTAACAGCATCAGCCTTTGCTGCATCGTTAGCATCGATAGCTGCATTAGCCTTTTTGATAGCAGTTTTAAGAGCAGAGTTTGTAGCTTTGTTTCTTGCAGCCTTTGTTGCATTAACAATAACTCTCTTCTTTGCAGATTTAATGTTGGGCATCGGGGCACCTCCTTGTCGTTATTTTCGTATCATACAGTCATATATAATAACATAAACGCTTTTTAAATGCAAGAGATTTTTTCAATAAAAACCCTAAAATTTTGATTATTTTCCGAATTTTTCTTCGTACTCTTTTATAGCCTCTTCAATGATTGCAACTGCGTCAAGAACACCCTTAACCTCATCAATGGCAGTGTCCTTGTCCTCAAGTGTTTTATATACTGAGAAAAAGTGCTTCATCTCGTCAAAAACGTGCTTGGGAAGCTGACTGATATCCTTATAAGAGCTATAAGTGGGGTCGTTAAAGGGAATCGAAATAATCTTATCATCAGGTGCACCGTTGTCAAGCATTGTAATAACGCCTATGGGATAGCATTCAACAAGCGACATAGGCTGAATATTGCCCGAGCAAAGCACAAGAACGTCCAAAGGGTCATTGTCTTTAGCATAGGTTCGGGGAATAAATCCATAGTTAGCAGGGTAGTGAGTTGATGTATAAAGAACTCGGTCAAGTCTTAAAAGACCGGTTTCCTTATCAAGCTCATATTTCATTTTACTTCCCTTGCTGATTTCGATAACAGCTACATAGGAAGAACGTGAAATTCTTTCAGGATTAATATCATGCCAGATATTCATATTGTCACCTCATTAATCAAACAAAAACTTCTTGAATTC
>JAZMZY010000020.1:0-39055 GCA_045586265.1 Acutalibacteraceae bacterium
ATTCTTTCCTTAATTCTGCCTGCAAGCCCCATTGTAAACGCAGCAGAAATGATAAATGTAATCGGAATAACCCATCTGTAGAAATTAATATCAGCCCATTCGTGACGAAGCATACCGACTATGGCAGGAAGAATAATAGCAAGAATGGAGTTAAAGATATGTGAAATTTTAACGGGATAGCTACGGACAAGAATTCTTTCCTGAAGATTGGGACTGATTCTCTTTGAGCATTCCTCAAGAACATTACCAAAGCCGAATACATTATATGTAGCAAATAAAAGGTTTGCAACCCAAACTCGTGTTGCAACATCTGCGATGTTATAAACAGGAAGCCAGCCGATTAATATAACCATTACGCATTTCGGTATAACATCACAATAGAGACTGTATTTATACCTGCCGTATTTGGGAATAAGCTTTTTACGCCAGAAAATATTACGGGCACCAACCCAACCGGTATAAAGAAAATGAGTACCAAAGGTCTTAAAGCATGCCGTGGCATTCATACCCTCAAAGCTGTTGAGCATAGTAATAAATGAGCCTGATTGGTCAAATAGTCGGGAATAGTCAAATAGCAGTGTCGATATACCAAACACCATCATAAGACCATAAACCAGATATACCTTTCTTTCGTTCTTCTTTGGTAAGAAGCCAAGGTTATCACACACATACCACCAGATAAGCGCGGAAATATAACCCAAAGGCATATTTAAAAGACCAATAACCGAGAATGTGAGATATGGTAATTTGTAGTGGTACATTATAAGGAAACAGCTTGACCAGAAGCCGATATACTCAAGTGTTTTTGAGCCTGTATAGTTTGCACCAACACCAATAACAACATCTTTATATTCCTTATACGGAACATATTTACCCTCTGCAGGTGTATTCCAATGGTCCTTGATTTCGGTTGCAAAATCCTTAACCTTGCCAACTGCAGAGCTGATGTCAACTTTACCCATATATACTCCCCCTTTTCCATATAATAAATTGATTTTAGCATATTTATTGTTAAATAACAATGCAGAAAAGGTGTTTGAGATGTAGAATACTTTAGCTTTTTCTTGTTAGAGTTGAACAAAAGCACCAACCACAAGTTTGTTATGATGGACTATGGGTTCAAATCCCAAATCCAAAAAATACTTTTCACTATTCTCTCTTATCTTTTCTTTGGAAAAGTCGCTATTTTTAGAGAAGCGAGAAAAGTGAAAAGAGAAAAGTTAAGAGAACAAAAAGAAAAAGCCGCTAACGCGACTTTTCTTTTTGGCCCGCCCAAAGGGATTCGAACCCCCGTTCTTCAGAATCGGAATCTGCTGCGTTATCCAACTGCGCCATGGACGGAAATATCATTAGATATTATAAACATAATGCTATTCCTTTTCAAGATAAAACAACAAAATTTTTTGTCTCGTTTTCTATATACAATTTCCTCTTGCAAAATTTTTTTAACTATTGTATAATATTTTCATTGCAAACATAAATGGTTTTGTTGAAATTGTTTATGTCTTTTAAAGGAGGAAAATTTATGAAACGCTTAATCGCAATCTTAATGGTATTGGCAATGGTATTTTCATTGGCAGCATGTGGCGGCAATGGTGAGGCTGATACTAACAAGGGTGCAACCGCAATGACTATGGGTACCGGTGGTACAGCAGGTACTTACTATGGCTACGGCGGAATTCTCGGTAACCAGATTAAAACTTCAACCGGTATCACAGTTAATGTTGTTGCTACTGATGGTTCAAAGGCAAACATTCTCGGTATCGATACAGGCAACTATCAGCTTGGTACTGTTCAGTCTGACGTTATGTCTTATGCTTGGGAAGGCTCCCGCGCATTCCAGGAGGAAGGCAAAATTGACTCATTCCGAGTTATTGGTGGTTTGTATGCAGAGGCAGTTCAGCTTGTAACAATGGACAAAAACATCAAAACTGTTCAGGACCTCAAGGGCAAAAAGGTTTCCATCGGTGCTGCAGGCTCAGGTGTTTATTTTAACGCAATTGATGTTCTTAACGCTGCAGGCTTAGAGGAATCAGATATCGTTCCTCAGTATCAGTCATTTGCTGATTCCGCAGATGCTCTTAAGGACGGTAAAATCGATGCAGCATTTGTTGTTGCAGGTGCTCCCACTCCCGCTATTCAGGAGCTTTGCGCAACTGCAAGCGCATATCTCATCCCTATTGATGGTGATATTGCTGAGAAGCTTATGAAGGCAAACCCCTTCTACACAACTTATGAAATTCCGGCAAACACCTATGAAGGTCAGAAGGACGATGTAACAACCGTTACAGTTAAGGCTACCTTAATCGTAAATGCATCTGCAACAGATGATGATGTTTATAACATCACAAAGGCTATCTTTGATAATATTGATGGTATCACAGATGCTCACGCAAAGGGTGCAGAGCTTTCAATCGAAAACGCTACAAGCGGTATGACTGTTCCCTTCCACGCAGGTGCTGCAAGATATTTCAGCGAAAAAGGCGTTGCTGTAGAAACAGAATAATTTTATCTGAACTGTTTGTTTTGCTTGGCTGCAGTTAAATGCTGCAGCCAAAATTATTTTATCACTCACGGAAAAAGGAGGCTTCTTATGGCGTTTTTAAAGAAAAAAACAGCTCCTGAAACTCAGGAGCCTATGAATCTTGAGGACGTTATGAAAAAGTTTGACCGCGAGTCTAACACACGTGTCTGGGAGGGTGTTCCCAAAACAATTGTTACTTGCATTCTTGCGGCTTTTTCAATCTTTTGTATTTATGTAACCTTATTTGCAACCTGGCTTGATGAGGTACGCCTTACATCCTTTATGGCTTTTATAATCTTTATAGGTTATATGGTGTTCCCTGCTAAAAAAGGTGTGCAGAAAACCAACTATATACCCTGGTATGATGTTATTCTTATGCTTGCAGGTACGGGCGCATTCCTTTACTTCTGCGCAAACGCAACAGAAATCGTATCCCGCTTTAAAATCACACCCGTTGAGGTTACTGTTGGTATTATCGGTATTATCTGCCTTATTGAGCTTTGTCGCCGTAGTGTCGGATTACCGATTTTATGTGTGGCAGGCGTATTGTTGGTTTATGCTCTCATCTGGGGCTCAACAAATCCCGATGTGTTTGCCCGTATAACTGAGTATGTCAGAGTTCTCTTCTATTCAAAGGAAGGTATTCTTTCAACACCCATCAATGTTTGCTCCAAATATATTGTTATGTTTATTATCTTTGGTGCATTCCTTGAAAGAACAGGCATTGCCGATTTCTTTATTAAAATCGCTAATGCACTTGTCGGCCGTTTTTCAGGTGGTCCTGCAAAGGTTGCGGTTGTTGCATCTGCTTTCGAGGGTATGGTTTCAGGCTCATCTGTTGCTAACACAGTCGGCTCAGGTGCGGTTACAATTCCCCTTATGAAAAGAACCGGCTACAAGCCCGAGTTTGCTGCTGCGGCTGAAGCATCCGCTTCAACAGGTGGTCAGATTATGCCCCCTATTATGGGCGCGGCTGCCTTCCTTATGGCAGAAACTGTCGGTGTCCCCTACTCAAATATTGTTGTAAGAGCAATTTTACCTGCTGTGTTATATTTTGCCGGTGTTTTCATCACGGTTCACTTAGAGGCTAAAAAAGAAGGTCTTCGCGGTCTTACCAAGGAAGAGTTACCTCGCCTAAAGCCCTTACTTAAACAGACATATTTGCTTTTGCCCTTGATACTTCTTATTTATCTTGTTGGTACAAGCACCCGTTCAATTGCTTATGCAGCTGCAATTGCAATTGTTGTTGCAATTGTTGTAAGCTTGTTCAACAAGGACCATCGCATTACACCCAAGAGAATTCTTGAAGCTCTTGCAGCAGGCGGTCAGGGTATGATTACTGTTGCCGCAGCCTGCGGTGTTGCAGGTATTATTGCAGGTATCATAGGTGTTACCGGACTTGCCTTTATGCTCTTTAACGGCATTATTGCTTTAGCAGGCGACAAGATTATTATTGCCCTCTTCTTAACAATGCTTTGCTGTATTGTTCTTGGTATGGGTGTTCCCACAACCGCAAACTACTGCATTATGGCAGCAACCTGTGCTCCTATTCTTGTGCAGATGGGCGTTCCTATGGTGGCGGCTCATTTCTTCGTTTTCTATTTCGGTATTGTTGCAGACCTTACTCCTCCCGTTGCGTTAGCCTCGTATGCAGGTGCTGCAATTGCTCAGGCAAACCCGATGAAAACGGCACTTACCTCAACAAAGCTTGCTATCGGCGCATTTATTGTTCCTTATGTGTTCGCACTTAATCCTGCAATGCTTTTCATTGACACAACTGTACCTGAGGTTATCTTAATCTGCATTACCTCACTTATCGGTATGTTTGGTGTTGCGGCTGCATTACAAGGCTATTTCTTACACAAGATGAATTGGTTTGAAAGAATTATAAGTATTGTAGGCGGTTTATTACTTATATACCCCGGTATTGTAACAGATGCTATCGGTCTCGGACTTGTTGGAGTAATGCTTGTTATTCAGCTTTTAACAAGAAAAAAACATAAAAAAGCAATTGCTTAAATAAAAAATCTGTAAGGCACAAACCTTACAGATTTTTTTATTTAGCATATAATAATCCGATTATATAATTTCGTATTCCGCAGGGAAAAACCCTGCAAAGTGTACTCAAAAACTTATAGGTAGTGCCAATTGCATAAACAGGCTTAACCTTCTTTTTAAGAACAATTTTTGATATGTATTCTCCTGCAAATTGCGGGCTCATCCCCTTTTGCTCATCCTTTTCCATTCCTGCAACGCTTCTTGAAATTCTTCCCTTGTAAACATCATCACCATCAAAGGATTTGCTTCTTGCCTGAGTAAACTCGGTGCAGATATCACCGGGCTCTATTGCAGTTACTGAAATACCGAAGGGCTTTACCTCATTTGCTAAACAACAGGTATAGCTTTCTGTTGCGGCTTTTGAGGCAGAATAATAGGTCTGAAAGGGTATGTGAGCCACTGCGGCAACAGAGCTGATATTAACAATTCTGCCCCCGCCCTTTTCACGCATAAAGGGAATAACAGCTTTATTCACATTAACCATACCGAAGAAATTAACATCAAACTGCCTTTTGGCTTCATCAATATCAGTAAATTCAACTGCACCTGAAATACCGAAGCCTGCACAGTTTACAGCAATATCAATTCTGCCCTCTGATTTAATTATTTCATTCACCACAGATATAACATTATTTTCGTCTGTTACGTCTGTTTTAAGGTGTTTTATGCTTTCCTGAGGAATATGTCGCCTGCTCAAATCATACACAACACAGCCCGCCTCTGACAAAGCTTTTGCAGTGCATCTGCCAATACCTGAGCTGGCACCCGTAACTAATGCTACTTTTTTCATTTCATCACCGCCATATTTATATTTTAGTTTATCTTTTCTGTTATGTCAAATGCTTGTTTATTGTTGAAAAAGCTTATTATAAGTGTTATTATTCTGTTATATAAAGGAGTTGAGAATATGCTCAAGGAAATGCTTAAGGAAAGAAACGTTCCTGAACTGAAATCAAGAGAGGAAATGCTCAATCTGGTTTATACTGAGCTTTACGGCTTTATGCCACCAAAGCCCGAAAAAATCACCTTTGAGGTTGAAGAAGCGGTTATACCGAAATTCTGTGCAGGTAAGGCAGTTTGCAACAGAGTTACTGCTAATTGCATTATAAATGGTAAGGAATTTTCATTCCCCTTTTTAGCAACTGTACCCACGGATAATAAAAAGCATCCCTTTTTCATCCATGTGAATTTCAGACCTGATAATCCAGACAGATATATGCCAACTGAAGAGCTTATTGACAACGGCTTTGCGGTTTTATCTTTATACTACAACGATATTTCAAGCGATGATGGTGATTTCACAAACGGTCTTGCAGGTATTTTATACCCAGAGGGAAAAAGAGGTACAACTGACTGCGGTAAAATTGCTATGTGGGCTTGGGGCGCACAGAGAGTTTTAGACTATGCTTATACAATTCCCGAAAAGCTTGACCTTGACTGTGCAACAGTTTGCGGTCATTCAAGACTTGGCAAAACCGCACTTTTGGCAGGTGCAACTGACGAAAGATTTACCTTTTCATATTCAAACGACTCAGGCTGCAGTGGCGCGGCAATTGCAAGAGGTACTGCCGAGGGTGGCGAAAGGGTTGCAGATATTTGTATGCGCTTCCCCTTCTGGTTCTGCGAGAACTTTAAGAAATACTGCAACAACGAAGATAATATGCCCTTTGACCAGCATTATCTTGTGGCATCAATTGCACCGAGAAAGGTGCTTATAGGTAGTGCTGCCCTTGATAAATGGGCAGACCCACTTTCAGAATTGCTTTGCTGTGTGGCATCAAGCGATGCTTTTAACAATGGCTTTAAATATGAGGATAGACCACCACAGGTTGACGATAAATTCCTTGAGGGTGACATCGGCTATCATATGAGAGATGGACTTCACTATTTCAGCCGCAAGGATTGGTTGAGATTGATTGAGTTTATTAATTTGCATAGGTAAATTTATGTACCACCCACCACCTACGGTGGTCCCCCCTCCTTTTTGCTTTGCAAAAAAGAGGGATATTTTTTGCTCTCATCTACAAAGTATAATCTTTACGGGGCAACCCACCACCGCTGACGCGGTCCCCCTCCCTATTTTGTTTTCAACAAAACAGGGATGATAGGCTTCGCAATACTTTTACTTCATTTTGCTATTTGCTATTTGCTAACAGCTAAACGCTGGCGACTGGCGACCGGCGACTAAAAAACAAAGCTCCTTGCTTTCGCAAAGAGCTTTGTTTTTTACTTTTTAATTCTATTTAGTGCTGCATTGAGCTGGAGAAGCTCTTCCTTTGTGAAATGGAGATTTGCCGCGCCCATAAGGTTCATAAGCCGAAGAACCGTGAAGCCACCCATCATCTGCATCATAGGTCCGCTCATCATTTCTGCGCCCATATCCCCCATCATTGACTTATCACCGTGATTCTTCATAGCATTTGCCATAAGCCCCATAAAGAGCTGTTTGCCCTCTTCGGAAGCCATAATATCGCTCATTTTATCGTTAAGTGAAAAATAGCCTTCCGGTTCTTCAATATCAAACCAGTTAAGAACTGCACCTGTTTCACGAAGTCTGTAAGCCTCGTTGAATTTTTCAACCTTTCTGATTTTTGAGGTATCCTTATAATCACCTGCAATCGCTACAAGCTCGGTTTTTTCAGCATTATTAGGAACATCAAAGCAGAAGAAATGAACATCACTGGTTTTCTTACCAAGGCTCTTTCCGTTTGCAAAAAGCTCAACCTCAGGCATATTTGAATATACAGTAATCTTTGTTACAGGCTCAACCCTGTCAACATATCTTTTGCCACAGATATGAACAAATTTCTCATCAGATAGCCAGGCTTTATAAGCATAGAAGGCATCTTTTTTATATTTTCTGTCAAAGGTTACGAGCCCCTTGTGGTTCTGTCCGTTTTCGCCACCCTCGTTACGACTATCTGCACCAAAGTCAAACATATTCCACACATGAGTTGCCCAAAGATATTTTCTACCGAAGAACTGCTTGATAAGCTCCTCGTGGTAATATGCCTGATATTCTTCTGTATAGTCACCCTGCTGAGGATTTGATGTGTGCCAATCAAGTGCTTCACAGCCATATTCACTACAACCAATTGGAATATCGGGATATTTAGCGTGGAAATTATCGAACCAGGGACCATTCATTGTTGTGTCGCCACCGTACCAACCAAAATAGTGGTTATAGGAAACAACATCAGGAATCTGAATATAGGGGCTGTCAATATCGCACATTGAAACTGCAGCAATAGTAGTAAGCCTTGTTTTATCCATTTCGTGAACAAGGTCGTTAAGAATGTTGTGATTTTCAAGTAAATCGGGGTCGGAATCGCCCTTCATTGTAATCTCGTTGGAAAGACCCCACACAACAATTGAAGGATGGTTATAGTTCTGAACGATAAGCTCCTTCATCTGAGAAATTGTGTTTTCTCTTCCGTTTGGCATATGGTTTGAAATATAGGGAATTTCTGCCCAAACAACCATTCCCCTTTCATCGCAAAGGTCATAGAAATATTGGTCGTGCTGATAGTGAGCAAGGCGGATTGTTGTAGCCCCTACCTCGCAGATTAAATCTATATCTTCTCTGTGATGCTCGGGAAGAAGAGCGTTACCCAAGCCCCATCTGTCCTGATGGCGAGATACACCACGCAAGGGGTATTCTTCACCATTGAGAATAAAGCCTTTTTCAGCGTCAATTTTAAAGGTACGACAACCAAAACGGGATGAAACATTATCAATAACCTCTTCACCGTCAATAATCTGAATTTCAGCGGTATAAAGATAAGGGTCCTTTTTACCGTTCCAAAGGTGAACATTATTGATTTCAAGAGAAACCTTTGTACCTGTTGTTATTTTCTCGGCAACAGCATTGCCCTCTGCATCTTTGATTACATAGCGAAGTGCCTGATTTTCCTTTAAATTAACGACCCAGGCTTCAATTTGCACATCTGCATCATTACCTATGATTTCAGGTGTTACCATCAAGCCCGGTCCGCCGTGATACATAAGGTCAAAATGTGTATCATTAACACAGATAATATTAACATCTCTGTAAAGACCGCCATAAAATGTAAAGTCTGCCATTTGAGGATAAACCTTGTCATTGGCTGAATTATCAACTGCAATTACAAGAAGATTTTCTTCCTTGATACCGTTTGTTATATCAACTCTCCAGGTTGAATAACCGCCATCGTGGTGAGCAAGAACCTTACCGTTAAGATAAACATCTGCAGAGGAATTTGCACCATTGATTTCAAGGTAATATTTTTCTGCTTGGGGAAGGTCAAATTTCTTAAAGCTTTTCACATAATAACAGGTACCTCTGTAATAATCATTATCCCCATCCTGACCGTCAATGGCGTTCCAGGAATGAGGAAGATTGACAAAGCACCAGTTTGACGGCATTTCTGCAGGTACTGTTGAAGCCTGCTTTGAAAAAGCCCATTTTCTGTTAATGTTTAAAATTTTTCTCATAATCTTCTCCTATATAAGTATTCAAGGATATTTTTGCCTTATATTTATTATTTATTCTTAAACAAAACAAAAGCACCCCAACAAGAATCGGGATGCTTTAAAAGGCTATTATTTATTAGCAAATTCTGCTTCTTCTTTTTTACCTATGTTATAGATAAATTTCATAGCAAGGAATGCAATAAGCGAGCCAACTGCAAGAACTATGAAATAAAGAGTTTTTACATTGTCACCAAAGTCTGCGTTCTGAACTGCATTTTCGCCCTCTTTAAAGCCGATTGCCACAAGACCCATTGAAACAACTGCCTGACCAATACCCTGGGCAAGCTTACGGAAGAAGGAATAAAGAGCATAAAGAGAGCCCTCTTCGCTCTTGCCTGTTTTTCTGTAGCTCATTTCGATACAGTCGGCAACAATTGCCCAGACAGAAATCTGGAACACTGCATTACCAAGGTTAAGACCCATAAGGCAAACGATATAAATAATCATACCCGTCATATCGGCTGATATGGGAACAAAAATTGAAATAATACCAGAAATTGCGCCAACAAGCATTGTTGAAACAATAACATTCTTTTTGCCGAATTTAGCAGTTAATTTGCCAACAAAAATCATAAAGATAATCATTGGTGCATAGCTACCCACCATAGCAATTCCGACCTTATCAGCATCTCTGAAGAAATACTGGAAGACCATATTATTAAGGGACATTGTTGAGTTAAACAAAGCAACGGAAGCAACAGTTGCAATTGTTGCACCAACCATAGCGCGATTTGTAAAGAAGGACTTTACAGAAGACATCATAGCACCAAAGCCTGTTGCAGAAGCATCTGTTTCGTGGTGAACTCGTTCCTTAACAAGCCTTGTTGTTCCCCAAAGAACTGCTAATGCTATAACAGATAAAACAACTGCAACAGGAAGAAGGGTTTCGCCCTTAAGATTCTGAATCTCTTCCCCTGCACTATTGGTTGTTTTACTATAAACGATACCGGGAAGCACCATCATTATAACTATTGCAGGGAGAGATGCACCAATGCTACGGAAGGTAGAAAGAGAAACTCTCTGCTGAGGGTCATCTGTTATAACAGAATGGAGTGAGCCATAAGGAACATTTACCATTGTATAAGCAATTGACCACAAGCAATAGGAAACAAGACACCAAGCACATTTTGCAAGATAAGGTAAGGATTTAACAGGGAAGAATATTGTTACATTAAAGAAAACAAGTGCTACGCCGCCAAGAAGAATCCAGGGCATATATTTGCTTTTTTTACCGATTTTCTTTGTATCAACAAGGTTACCGATAACAATATCGTTGATAGCATCAAAAACCTTTGAAATGATAATGATAACCGCATAAGATTCAGGTGAAACGCCTATGTACTGCAAATAGAAAAGTTGCATAAAGGTTGCAACAAGCTGGAATGAAAATCCGCATCCCATATCACCCATTGCATAGCCTAATTTATCCTGCCAGCCAAACGGACGAATGCCATTTCCGGCAGCTTTTGTTTTTGTACTCATTTTTTCAACTCCTAATAAAGTTATGTTTTTATTTTACATTGTTTCAATAATATTTTCAATATGAAATAATTAACAAAAGATTGCAACAAATTTTTATGTTGCAATCCTCTTATAATTCATTTACTGTGTTTTTTATTCAAAAACTCAACATTTTCGTTGACCTGCTTTTTATGAAGCGGATACCAGAACCATAAAACCAAGGCAAGAAGAATAAACCCAACTGCAGGAACAAGGGTAGAAATATCAAACACGCCCTCAAGAACATTTTTATCAAAGGCGGTTGTCTCTGAATAACCGATAGCAGTTAAAAGCGCACCTGTTACACCTGATGCCGCCGCCTGACCTAATTTACGTGCAAAGGAATAAAGAGCATAAACAGAGCCATCCTCCCTTACTCCGTTTTTAATTTCCGAATAGTCTATAACATCGGTAATAAGCGCCCAGCTCACCATTGAAAAAACACCAAGACCAAGCCAACAGATTGTCTGAATTCCGATATATACCAGAACATTCTGCGGTCTTATGAAATAAATCAGAAAGCTTCCGAGACCCGCCAACAGATTTGAAACTGCACTTAATTCTGCTTTGCCGAATTTTCGTGCCAAGGGCTTTGCAACAAAGGCAGCAACAATCATACCGCCCGACATTGCAAGTGTTGAAACACTTTGCATTCTTGCATTGCCATAGTAATTAGGGTAGATGTAGTTTGTCATTTGCTGGAGTGTTAACTGAGCTAAAAGCATAACAACCGATGCTACAATTATAGATATCAAGGCACGATTTTTTACTGCATTACCTAACATTCTGAAAACATTGTTATCGGTATGCTTCAGGGGTTGGGAATTAAAGGTTACCCTTTCTCTTACAAGGCTATAGCAAAGAATATAGCAAGCAATTGCAAGCACTGAGCAAACACCTGCAATAAGAGTAAATCTGCCACCATTCATAATATCCTTACCGTTGACCTTATCATAAACAATAAGAGGAATTACTGCAGTAACAAATGCGCCTGCAAGCATCGCACCCATTGAGCGATAGGTTGAAAGGGACTGCCTGTCATCCGGGTTATTTGATATCGCCGATGCCATTGAGCCATAGGGAATATTTACTGAGGTATAGAAAACAGAGCCCCATAAAATATAGGTGACAAAAAGATATAATACCTTTGCGGTGTACGGAAGATTTGCAAGTGAGGACTGATACATTAAAAATGATGAAATTGCAACAGGACCGCACATTCTGAGAAGCCAGGGACGGAACTTGCCGTTTTTTGTGGTTTTGCTTCTGTCGCAAATTCGCCCCATTGTAACATCTGTAAAAGCATCAACAAATCTTGCAATTGCCATAATTGTTCCCACAACCGCAGGCGAAACACCCATAACATCCGTATAGAATTTCATAAGAAATGATGAAGATAATATAAATGTGAAATCGTTACCGAAATCACCGAACAAATAACCTAACTTATCCTTAATTCCGAAGGGTCTTACACTGGAATTTGTTTTCATAAAAAACATCGCTCCTTTTTTCTTAATTACTTTTCCTAATAATCGGAATAATATACAATTATTGATTTTATTATTGTATTGTGTTATATTTATAAAGAAAAAAGGAGGTATTTATATGGAACTTTTAAAAGAAATATGGTTGGCTAACCCGCCTGCAGCCTTTGCGGTTATTTGCCTCATCGGTTATTTCTGGGGTATGGCAGTTGTTTTTATTTCCAAGCCCCTGAAAAATGCAGAAAGCTTTTCAATCAAGCCGGTTGACAATGCAGGTAAAACCGAAATCCGAGTTTACTACGGCGGTATTTCATTTGCCTTAGGTGCATTCCTTTTATACCTTGCGCTGACCTTACATACTGCAACCTATTCTCTTGTTGGCGGTTGCATTTTTGCAACAACAGTTTTAGTTACAAGAACAATTTTTCTTTGTGTTGACAAGGGCTGGAAATGCCCCTATACAAAGCTTGCAATCCCCGCAGAAAGTGCGTTTGTTATTGCTCTTTGGGTTTGCTTCTTCCTTTCTCAGAAATATTAAAAAATAACTCTCGATGTTTTTTGCATCGAGAGTTATTTTTTCAGTTCTTATAATCCTCAACCATTTTTGCAACAAGCCTTGCGGCATCGTGCATATAACGGAGCATTGAGGGATAAAGCTCTGTGGGGATATCTGCAAGAATATTATCACTTTCAAGAGTTATATATCCCTTATAATCAATATCTGCAAGAGCTTTTGCAATTTCAGTCCAGTTCAAATCAAGTGTAAAGGGTGGAAAATGCCAATCATCAAAGGTATCATTATCGTGAACATGAAGGCATCCTACTCTGTCACCACCCAAGCCACGAAGCATTTCTTCGGGAGTTGAGCCAACAAGCGCACAATGACCTATATCAACGCAACAGGTAAAATACTCTCTTGGAAGAGCATCATAAAATTCTGCAAATTCTTCAGGCAGACTGCAAACATTTGGTGTTTGCTTTCTTGTTACAGGGTCTTTTTTGCCAAACATATTCTCAAGGGCAATTTTCACTCCTGCTTCCTTTGCAACGGGAAGAAGCTCGTTGTACATTGCCATATTTTTTTCAAATTTATTTTCTGCAAAGAAAACCGGATGAACAATAATATTTTCAACACCAAGCATACCCGCAATTTCAATTGAACGCTTAACCTTGGGCATCATATTTTTATTATATTCCTCATCACCGTCTCTCATTGTGGGGAATGGTGCGTGCGCCTGGCAGAAAGGTTTACCGTAGCTATCTGCAATATTTTTAAGCTCTTTAACGATATCTTTATATGAAGCGGTATTTAAAGGACAGTCGTCCTGTGCCATATGGAACATTGAAAAGTCAATGGCATCAAACCCTGCTTCACATACCATTCTAACTGCCTCATAATCATTCAAACGAGCAGAAATATATTCTGTCTGACTTGCTATTTTCATATTATTACCACCTTTTTTATTATTCCCATTCATTTCCTGTAACAGTATTCAAATCAATTCCCGTAGTATCTTTTGTTTTCAGCATTAAAACTACAAGAGCGGCTATAAAACCGGGAACTGCAAAGCAGATACATAACGTTCCGATGACAGCATTACCCAAAACCGTAATCAAAGGAATACCCACAACATAAGAGAATGCTATACCCGCACCCATTGCAATAAATTGGGTTGAAAGAATTGAGGATCGAAGATTTGTGGGCGAGGATTCACTAATCATTAGGCTTGTTATATCCCCTGCTCCCCAGAAGCTACCAATACATGCGCCTGAGCAAAGACCTACTATCCAGGTTTCCCAACCCCAAGAGGAACCAAGAGCAAAGCCAAGAAAAGAAAGAACACATAAAACTGACATTACAATTGCAGTTTTCTTTCTTCCAAAAGAGTCACCGAGGAAAGCAACCAAAAGCTGAACAATTGCACTACCTATAGGGAAGAAAAACAACGCGGATGTAACTTCATTAAGGCTTACCTGATTGAGTATTTCTTCTGTAATTTCTCCGTATTTACCTGCATAGCCATAAGAAATAACAACCTGATAATACATTGTTATCAGATAACCTAAATTCATAAGAGCCATACCTACGTAAAGCCATTTTAACTGCTTATGTGACCAAACAAATTTTAGAGCATTGATAATACCACCTTGGGCATTTTCAACTTTCTTTTCTTCTTTTTCCTTTGCCCTCTCTTCATCCGTCATTTTCAGGAAATTCAGACGAGCTTCGATAAATGCATCGGTTTCCCTTGCAAAGAAAAGGGCAACAAATGAAGATGCAAGACCAATTATTGCAGGAACAAGGAAAACATTGCGCCACTCGTACATATTATCCATAAGCACCCTGCGAAGAAGTGGCACAAGCATTATTCCCAAGGTTGCAAAGCTTTTTATGGTGAAATAAATCCTTGCTCTGTGCTTACTTGGAACAGATTCCATTATGTAAACCACCTGCATATCGTGAGGAACAAAGAACTGAATCATACAAGTGCCGATAACATAAAGAGGAATGTTATTGGAAAGGAAAACAATGAGCATTGCTGTACCGAGACCGAATGTGTTTATAAACAAAAACTTCTTTCTGCCGAATTTATCGGAAAGAGGCTTATAGAATATTGCAAGGCACTGAAATGGTATTGCTATCATATTAAGAATTTCAAGAATACCAACAGAGCTGTCACCTGAAAAAAGACCGTTTGCAATTTCTGTTTTCATTAAAGGTCCTATTTGCGATGCAACCTCATCCGTAAGATAAATAAGGCTGATAATAAAAATCAGATAAGGGAGATAAAACTTTCCTTTGGGTCTGCTCTTCTCCTTCTCCCATTTGGCAATTTCTTTTTCTCGCTTCTGAGAAAGTTTCATTTGCTTTTCAGGGGTAAATACATTCTGTTTCATTATATCACTCCTCATATTTAAGGGTTAGGTATATTGTATTTCATTTTCAAATCAATTTCAACAGGAAACAAAAAAATAGAGAATTTACACAAAAGTGCAAAATCTCTATTTGGTGCGAGTGTTCATAAGGGAATTACTTAATGGTGGTGTTTATTCCCATTACTATTAGGGCCGATTCTGACAAAAAGAAACTGCCCTCAAAAAATGAGAGCAGTAAAAATATTTAATCTAACTGTTTCTTATCGTCTATTATCTTTTGCTGCTTTTCTTTCAGCATTTCATTAAGTTTTTTTGTATTCCGTTTAGTTACACAATAAATAACAGCCCAAATTGCTAAATAGCCTATAACAAAAATACCGGAAAAAACCAAAATCGGATTCAATCCCCAATCAATCCAATCATTAATGAGATAAATGCCTAAGTAGCTGAAATATAAGATAATACCGTGAATCGAAATTGCCCACATCAATGGCAGGCGTTCTATCCGATAAACAGCATTCATACCACCTGCAATAAAGGCAAGTGCGGTTATTGAAAAAATTCCTGTGCACACCTGATTAACAGTTAATGTATCTATCAAGCCTCTATTATGCAGAATCATATATAATACGGCAAGAACAATCGGACCTAAACCGCAAGCGAATATACCACGTCGAAAAAAATCCCAAATAAATCTTTTCATTTTCTCTCGTACCTCCTTTTAATTTGTGAAAAACAACGCCTTGAAACATACTCACGATAACCGCATCTGAATACTGCATCCACACCGCCATTGAATACAGTCAAAAATCGCTCAATGCGATGTTCGTTGGCAAGAGCAGACTTGTTAATGCGTATAAAATAAGAGGGCAGAATATTCTCTAAATCACGCAGTCTTTCTTTAAGTAAAAAACGGTTGCCGTTTGTATCAATGGCAATCACCTTTTTATCAATTACAGTAATGCACTCTATTTCAGAAAATAAGAGCTTTTTCATCTCATCATCACTGTATCCCATAATACTTTCAGCACCTGAAAAGCTACAGACGAGATTTTCTATCTGCTCGGTCAGAGAAGATGGAGCATGAACCCTTGCAATTATCTCTTCATCTGCATCTTTATCTATAATGAGTTTGTATTTCATCGCATCAAATCCTTATTGTTTTTTCATTTGTCTGAAGAAGCTGAATACAGCTATCGCAGTTATAAATACACTGTAAAGAATAATGGGTATAATATGAGTTAAGGCAAGCTCAAAATTTCCGCTAAACAGTGCTTTTTCCATTTCTGCTGCGTGAACAAAGGGCAACGCGTTTGCAATTTTTTCAAAAAATCCACCTACAAGCTTCAAATCAAACCATACACCTGAAAGCCACGCAGAGAGATTAGTAAGAAGCGCACCGCAAATGCCACCGACCTGCTTAACACCAAAGATACTACCACACAAAAGTCCCAATGCAATATTAAAAACAGCCATAGGTATTATGCCTATTATAGCATAAATAATGCTTATGCTAACTGTCAACCCTAAAGGAATAGCAAACAGATAACAAATAATTGTCTGACTGATTGCAAGGGGTAAAAGCGGAAGCATATATCCGAGAATAAAATCAAGCCCCTTAAGTGGTGTTGCGTATAATCTTTGTAAAAGAGCACTTTCACGGTCTTTTGCAATCAGTGTTGCCGAGAAAAGTGTCATAAATGACAAACCGAACACTGTAATGCCGGGGGTAAGCGTGTCAATATCAAACAGTTCTGTTGGAATATTTTTTTGTAAGCTACTCAAAAGCAATAGTAATATTAAAGGAAAACCGAGACCGAAAGCAAGGTTTATAGGGTCGCGCAGAATCTCCTTTGTGCACCTTTTTGCAAATGTCAGCATTCTCATAATACACCCTCCCTCACGATAGAAACGAAGGCTGATTCAAAGTCCTTTTCACCTGTCATCATCTTCAATTCTTCTGCGGTTCCTACAGCAAGAAGATTCCCATCTTTCATAATACCTATACGGTCAGAAAGTGCTTCTGCCTCTTCCATATAATGTGTTGTAAGAATAACGGTTACTTTGCTCTTTAATGAGCGAATCATATCCCAAAGCTCGTGACGTGCGATAACATCCAAGCCAAGAGTAGGCTCGTCCAAAAAGAGAATCTGGGGTTCACTGATAAGTGCCATAGCAATACTTACACGGCGTTGCCATCCACCTGATAGCTTACCAGCCTTTCTGTTTAAAACAGAATCTAAAGCAAATCGCTCGGTAAGTTCTTTGATTTTGGCTTTACTTTTTTCTTTGGTAAACCCATGAATACCACAGATTAATTCAAGGTTTTCCTTTACAGAAAGGTTAGGTGCTACTGCAGTTTCCTGCGGTGATACACCAATCAACTGCTTTACCTGTTCGGGTTGTTTGGTTACACTATAGCCTCCTACAAATGCATCCCCATCCGTTGGTTTTGTTATGCAAGTTAACATCTTTATCGTTGTAGTTTTTCCCGCTCCGTTAACACCCAAAAGAGAAAACAGCTCCCCTTGATGTATTTCTAAATTCAGCTTGTTCACAGCAGTAAGGTTTTTGTATTTTTTGACAAGCTCAATCGCTTTTATTTCTTGCATTTACATTAGCCTCCTTTAAATTTGCAGTACCATCATAGCAAATGTAAAAGAAGAAATGTTGATTGTTGACTCTTCGGTCGTTTTTATAATCTAATCGGTTCAAGTCCTATTCTATCATAGAAACAAAAATAGAGAATTCACACATAAGTGCAAATTCTCTATTTGGTGCCGGTGACCGGACTTGAACCGGTACGATGTTGCCACCGAGGGATTTTAAGTCCCTTGCGTCTGCCTATTCCGCCACACCGGCACAGCTATTAAATTATAATATCAACAACTGTTCTTGTCAAGACTTTTTTTGTTACTTACGATACTTATTTTACTTTTTCATTAGTGCAACAAAGTGTTGCTTTACAATTTTTAAAAGCAGGATGTATACTTTAGGTGAAAGGAAGGTGTTAATATGAAAACACAAAACAAAAAAATCACACAAATCATTTATGGTATTTTAACCGCTTTTCTGCTTTGGGGTATAGCAATTTTGCTATCAGGAAGGATTGTTACGGGAGATACGATTAGTTTTTACCATGCAGGAGCTTTAACAATCATTTTCCCGTTCATTTTCCTTGGTGCTTGCATATTAATTGCAAAATATTCAGCAAATAAAAATATGCCTGCATATTACAAAACATCAATTATTTGTTTTATCATTCCTTTTATTGGTTGGATTTTATCCTTACTCCTTAATTTTATAGCACAAGAGACCACTCCTGTTTTTTTGTATATTGGTAACTATATCAGTTTAATATTTGCTGTTCCTCTGGTTTCGGTATATCACCAATTATTATCACTGATACCCACAGGTACTGATGGTGTAATTCTTGTATTAATTAGCATAGCATACTTTATTCCTATGGTTGTTGGGGTACTTATATCATTAAAAGTATATAAAAAGCTTAAGAAGTAAATATATTTTTAAATTTGTATTTCGCGATACTTTTATTTTATTCAGAAAACAACAACGGAACGGTAAAGACCGTTCCCTACATTGTTCTTGGTCAGTTTGTTCTTTAGGGATGATAGGCTTCGCGATACTTTTACAAAGTGTAAACTTTACGGGGCAACCCACCACCATCGCAAGCGATGGTCCCCCTCCCTATTTGCCCAAGGGCAAACAGGGATGATAGGCTTCGCAATTCTTTTACTATTTGCTTATCGCTGTCATCTGGCATCTGGCGACTGGCATCTAAAAAGACGATAGACTCAAAAAAGTCTATCGTCTTTTTGACTTTACACTGTAATTGTATTCAACATTATTATTGATGCTTTGTTCACAGTCTGACCGAAGGCTTTGAAATTGTTCATACTGATTTCAACTGTATATTGCCATTGACCACTGATAATTTCGCCGTTTTCATTAATGGTGACTTTAACTGTGGGGTTGGTGTAGTAAATATAGGTTTCGTCCTCTGAAAGTTCAAGAGGAAGACCTCTGTCAGACAAATCCTCAACAACAACACTGATATCGCCAACTGCAGTAATTGCGTGACCAACACTACCGCTATTAGCATCCTCTTTTGGACCTGATGTTTGCTCAAGCATAGTCATTTCAATAACGGTATCATTACCGCTTTTATATGCCTTGGCAGAGCTTACATCAGAAGCAACGAGATTTTCAAAGCCACCCGTGATGCCATCCTTTTCTGTTGAGTTGCTTTCAAGGAATTTTGAAATGATAGTCTTAATAAAAGCCATTGCACTTTCATATTCACCATCATTAACACTCATTTTTTCAATAATGATGCGCTGTGTGGATTTTGCAGTTGAATTGGATTTCTGAGCCGCTTTTTTATACTCTGAAACAATTCTTTTAGTTGACCATTCTGCAGGGTCATCAAGCTTTTCTGTTGTTCCAGTCACTGTTTGTGCTTCTGTCGGCACATCGGTTGAAGGCTCTGTATAAGCAAGTGTTGTTTCTGCGGATTGAGTAATACTTTGAGTAGCTTGTTCGGTATTATCTGATACGATAACCTCGGTATTCGCAACGCTATCTGCAACAGTTTCATACACAATATCATTTGAAAGGGTTGTGCTTTCTTCGGTGATGGTATTATTCTCGTTTCCTTTACAGGCAGTTAAAGAAACCACCATAAGCAAAGCTATTACAACTGCAATATATTTTTTAATTCTCATAAAACCTTCTCCCAAAATTGAACCATATTTTATATAATTATAGCTTTCATAAACCCTTGTGTCAATAAATTAATAACTTGCTTTTTTGTACCACACAACACCTTCGGTGGTCCCCTCCTCCTTTTCGCAAGCAAAAAAGAGGGATAGACTTCGCGATTCTTTACTTTATTCTACGGTACAGGCAAGCCTGTACCTTACGGTATGTTGGGAGCCTGTACCTCACGGTTTGTTGCGTTTTGCGAAGCTCTGGCATCCGGCATCTGGTATCTGGCATCTAAAAAATAAAACAGGCTCGAAAGCCTGTTTTATTTTTTATCTAATTCCAAAATTCTCGATAACATAGTCCATATCCTTATCGCCACGACCTGAAAGGTTAATAAGAATTGAACCGTGGTCCATTTCCTTAGCCATTTTCATAGCATAAGCTACTGCATGAGAGCTTTCAATAGCGGGAATGATACCCTCAAGACGAGAAAGCTTATAGAATGCATCAATTGTTTCTTCATCATCAACAACATCATATTTAACTCTGCCGATTTCCTGCAGGAATGCGTGCTCGGGGCCTGATGATGGGTAGTCAAGACCACTTGCAACTGAATAAACGGGTGCGGGCTCGCCGTTTTCATCCTTAAGCATGATACTGTTGAAGCCGTGCATTATACCCTCTGTGCCATATTTAAGGCTTGCGGCGTGGTCGCCAAGCTTGGGACCTCTTCCGAGAGGCTCAACACCATAAATATCAACAGGGTCATTAAGGAAGCCTGCAAAAAGACCTGCGGCATTTGAGCCACCGCCAACACAAGCAACAATTGAATCGGGAAGATGACCTGTCATTTCAAGGAACTGCTCTCTTGCCTCAATACCGACAACGCTCTGGAAATCTCTTACCATCATAGGAAACGGATGAGGTCCAAGAACTGAGCCGATACAATAAATGCAATCCTTATATTCCTTACTATACGCATCAAAAGCCGCGTCAACTGCTTCCTTAAGAGTCTGAAGACCGTGAGTAACCTCAATAACATTTGCGCCCAAAATTTTCATTCTTGCAACATTGGGAGCTTGCTTTTTAATATCAACAGAGCCCATATAAATATCGCATTCAAGACCGAAATATGCTGCAGCAGTTGCAAGGGCAACACCGTGCTGACCTGCGCCTGTTTCTGCGATAATTTTCTTTTTACCCATATATTTTGCAAGAAGAGCTTCACCCATACAGTGATTAAGCTTATGAGCGCCTGAATGGTTCAAATCCTCTCTCTTAGCATAAAGCTGAACTCTGCCGAGACTATTGGAAAGTCTTTCAAGGTGAGTAATGGGAGTAGGTCTGCCCTGAAATTCCTTTCTGATTCTTCTGAGCTCTGCAATAAACTTTCTTGACTGGCAAATATCATAATATGCTTCGGTAATTTCCTGCATGGGAGCTTTTAATTTATCGTCAATAAAAACTCCGCCATATCTACCGAAATAACCCTCTTTGGTAGGATAATCCTTATAATAGGTATCAAAATCCACATTGTTGAAAATCATAATTTTTCTCCTTTCTTTTTTGGAGCAATACAATAACCTGCCCCATAAACTATGGGACAGGTTTAATAATCCTGCGGTACCACCCAAATTCGTGTAAAAACACGCACTCAACTGTGTACTGACATACACATAGCACAATAACGGTTGCTTACCGGCTCCCCTACTTGATTCAGTTCGCCCTCAGAAGTCCATTCAATGAAAATTCCCCTATCGGCATTCCACCATCGCCGACTCTCTTTAAGCTTCCTTTTCATTTACTACTCTTCGTCATAGGTTTATTTTATGTGTTAGAGTTTACCATTTAGAATTTAAAATGTCAACTATTTTTTAAAATTACCAGATATTAGTGATATTTTGGCAAGTAATCGCCATGAGCTTCAATAAGGTCATCAACCATTTTCTTGATTGTATCAATATCAAGCTCGCTGCCTGTATGCGGGTCAAGCATTGCTGCCTGATAAATATGCTCAAGCTTCCTTGTTTTTGCTGCTTCAATAGTAAGAAGCTGAACATTGATATTTGTCATATTCATTGCCGCACACTGAACAGGAAGAGCACCAACATATGTACCGTGAACGCCCTTACCGTCAACAAGGCAAGGAACCTCAACGCAAGCATCTGCGGGAAGGTTTGTGATAAAGCCGTTATTAATAACATTACCACCGATTTTATAAGGTGTGTTTGTTACAACGGATTCCATAATATGAGAAGCGTATTCGTTTGAACGCTTATGCTCCTTTACGCCATTTTCAAGAAGCTCTGCATATTCCTTTTTCCAGCCTGCAATCTGATTAACACAACGTCTGGGGTATTCATCAAGAGGAATGTTATATTTTTCAATAAGCTCTGGGTATCTGGACTTAATATAGAACATATTATATTCTGCATTATGCTCACTTGATTCTGTGCAGTAATATCCGAAATGCTTGATATATTCAAGACGAACCTTGTTAGTGAAATCAGGGTCATCAATTTTCTCCTGAATTTTGCTCTTGATTTCGGGATAAAGGTCGTTGCCGTCCTTATCAGCAATTTCAAGAAGCCAACCCATATGGTTAATACCTGCAATAAGCTCTCTTCTGCCCTCTAACTTATCCTGCATACCTAACTGATTGAATAAATCCTCAGAGCAGGTCTGAACACTATGGCAAAGACCAACAGTGTTAACGCCTGTGTATCTCTGCATATAGCCCGAAAGCATTGCCATGGGGTTAGTATAATTAAGGAAAAGTGCATCAGGGCAAACCTCTTCCATATCCTTTGCAAAATCATCCATAACGGGAATTGTACGAAGGGCTCGCATAATACCGCCGATACCGAGAGTATCTGCAATAGTCTGACGAAGACCATATTTCTTAGGTACTTCAAAGTCAATTATTGTGCAAGGGTCATAAAGACCAACCTGAATTGCATTAACAACAAAGTTAGCACCGCGAAGAGCATCCTTGCGGTTTTCAACCCCAAGATAACATTCAACCTTGCCATAGCCACCCATTGTTTTCTGCATTGCTTCGATAATTGTTTTGCTTTCGTTAAGGCGCTCGCCATCAATATCATAAAGAGCGAAAACGCTGTCACGAAGCACCTCAGAGCACATACAGTCGCCGATAACGTTTCTTGCAAAAACTGTGCTGCCCGCACCCATAAATGTAATTTTCATATTATTAACCCCTCTTTCAAGGTATTTTAAACTATTTTTCAGATAACAAATCCGCCGTTAACAGAAAGCACCTGACCTGTGATAAATTCTGCTTTATCACTTACAAGGAAGCTTACTGCATCTGCAATGTTTTCGGGAGTGCCCAAGGCATTCAATGGTGTTTCCGTCCTTAAAGCCTCCTTATCGCTTTCAGAAAAGCTGTTCATCATATCTGTTAAAACAACTCCGGGAGAAACTGCATTAACACGAACGCCTGATAGCCCGACCTCTTTTGCAAGGGCTTTGGTCATACCGATAAGCCCAGCCTTTGCAGTTGAATAATGAACCTCCATTGAAGCACCTACCTGGCCCCACATTGAAGCGATGTTTATGATTACACCGTTTTTCTCGCTAATCATACCCTTAAGAGCTTCTCTTGAACAATAAAACGCGCCTGAAAGATTAGTATTAATCATTCTCTGCCACATTTCATCGGTAATATCAGTAAACAGAGCCTGCTCTGCAACACCTGCATTATTAACAAGCACACTGACATTACCAAGCATTTGAGAAATTTCAGAAAACATTACCTTGACTGCAACAGAATCTGAAACATCACATCTGAAGGCTTCAACCTCTGTTATTGCAGAAAGCTCATTTTTTAAAGCACGTGCCTCTTTTTCGGAATTATTATAATTTATTGCAATTTTATATCCGTCATTTGCAAGAGAACGGCAAATTGCCCTGCCGATTCCTCTTGCGCCCCCTGTTACGAGAGCAACTTTATTATTACTCATAGCTAAATAATCAGGAATCAGCTTTTGCAGCTTTTGTTGTAGTTGTGGTGGTTGAAACTTCAACCACTTCCTCCTTGTAATCAGCTGGAGGAACGAACAAGCCTTCACCTACATTATCTGAAATAACATCATAATAAAGAACAGATCCATCTGATGCTTCAGTCATAACAAGTGTTTTTCCGTTGAAAAAATCACGTGTGCCGTCATCATACTCAATAACCTTATATTTTACACCATACATTTTTTCTGTGTAGGTATCAACCTCTTTTTTATTCGCATAAAGGTTGAAAACATCACCTGAAAGAAGGTCATCAAACTCACCTGTTTCAGCATTTTCCTCTGCAACAAGGTCCTTGGAAACCTTTACATAGGTTTTTGTTTCAGGTGAAACAAGATATACATATTTAGAACCTACAATTATGCATATTTCTTGACCATCATACACACTTTTAAAGGCAAAACGGCTACCGTCTCTTGCCATTTTATAAGGGTATGAAACGCCATCTGCAGAAACGACTCTTCCTTCAATCAAATATTTGCTTGATTTAAGAATTGCTAAATCATCCTGAACCTTTATATTATCATTATTGGGAGAACTTGTAACTCTTTCGGGAGCAGGCTCTTGGGAAACTGTTGTTTCCTTGTTAGGAACTTTGGTTGTTTCTTTATTAGGATTCTTAGTTGTCTCCTTATCAGAAACCTTAGTTGTTTCCTTATTAGGATTTTTAGTTGTTTCTTTTCCAGAAACCTTAGTTGTTTCCTTGTCTGACTTTTTATCAGATTTTTTTGTTGTTTCTTTGCTTGCGACCTTAGTTGTTTCTGCCTCATCATCATTGAAGAAATCCTTACCCTGCTGAACCTCTTCAGGACTGAGTGTAACCTTTTCTGTTTCAACAACCTTGCCCTTTTCATTTGTTACCTCAATAACTGTAACAACAGGAACAGGCTCAGTCGTTATATAATGAACAACTGTTTCAATCTGGGTGCTCCCCTCTTCATCGGTAACAACAAGGGATTCAATTGATGTCTGAGTATTGTTCTCCTCACCATTCAAGCTTATTTCAAATTCACATCCTGTGAATGCGATTAAAATAACAGTAAGTAAAGCAATAATTGTAATAATTGGTGTTTTATTCATAATTCCTCCGGGAGAAAATTTTTTCTATATTTTAACACAAGATTTTTTATAATACAACAATATCATAAAGAACATAAACATTGTTTACAATTTCTTATTATTTGTGACCTTTTTGGCTCTTTTTATCTTCCTTTACAATTCTGCGAAGATATTCAAAGGTATATTCTTCACCATAATCCTTTAACATAACAAGCAGGCTTTCAAGCAAATCAGAGGTTTTCGGGTGAATAACTCTTCTATGCTTTGCTTTCATAAAATATTCAAGTGGTGAAGCATCAGTATATTTATCACCATTATAAATTTTACCTGCGGCAACTCTGTCGCAAAACATTTCCGCAACATATCTGATGGGCATTTCTACCGGCTCAATAAGCTTTGAAGCAGGGTTATAATCAGTCCAATATTCAAAATGATGGCGATTGCGACCCTTGTGATGAATCCACGCAAGAGAAAAACCGTTTTCGGCTCGCTCTCCCTCATTAGGACTGCGTTGACCTGTGTAATATTTAACACCGGGCAGAAATTCCGTTGGGGAATATTTTGACAAATCGTGCCTTAATCCCTGCCATAGAACACCTGCTTTTCTGCAATGCCTTATAACAAGGTGGCGATGCTTTGTTATCGTTACAAAATGACCTATAAGGTTCTTCATAATTCACCTTTTATTTACTGATTTTATACACATAAAGATGCTCGCAAGCGACATCATCAGGAGCACAGATATCTGTTCTCAGCGCAAGCTTACCATCCTTATTTGTTGCAATTACCTCACCCTCAGAGCCGAGAAGAGAAATTTTATAGTTTTCGTCAAAATCAATTTCTGCAAAAACTGTTTCTTTCGATGGAAATTTTTCTGTTATTGCATAGATATTGCCATCTCTTTGAGTATAGTAAACGCCCTCTGCACTCTTTTTGGAATAAACCTCGCTTTCATAAATAGCCTCGCCATTTACCTCAAGCCATTTACCCATACCTAAAAGGCGCTCTTCCATAAGAGGCGGAATTGTGCCGTCTGCATCAGGACCGATATTAAGAAGGAAATTGCCACCCTTTGAAACAAGGTCACAAAGGGTTTTGAGAAGCTCTTTAACGGAAAGATAATTTTCACAGCCCTCTTCCTTGTTGATGCCAAATGAACAGCCTATGCCACGACATTCCTCAAAGGGTCTGTCAAGCTCAACATCCTCAATTCGTCTTTCAGTACCAAGATAAACATCAATAATGCCATATTCGGTTGTAAAATTACCGCCTTTTCTTCCTCGTGTTTCCTTACCCCAACGGTCATTGGGAACAATAGTATCTTTAACAGAGGATTCGTTATAAAGCCACTGTAAAAACTCTGTTGAATGCCATACTGAGCTTTCGTGCTCCCACTCACCATCAGTAAAAAGTGTTGCAGGCTGATATTTTTCAACAAGCTCCTTAAGCATTGGATGAAGATGCTCCAAAGCATATTTTTCAGGGTCTTCAAGGTAATAAGGATGCCACCATTCATAAACAGAATGGTAAACACCGAAGCGGACACCCGTACCCTCCATAGCATTTTTAAGCTCCATCAGGAAATCGCGCTTAGGTGCACATTCCATCGAGTTAAGACCGGGAGCATATTTTGTTTCATAAAGGCAATAGCCATCGTGGTGCTTTGAAACAAAGTTTATGTATTTTGCACCTGCACGTTTAAAGAGATTTGCCCATTTCTCAGCATCAAAGCGATGACCTGTAAATTCATCCTTAAAATCATAATAAGGTCTTGAATTATAATGCTTTGCGTGGAATTCCTTGTATTTAGGGTGAGAAGGATGCTCAGGCTTTTCTAAATTACAGGAATAGCCGTACCACTCTGCATAATCCTTAACGGGTGCATAAGCAGGGATGCTGTAAAGCCCCCAGTGAATAAAAATACCGAATTTTGCTTTACCGAACCATTCGGGCACCTTTCTTGAATTCAGGGATTCCCAATTATTTTCATATACCATAATCAATTCCTCTTTTCATATATTTCAATGGCAAAATGAACCGTTGTTTCAAGGGTATCAAGAGAAAGAAGCCTTTGGGCATCCTCCCTGCCTGTTTTATAATAATACGGCGTCATTTTGAAAAGATTTTCAATATCATCCTTTTCAGTTAATTTGATTCTATATTTAATTTCCTTTTGCGAAACCAATTCAAAAAGCTCGCCATTGCGCTTTTCGGGCTTGTTTTTATAAGGCTCTTTATAAAGAGCACATTTCAAATCCCACAAATGCTCTTCCAATGGTATTGCTTTAATAAGCTTGCCGTCGTTTTTCAGAATTCTGTAAAACTCTTCATAAGCAGATGGGGCAAACACGCTTAAAACACAATCCGCGCTTTCGTTATCAAAGGGAAGCGAAAAAGCACTTGTAACTGCAAACTGACTGTTTTTTATACTCCTTGAAGCATATTTCAAGGCATCCTTTGAAATATCTATACCGAAAATTTCAAAGCCTTCATTTTTTGAAAGTTCAGAGGTATAGTACCCCTCGCCACAACCGACATCAATGATTGTTGATTTATCGGGTAAAGCTTCTTTTAATGCTTCACATAGCTTTTCTCTCAGCTCCCCATAATAGCCCTTTTCAAGAAATTCTCTTCTTGCCTTAACCATAAGCTTATCGTCACCATGGCGTTTTAAAGAAGATTGCTGTGACATCAAAAGATTTACATAGCCATCCTTTGAAACATCAAAGCAGTGGTTATTTGAGCATTTATAGGCTCTTTCAACAAGTGATAATCCTCTTTTACAAACAGGACAAATAAAATCTGACATATCTAAATAAGCACAAATAGGCTACCCGAAGGTAGCCTAAATTTTATTCCTCTATTAATAATTTTTTAAGTTCGCTCATAAATGTGTTTATATCCTTAAACTGACGATAAACGGATGCAAAGCGAACATAAGCAACCTCATCAATATCCTTAAGCTTATCCATAACAAGCTCACCTATTCTTACAGAGGTAACCTCTCTGTCAAGCGAGTTCTGGATTTCTGCTTCTATTTCATCAATTGCTCTCTCAATATCGCTGACTGAAACAGGTCGTTTTTCACAAGCGCGCATCATACCGTTGAAAAGCTTATCGCGGTCAAACACCTCGCGGGACTTGCCATCCTTCTTAACAACAACAATGGGCACACTTTCAATAATTTCATAAGTGGTAAAACGCTTGCCACAGCTCATACACTCTCTGCGGCGGCGAATTTTTTCACCCTCATCGGTAGGACGGGAGTCAATTACCTTACTTTCTTCAAAACCACAAAAAGGACATTTCATAATATGTTCCTCCGTAAATAGAATGGTATAATTATACCAAGTCTTGTATAACAATTCAATAGTTTTTCAATATTTTGTATGGCATTTTATATACCTGTATTTTCCATTGAACAAATTTAATTTTTATTATAGTATTATTCCGGTGATTATATTGACAAAAATAAAAAAATTCTATAATTCCTTAGGAGTAAAAACACGAATTGTTATAAAATGCACCTTAGCACTATCTTTGCCGTTGCTGTTTATCAGCATTTTTTCTGATTATGCTTATTTCACGCCGTTTAAATATGAGCTTCTGTTGATTTCTGAAGAATTATCATCTACCGCAAGGTCAATTCTTTCAACAGGACTCATTGGTGCTTTTATATTCAATTATTTAGAAAAAACGGAGTGACGAGTTCTATACCCGCCACTCCGAAATCTTATTTAATTTTAAGGCTTGAAAGAACCTCGAGAACTTCATCCTGATTATCATAGCCAACAAAAATCAATCGCATATTTTTATCGAGGTTTTCTTTTGATTGTATATCAAATGCATACATACATTTTTTTTCGGATATCAGCTTTGTTCCTATGCAATAAAACTCACTGTTTTTAACTAAAAGGTAGCCTGAGCCTATACCCATAGAATCTTTAACACTGTAATAAGCAAGAGCTTTGGAATAGGTTTCAACTGAACAAAAGAAAGGAACATCCGGTTCAGGCATCTCCAGAATCATTTCGTAAAAAGACAAATCGTAACCCGGTGAAAAATCAGCATCATAACCCATATACTCTATTCCCCATTTAACAAATGGTCTTGCAGGGAAAAACACCAGATTCTCAAGATACTCAGACATACCCGACTTTAAAGAATGTTCATATTCAATAAAGTGAATATACTTATCTTTGCTTACAATTAACTTCTGACTATTGCCCTCTTCATATTTTTCGACCTTATATTTTTCGCCGACACAAAGAGCTGCGCTATCATTTTCATAGTCCTTTTTGTTAACCAAATCTATATCAACACTTTCGCATTCCTGACTGTAAGGAAAAGTGCTGTCATTATAAACCTCGTGATTGGCTTTAGCACCATACAGAATAAAACGGTACATACCAATAACACCAAAAAGAATTACAAGAATAAGTACAAGTGCAACTGTTTCAATAATAGTTTTTCTGTTTCTTTTTTTGATTCTGTTACCTGCACTTCTGACAGCCTTTTTAAAGTCTTCGTCAACCTCAGGTACAACAGGACATTCTCTTATTTTACGAAGCTCTTCGGAACATTCCGAGCAATCGCTTAAATGGTCTTCAACTGTTTTTGCAGACTTTTCACTACATACATTATCTGCATATAATGGCAATAAATCCTTTATAATTTCGCAATCAAACTTATTCATTAAAGTCACCTAACCTTTCTGAAATTTTTGCTCTTGCTCTGTGATATGTAACTCTTGCCCAGCTTTCAGTTTTGCCGAATACCTCTGCGATTACTGAAAAAGGCAGCTCACCCAAAGCTTTCATATAAAACACCTCTTTATAGGGTGAGGAAAGCTCTGTTGATATTTCAAGAATTTTTCTTGCACATTCTTTGTCATCGGCATTCTCAATGATATTGTCAAAGGATGCAAGGCTTGTATAATCCTCTATATTCTCCGTTTTCTTCTTTCGTTTTATTGAAACAAACTCGTTATGAGCAATTCGGCACAACCATGTTTCAATTCTGCATTCATTTTTGAATTTGTCAATATTCTTGAATGCTTTATAAAATGTTTCCTGTGTTATATCTTCTGCAAGAGCTTCATCATAGCAAAGAGAGAGTGCATAGCGCTTTACATACTTATAATATTTTTCAAATACAAGCTCTATATCTTCCATACCATCTCCCCTTTCACATTTTTTGAAGCTTCGTATATTAGACGAGGTTGGTTAGGTTTTGTTACAAGAAAAAGAAAAAGTTATACAAAAATACAACTTTTTCTTTTGAACAAATCAATCAATTTACTTTTTTCACAGACACAAACTGCAAATTATTACTCAAAATATAGTTTATATTCCGGTTCTTCTGCCATTTCTTTAAATAATTCATCCTTATTTTCAAAAAACGAACTACCTATAATACCTTTGAACGGTTCCCACATAGCTGGTAAAGCATCATCATTCGAACAAATATATTCCCATTCTTCCTCATCGAACTGATAAACAGCTTCAAGTTGAAATGTAAATAAACCTTTGTCGTCTTTCAAAACAACATATCTCATAGATTTATCTTTTGAATAGACAACATCAACTACTTCATCAGCGAAAGCATCCAAATATTTGTCATACATAATCGCAACAATTTCCTCCCAAGAAGACCTCGGAGGAGAGAACACGTCCGCATTTCTTCTTAAAAACTTGTCAAAGATTTTCATTTATTATTCCCCTTAGCAGTTTTACATGAAGCAATCAAGAGTCTGCGTATATTACCACACAACCTCTCGGTATGTTGATATGTTTCCGCATCAATTCTTTTTGTATGAAACATAAGCTTCAGCCAATAACTTGTTTCATTTGACTCTTTCAAAGCTATTTCCAATTTAGAAACAAAATCCTTCTTGCTTTGTGCATACTGAGCTTCATGAACATTAGCACCAATTGAAGTACCTGACCTTGCAAGCTGGTCCGTCATATATGCACTTTTAGGCATAGTTACACCATCAACAACATTTACTATAGCAACTGCAAATTCAAAAGACAGATCCAGTAGTTTATTTTCAGACATAATGACACCTTCTTTTAAGAAAAGTATAACACAAGCATTTTAAGTTTTCAATGATATATCGCTAATGCGATATGATATATAGCTATGCTATATGATATATTTCCGCGTTGCAAAAACATGATATAATATCCGTTCCTTCATACGCAACGCGTATATCATCTGCGAAGCAGATATCATAGCATCAGCTATATCATCCGTGACCACAGGCAACGGATATCATTGAAAAAACCTCGTTCGTAAGAACGAGGTTTTTTCTGGTGAGTCATCGGAGATTCGAACTCCGGACACCCTGCTTAAAAGGCAGGTGCTCTGCCTACTGAGCTAATGACTCATATATAAACCCTGTAAACAGGGTTTGTTTTTATTTGATTAATGCGAACACAACAACTGCAGCAAGAGCAACTAAAAAGAAAACAGATGCAACAATTTTTGTGATTTTGGAGAGCTTTGCCTCCACTGTTCTGCCCTTGTTCTTATCAAAGAATGTATCAGCACCACCGGCAATCGCACCGGAAAGACCCTGCTGCTTACTCTGCTGAAGCATAACGGTTACTATGATAATAAGTGCTGAAACGATAAGAACGGCGCCTACAAGGTAATGATACCATAAAAGCTGATCCATACGTAACTTTCCTTTCATTCTGAACTATGTCTCGTTCACAACGCCCGATTATATTAACACAACCAAACGGAAAATGCAAGTGTTTTTTTAACTTTTTTTAAAAAATTTTGCATAATATGTATTTTGCATAAAAAATCGGACAATATATAGACAGCGAATAAACATTTTTTATGCGTTTGCATCGTTTTACAGAGTATTTGTTGTTAAACATCGTCTTTACGGTTTACTCAGAACGGTTATATTTATTCGCTCTCCCCGTTCCTCTGAACGGGGAGTTTTATTTTTTTAATCACATTAAACTCAACTGCTCTGCAGTATCATCTGCGCTGAGGGTTGCACCTGCTGCAGGAAGAGTTTTTGTGCGATAGCGATGTGGCTTTGCAAATTCGCCATCCTTATAAAGTCTCACAGACTGAACCTTATGATACTTTTTTAGTGTCATAACATTAACACCTGCGGTATCTTTAGCTGCTTTGGGTGAAATTGCACCTGTATTAACAAGAAGGTGTCTGCCTGCAGTTGTAGAAATAACAATTTCTGTATCCTCTTCAATATACATAGCCGCAACGATGGGTGCTTTATCTGAATATGCTTTTATAAGCTTTTTACGATTGGTTTTAGTAGCATAGCCTGACATTGTAACCTTTGCCACCTTACCGTTTTCAAACACAAAAAGCATATAACCCTTATAATCGCTTGTTACTGCCATATAAATGGGCTTTTCGTCTTTTTCAAACTCAAGCTTAGACGGAATGAAGTCACCCAAAGCACTTGCTTTAGTATCCTCGAAATCAGAAGCCTTTGCTTTATATACCTGACATTTATCAGTAAAGAAGAGAAGCTCTGCAGAGTTTCTGGAATTAAGAGCGCAGACCATCTCATCCCCCTCTTTGAGCTTCTGCTCGCCACCCATACGAAGTGACAAGGGAGTAATTTTCTTAAAGTAGCCGTCACGGGTGAAGAAGAGATTTGCTTCATAATCGGGAATTTCTTCAACAAATTCCTCTTCATTATCTGTGTCGTAAATAATTTCGCTTTTTCTGTCTCTGCCGTATTTATCGGATACCCTTGTAAGTTCATCAACGATAATCTTCTTAACTCTTGCTTTACTGTTAAGAATATCTTCCATATCCTCGATACTCTTTTTCAAGTCATCAATATCAGAAAGGCGTTTGAGAATATACTCCCTGTTCAGATGACGAAGCTTGATTTCTGCTACATATTCTGCCTGAATCTCATCAATACCGAAGCCAATCATCAAGTTTGGAACAACTTCACTTTCTTCTTCGGTTTCACGGACAATTTTAATAGCCTTATCAATATCAAGAAGAATCTTTTTAAGACCTAAAAGAAGATGGAGCTTATCCTTAGCCTTTGTTAAATCAAAATAAACTCTTCTCTTGACACATTCGGTACGGAAAGCAATCCACTCTTCAAGAATTTCCGCAACACCCATAACTCTGGGCACACCTGCAACAAGAATGTTAAAGTTTGCACTGAAGGAATCCTCGAGAGTTGTGAACTTATAAAGGCGTTTCATAAGCTTATCGGGGTCTGTACCGCGTTTTAAATCAATGGTAATCTTAAGACCCGACTTATCTGTTTCATCTCTGATATCGCTGATTTCTTTAAGGGCGCCTGCTTTAACCTTTTCAATTATTTTATCAATAATCGCTTCACAAGTGGTTGTTGCAGGAATTTCCGTAATATCAATACAGTTATTGGATTTATCATAAGAATATCTTGCACGGATTTTAATTGAACCTCTACCTGTTGAATAAACCTCTTCAAGAGCAGTTCTGTCATAAACAATCAAGCCACCGCCGATAAAGTCAGGTGCTTTAAGTGTTTCAAAAATATCGAAATCAGGGTTTTTAATAAGCCCGATTGTTGTTGCACAAAGCTCTCTCAGGTTAAAAGAGCAGATATTACTAGCCATACCAACCGCAATACCACTGTTCATATTAACAAGAACACTGGGGAATGAAACGGGTAAAAGAGTGGGCTCTTTCATAGTACTGTCGTAGTTATCAACAAACTCAACAGTATTTTTATCAATATCACCGAAAAGCTCTGAGCAAATACCCTCAAGCTTTGCTTCTGTATAACGAGCAGCAGCATAAACCATATTTTTTGAATATGCTTTACCAAAGTTACCCTTACTGTCTATATAAGGATGCAAAAGAGTTTCATTACCCTTGGAAAGACGGACCATTGTCTCGTAAATTGCTGCATCACCATGGGGGTTAAGCTGCATTGTTCTACCAACAATGTTAGCAGATTTAATTCTGCCACCATTTATAAGCCCCATTTTATACATAGTATAAAGGAGCTTTCTGTGAGATGGCTTAAAGCCATCAATCTCAGGAATCGCACGGGAGATGATAACACTCATTGCATAAGGCATAAAGTTTGTTTCAAGAGTGTCGGTAATCTGCTGGGTAACAACCTCACCTGCACCTATAATATTCGCTTTTACCTCTTCTGCTTTAGCAACTTCCTGAATTTCTTTTTTCTTTCTTGCCATTGTTATCACCCCTTACGAAATATCTGCAAGGTCAAGATAAAGATGACCGTTTTCTGCAATAAATTCTTTTCTGTCCTGAAGATTATCGCCCAGAAGAAGTTCAAACTTCTCTGCAATCAATTCTTCAACGTCATTTGGTTCAACCTTGATAAGACGACGTGTCTGTGGATTCATAGTAGTAAGCCACATCATATCAGCATCGTTTTCACCAAGACCCTTTGAACGCTGAATTGTATATTTGGCATCGCCGATTTCTTCAAGAGCCATTTGTTTTTCTTTTTCTGTATATGCAAACCAAGTCTGCCCTTTTGAAGTAATTTCATAAAGGGGTGATTCTGCAATAAAGACCTTACCCTCTTTTAAAAGAGTGGGCATAAGTCTGTAAATCATTGTAAGAATAAGTGTTCTGATATGGAAGCCGTCCACGTCCGCGTCAGTACAGATAATAATCTTATTCCAACGAAGGTTATCGAGATTAAACAAAGAAAGCTCCTTGTTGGATTTGCTTGAAACCTCAACACCGCAACCTAAAACTTTAATAAGATCTATAATAATATCACTTTTGAAAATACGATTATAATCAAATTTCAAGCAGTTGAGAATTTTACCTCTTACAGGAATAACCGCCTGGAAGGCAGAGTCACGAGCCTGCTTACAAGCACCCAGAGCAGAATCACCCTCAACTATAAAAATTTCACGCTCATTCTTATCTTTGCTACGGCAGTCAACGAATTTTTCAACTCTGCTTGTCATATCATTAGATGAGGTCAGAGTCTTTTTAAGGTTAAGCCTTGTGCTTTCTGCTTTTACACGGGAACGCATATTAATAAGCACTTGCTCACAAAGCTTATCTGCATCAAGCTTATTTTCAATGAAATAAATTTCAAGCTGATGCTTGATAAACTCTGTTAATGCTTCCTGAATGAATTTATTGGTTATAGCCTTCTTTGTCTGATTCTCATAAGATGTCTGAGTTGAGAAGGAAGAAACAACAAGCACCAAACAGTCTTCAATATCCTGAAAGCTGATTTTAGGGTCACTTTTTGTATATTTACTATTCTGCTTTAAATATGCATCAATCTGCGAAACAAAAGCGCTTCTTGCAGCTTTCTCGGGAGCACCACCGTGCTCAAGAAAGCTTGAGTTATGATAATACTCTTTCATTTGCTTTTTGTTGGAAAAGCAAAGAGCAATATTCATTTTTACTTTGTATTCGGGTTTATCTTCCCTATCCTTACCCTTTCGCTCTGCCTGCCAGAACTGAACAGTTGTAAGTCCATCGTCACCAACAAACTCGTTTACATAGTCAACAATACCATTGTCATAAATATATTCAAAGGTTTCGAATTTAGTTTCGGTAAGCTGATTCTTAAAAATAAATTTTATACCGGGGTTTACAACAGACTGTCTTTTAAGTATTTCCTGAAAATATTCAAGAGGAATTGCAATATCTGTGAAAACCTTTAAATCAGGACGCCATTTTATTCTTGTACCGGTATCTTTTTTGTCATAAGGCGTCTTTTTCATTTCACCGTTGATTTTACCCGCTTTGAATTTAAGCTCATAACAGAAACCACCCGAGTGAACCTCTGCTTCCATATATTCAGAAGCATACTGAGTTGCACAAAGACCAAGACCGTTAAGACCGAGAGAATACTCATAACTGCCACCGTCATTTGTATCGTATTTACCGCCTGCATACAAATCGCAGAAAACAAGCTCCCAGTTATAGCATTTTTCACGATTATTATAGTCAACGGGAATACCGCGACCAAAGTCCTGAACCTCAACTGAATGGTCAAGAAAACGGGTAACCACAATTTTCTTACCATAACCCTCACGTGCTTCGTCAATGGAGTTAGAAATAATTTCAAAAACGGAATGCTCGCAACCATCAAGACCATCCGAACCAAAAATAACCGCAGGGCGCTTACGAACTCTGTCAGCACCTTTTAATTTTTTTATACTTTCGTTACCGTATTCTTTTGGTGACTGTGTTGATTTAGCCATTTATAACCTAACCTTTCGAATTTTCGAAATTCCTAAAAAATACAATTTTTGGGGATTTTACCCTATATATTATACAATATATTGTGATTTAGTCAAGATTTTTATTTGTTAAAAAAGTGCAAAGGGTGTTAATTGATACTATGATGAATTATCTTTTGCCTGTTATGGTGGTTTTCTCTTTATTCTGTGCAATTGCAACAGGAAAAATCACTGAGCTTTCAGGCGCAGTTGTTACCGGCGGAACAGATGCAATTTCTTTAGTAATAAAATTAGCCGGAGTAATCTGCCTTTGGAACGGATTAACTGCAATTGCACAAAAAAGCGGTTTAACCGCATTAATCTGCAAATTATTCTCCCCTTTACTGAATTTGCTTTTTCCGAAGCTCAAGGACAAAAAAGCCAAAGAGGCAATTGCAATGAACATTACCGCAAATTTTTTAGGACTCGGAAATGCCGCAACGCCATTAGGACTCGAGGCAATGAAAAGACTGCAGGGTATAAACCCTACACCCGAAAAAGCAACAAATGAAATGGCACGATTTGTTGTTATAAACTCTGCTGCCATTCATTTGGTGCCCACAACAATCGCTCTTTTGCGCTCGGAATACGCAAGCACTGACCCGATGGAAATTCTTGCTCCGGCATTAACAACATCAATTATCGCTTTATCTTTGGGCATACTTGCCACTAATATTTTCAAAAAGGTGTTCAAATGAATAAAATAACAGATTTTATTTTACCCGTTCTTGTAGCTTTAATCATTCTTCACGGAGCATTTAAAGGTATAAATGTTTTTGATGAGTTCATCAAGGGTGCCAAAAACGCCTTCGATACTATTTTAGATATAACGCCCTCTCTTATTGCGCTTTTACTGTGTGTGAATATGCTACGAGCATCGGGCGGACTTGATGTTATATGCTCCTTAGTTTCACCATTGACAACACTTTTTGGAATACCCAAGGAAATAACACCCCTTGCTATACTTTCCCCTGTTTCAGGCAGTGGTGCTTTGGGAATGTATGAAAACATACTCAAGGAATTCGGACCTGACAGCTACATAGGCAGATGCGCCTCTGTTATTATGGGCTCTACTGAAACAACATTTTATGCAATAACACTTTACTACGGCTCAATTAACATAAAAAAAACACGACACACTCTGCCAAGTGCATTGTGTGCCGATTTTACAAGCTTTATTCTTTCACCAAGGCTTGTGAAATTATTTTTAGTAAAATAAAGTTGAAAAACGAGGGTCTGAAAACATTGAATACGCCTCACCATCTTCTCCGACAATGATATGGTCTGCAAGAGCATAACCGATTTTGCGAAGGGTAACACATATCGTTCTGGTAGAGTCGATATCGTAAGCAGAGGGCTCTGAGGAAGTGGTTGGATGATTATGAGCCAAAACTCCAATTGAAGAATCACTATCCACAAGATTCTTTATTATCAGCTTCATATCAAGCTCTGAAGAAACCTTGTCACCATCAGAGATAAATGTATATCTTTTAAGCTTTTTTGCTTCATCGAAGCACATAAGAACAATTCTCTCTGTGGTTTCACCCTGCAAGAGAGAAGCCGCAAGATTTTTCAAATCCTCGGTATTTTTATAAATTCTCTTCTTTGATGGCTTTGCTTTTGAAATTCTGTAAAAAACCTCACCCATAGAGGCAAGCATTACCGCAGTGTTATCGCCTACGCCATCAACCTTTTTCAATTGCTGTATATCGGCTTTGAAAATCTCATCAAAGGAGCCGAAATGCTCTATAAGCTTATGGGCTAATTCATTTGTATCTTCCCTGGGTATTGAATAAAATAGCATCAGCTCGAGGAGCTGATGCTCCTCAAGCTGTGAAAATCCGTTTTTTATTACATTTGATTTAATACGTTTTCTGTGTCCTGAATGTATGCTTTTCTCTGCCATTTTGATTCAAAAAACAACCAATTATAACGCTGCTGCGGCGTTTTTGAGAGCTTCTGCCATATCGGTTTTCTCCCACTTGACATCAAGGTCAATTCTGCCCATATGACCATAAGCGGCAAGTGCTCTGTACTGAGGCTTTCTCAATTCAAGCTTTTCAATAATTGCAGCGGGACGAAGGTCGAAATATTTATTTACAAGGTCTTCAAGCTGAGCATCTGAAATTTTGCCTGTGCCGAAGGTATCAACACGAACTGAAAGAGGACGGGCAACACCGATTGCATAAGCAAGCTGAAGCTCACATTTATCTGCAAGACCTGCGGCAACAATATTCTTTGCAACATATCTTGCGGCATAAGCGGCACTTCTGTCAACCTTAGTGGGGTCCTTACCTGAAAAAGCACCGCCACCGTGACGGGAATAGCCACCATAGGTATCAACAATAATCTTTCTGCCTGTAAGACCGCTATCACCAACGGGGCCACCAATAACAAAGTTACCTGTAGGATTTACATAGAATTTTGTGTTTTCATCAAGATATTTTTCGGGAATGATGGGTTTAATAACATTCTCGATGATATCCTTACGAAGAATTTCGATATCCATAGGGTCGTGCTGAGAAGAAACAACAACTGCTTCAACTCTTACGGGCTTATCGTTATCATCATATTCGATTGTAACCTGACTTTTACCATCAGGACGAAGATATGAAAGAGTTCCGTTCTTTCTTACCTCTGTAAGACGAAGAGCGAGCTTGTGAGCAAGTGAAATAGGAAGAGGCATAAGCTCCTCGGTATCGTTACAAGCAAAGCCGAACATCATACCCTGGTCACCTGCACCGTGAAGGTTATATGTATCCTCCTGACCATCCTTAAGCTCAAAGGATGCATCAACACCCATAGCAATATCTGCAGACTGCTTATCAATAGTCTGGAAAACTGCACAGGTATTACCATCAAAGCCACATTCGTTATTATCAAAGCCGATACCACAAACAACCTCACGGACAATCTCGGGAATATTAACCTGAGCATTTGTTGTGATTTCACCCATTACCATAACCATACCTGTTGTGCAGGTGGTTTCACAGGCAACACGGGAATATTTATCCTGAGCGAGCATCGCATCAAGA
>JAZMZY010000021.1:0-34905 GCA_045586265.1 Acutalibacteraceae bacterium
AACAACACTCTGGACGGATAACGAGGAGCTTTTAACCCGTTATGTTAAGCAAAGTCAATTAAAGCTTTATAAATTGCCTACTACATCTTCAGATACTGTATCATTGAAGTATATGGAAGAGGTCGAGCTGGGTGGAATGGTCACAATCAGCTCAACTGGCACCTGGTACAGAGCTTTTTATAATGACCGCTTAATGTATTTGTGGCAAGGTGTGGGTGAAGAAAAGCTTGCATCCGTTAAAAGCACATTTACCTATGAGGGTAACACACAGTATCAACAGCAGGTAATTGACCTTGCACTTGAGATTTATAACGACTGGGATACAGTTTATGCTACCGGTCAGTCCAACGGCGTTGCAAATTCTGACGGAACCTACGGCTTCAATGCTCCCGGTCTTGTAAAATTTGTGCTTAATTCAGTTATGCAAGAGTATGTTCCCACATATAACCTTTCTGTTGCTCTTGCATCCTTATATGCAACACAATCTGTTTATAATTATGGTTATGATGGGGAGCTGCGTGTTGAAAATATAGCCTTGGAAAGCATTCAAGCAGGTGATGTTTTATTCTTCGGCTCAGGCTCAACAGTCAGCTATTGTGGTTTGTATCTGGGAAATGGTGAGTTCATCAGTTGCCTTAGTAGTTTCGATAATGGTGTGGATATTATGCCTCTTTCAGATAAATATTCTGAAGCTTTAATCAGTATCCGCCGTTATTTACCGGAAAATGTAACTCCCGCAAATGCCACAAGATATATGTTGGGGCAATATTATAACTATAAACTTTACAGTGAACGTTCAGCCTCTTCTAAAATAATATGCACATTGGCATTGTATGATAAGGTAACAGTTCTTTACACTGACAGTAGCAGTTGGGCTTATATTGAAACCCGGACAGGTGAAAAGGGCTATGTTCTTGAGGAGCATCTGGTGGACTATGACCACCTTGATTATCTGGAGCTTGAGGGCACACTTAACGAAGAAAATAAACCATATCTTTCCTGGAATAAGCTTGCAAATGCAGTCAGGTATGATATTTACAGGTCCTTGAAGGCGGATTCGGAATACAGCCTGATTTCCTCCACGGAAAACACTTATTACACAAATCTCAGTGCAATAAGCGGTGTTGATTTATACTATAAGGTTGTGGCGTATGATGCCTCGGATGCGGAATTAGATACATCAGATTGCGTAAAAATAACAACACCCTGGGAGAAAGACGAGGAGCTTCTGACCCGTTATGTGAGTCTGCCGCAATTAAAGCTGTACGAATTGCCGACTATAACCTCAGAGGTTATATCCTTGAGATATATGGATGAGCTTTTGTTGGGTGGCTTGGTTGCAAGCAATGAAACAGGCACCTGGTACAGAGCTTTTTATAATGACCGCTTAATGTATTTGTGGCAAGGTGTGGGTGAGGAAAAGCTTACATCCGTTAAAAGCACATTTACCTATGAGGGTAACACAGTATATCAGCAACAGATAATTGATTTAACTGTTGATATAGCACAGAATTGGAAAACCACATACGCCCACGGGCAATCCAATGGTGTTCCCGATGACAACGGTGTTTACGGATTTGACTGCTCGGGTCTTGTAAAATATGTGTTTCTTTCAGTTATGCAACAATATGTTCCTCTGTATAATTTGTCAGCAGATGTAGAAAAGCTTTATGCTACAGAAGGTATATATAATTCAGGATACACGGGAGAATTTAACGCAATAAAGGTTGATATTGATGAGCTTCAGCCGGGCGATGTATTATTCTTTACAAGCCTTGCAGATGGTAGCGCATCAACGGAAATCGGTCATTGCGGAATTTATCTTGGTAATAATGAATTTGCCCATAGCACAAGCGCGTGGGATGATGCGGTTTGTATAGTGTCTTTAGCGGGTAGTTATCTTGAAAACTATGTAGGGGCGGTTCGTTACTTGCCCGATGAAATAACACCTGCAAATGAAGAAGCTGTAATAAATGGACCTTATAAGAACTATAAGGTTTATGCAGAAAAATCTGCAGATTCTACAGTTATCGCTACACCGGCATTGGGGGATACGGTAACAATTCTTTTTACAGATAATGGTAGCTGGGCGTATGTTGAAGCACCGGATGGAACAAAAGGGTATATGTTAATAAAATATCTGCCGTAAATAAAAATGAATAATTTTGAAATTCTGCCATAAATTAAATATAGCAAGCATAAAAATTACTGTTGACAAAGAATGATTTTTTGGTATAATAGCAGTAGTCTGGAGAAATATGAAGTATATTTTTTCTTGCTTCGCGAAGACTCGGCTTTTTTGGAAAGTCTGTCAGGGAGAATGCGTCACCGACTGAAAGCGCGTTTGAGATGAGTAGTAAGCTTGGGAACACTTCGTTGATATTAAAACAGAATATTAAAAGAGGATGCGCTTTTGCGTGTCAATGCGGGTGGCACCGCGGGTAATTATTTGTTTACTCGTCCCGGGAATATTTTTATATTCCCCGGGACTTTTTTATTTACCTTTTTTACATTGTAATTTTATTTGGAGGTATACCAATATGTATAGAACGTTGTTTTGTAACGACATCTGTGACAAGCATATAGGTCAGACTGTTCAGCTTGCAGGCTGGGTTGATGTTGTGCGTGACCACGGTGGCGTTATATTTGTTGACCTTCGTGACTACACAGGCGTTACTCAGGTAGTTATTCACAATGAAGAACTCCTAAAAAACGTTAACCGTGAAACAGTTATTTCTGTTAGTGGTGTTGTTGAAAAGCGTGATCCTGAAACAGTAAATACTAAAATTGATACGGGCTATGTTGAATTGATTGCAGATAGCCTTCAGGTTTTAGGTAAGAGCCAGAATATGCTTCCCTTTGATGTGAGAGAATCAAGAAAGAGCAAGGATGAATTGCGCCTTAAATATCGTTATCTTGACCTTCGTAACCCCAAGAACCACGATAACCTTGTTATGCGTTCAAGAATCATCCGTCATTTAAGAAATAAGATGGAGGCAAAGGATTTCCTTGATATGCAGACACCTATTCTTACTGCATCATCACCCGAGGGTGCCCGTGATTTCCTTGTTCCCAGCCGTAAGCATCCCGGTAAATTCTATGCCTTGCCTCAGGCACCTCAGCAGTTTAAACAGCTTCTTATGGTTTCCGGCTTTGACAGATATTTCCAGGTTGCACCCTGCTTCCGTGATGAGGATGCCCGTGCAGACCGTTCACCCGGTGAATTCTATCAGTTGGACTTTGAAATGGCTTTTGCAACTCAGGAAGAGGTGCTCGATGTTTGTGAGGATGTTATTTACGATACCTTCACAACCTTCTCTGATAAGAAGGTAACTCCCAAGCCCTTCCGCCGTATTACCTATGCAGATGCTATGATGTACTACGGTTCAGATAAGCCCGATTTGAGAAACCCCTTGATTATCTGCGATTTGACAGATTTCTTCGCAGGTGTTAATTTCCCTGCATTCAGAGGCAGACCTGTTCGTGGTATTGTTGCAGATTGTAGCGGTAAATCAAACAAATTCTTTGAAAATTCTCTTAAGTTTGCAACATCCGATGCAGTAGGGCTTGGTGGATTAGGTTACATTACTCTAAAAGATAATGTTTTCTTAGGTCCTATTGCTAAATTCCTTAGTGAAGAACAGAAAGAAGAAATAAAGGCTCTTACAAATGTTAAAGAGGGCGAAACACTCTTCTTTATCTGTGACGATAAGAAAAACGATACAGAGAAAAAAGCAGGTATGATTCGCGAATGGTTGGCTAAGAAGGACCAGCTTGATTTAATCCGTGATGATGCTTTTGAATTCTGCTTCGTTGTTGATTTCCCCATGTACGAGTTTGATGAAGAGCTGGGTGAAATGATTTTTACTCACAACCCCTTCTCAATGCCTCAGGGTGGTATGGATTCTCTTCTTAATAAAGAACCCACAGAGGTTCTTGCATATCAGTATGACCTTGTTTGTAATGGTATTGAGCTTGCTTCAGGTGCAGTTCGTAACCACGATATTGATATTATGAAAAAGGCATTTGAAATTGCAGGCTATGATGAAGCAGAATTAAAGAAACGCTTTAATGCTTTATATACTGCATTCCAGTATGGTGCACCACCTCACGCTGGTATGGCACCCGGTATTGACCGTATGGTAATGCTTCTTACTGATGAAGAGAAAATTCTTGATGTTATTGCATTCCCCTTGAATGGTAACGCCCAAGACTTGTTGCTTGGTGCTCCCGGTGATGTTACTAACCAACAGCTTGAAGATGTTCACCTTCTCGGTAACGGTAGCGCACTTGCTCAGCGTTCTGCAGCAGCAGGCGGTTCAGGAAAGCAGTCGCAGGGCAAGCGCTCAACCTTCTCAAATGCTCAGCAGTTGAATCAGCTTTCTCTCACAGAAGAGGAAGAAGCAGTTATGCAGGGTATTTTTAGTGCTATGAGCGAAAGCGAAAAGAAGCTCAATACCTGTGATACTGATAATGTTGAAGAAATGGTACACGTTATGCCAATGACAAATGTTTTGCGCGAGGATGTACGCAAGCAGAATTTCTCAAGAGAAAGCTTGCTTGAGGGTGCACCTGAACGCAGTGACGATAGCTGGCAGGTTCCAAGATTAGTAAAGTGAGGTGTGTAGAATGAAATATTATGCAACTAAAATTTGCGATAAGGGAACGATTGCAGTAGACGATACAATTCTTGTAAAAGGAGCTCCTGCAACTGCAGGCTCCCGTATTCTTGAGGGCTTCAAGCCTCTTTTCAGTGCAGAAGCAGTTGTTCGCCTTGAAGAAAAGGGTTATGCCGTTTCAGGAAAGGCTCACACAGGCGAATTCGGTTTAGACCTTGTTGGTGAATTTTCATATTACGCTCCTCAGACTGAAAAGCTTGAGGGCGCAACAGCAACATTAGTTAAAAACGGCGATGTAAAAGCAGCCTTAGGCGTTGATATGAACGGCTCAACAAGACGCTCTGCCGCTCTTGCAGGAATTGATTTTCTTAAGCCCACCTATGGTACAGTTTCCCGTTACGGTGTTATATCCTGTGCCGCTTCAGGTGAGCAGGTTGGTGTTTACGCACCAAATGCAGAAGGCGTTAAGGAGATTATGAGCATTATTGCAGGTCACGATGATAAGGACGGCACAAGCTTACCTGAAAAGGAATATAACTACTCAACAGATGTTGAGGTTTCAGGTAAAAAAGTTTGTATTGTTAAAGAATTGCTTGAAAAAGCAGATGATGCAACTAAAGCAAATGTAATAAAATATGCAGATGCACTCAAAGCAAATGGTGTTGAAGTAGAAGAAATCTCTTGGGATTTATTCCTCTTGGCAAATACTGCTTGGCAGATTCTTATGTGTGCAGAAACCTGTAATAATGTTTCTCGTTATGACGGTGTTAAATATGGTCACCGTACAGAGCAGTACAGAAACATTGACGAATTATATGTTAATTCCAGAACTGAAGGCTTTAACTTCCTTACAAAAGCAGTTATTCTTTATGGTTCTGATGTTTTATCAAAAAATCGTTACAAGGATTGCTATGATAAATCTTTGAGAGTTCGTAGAGTTATTGCAGATGCAACAAAAGAGCTTCTTGAGAAATATGATGCAATTCTTGCTCCTGCTTGCAGTAAAGCTGAATTTACTGCTTACGATATTAAGGATGCTTTCACAAAGGTTTTCGAAGAAAGTGTGTTTACTGCTCTTCCCAACCTTATTGGTACACCTGCTCTTGTTAGTGGTGGTGTTCAGCTTATGGGTAAGCATTTTGGTGAAAGCGTGCTTCTCAGTCTTGCAAACAGTGTTGAAAGGAAAGGTGAATGAATATGAATTATGAAATCGTCATCGGCCTTGAAACTCACGTTGAATTAAGTACCGAATCAAAAATATTCTGTTCTTGCGGTGGTCACTCTGCGGCAAACGAGCCTAATGACTGCGTATGTCCCGCTTGTAGCGGTATGCCCGGTATGTTGCCCGTAATGAACAAAAAGGTTGTTGAATTGGCGGTTACTGCAGGCCTTATGCTTAACTGTGAAATCAGTCGCTATACAACCTTTGATAAGAAAAACTATTATTATCCTGATTTGCCCTGCGCATATCAGATTACTCAGCTCAATCATCCCATTTGCACAAATGGTTGCGTACCTGTTAAAACAAGCGCCGGCACCCGTGACATCCGCATTAAGCAGATTCATATGGAAGAGGACGCAGGTAAGCTTGTTCACGGTGGTAACTCTTCATTCGTTGACTTTAACCGTACCAGCGTTCCGCTTATCGAAATTGTTACTCAGCCCGATTTCCGTAGCGCAGAAGAGGTTATTGTTTACCTTAACAAGCTTAAATCTATGTTCCGTTCAGGCGGTATTTCTGAATGTGAAGAGGGCGCAATGCGTTGCGACGTTAATATTTCTGTTCGCCCCGAGGGTAGCGAGGAATTCGGTGTTCGTACAGAAATCAAGAATATGAGCTCCTTTGAAGCAATTGAAAGAGCAATCAAATATGAAGCTCAGCGTCATATGGATGCTCTCGAATATGAAACTGAAGAGCTTGTTCAGGAAACAAGACGTTTTGACGATGTAAGCGGCAAAACTATGGCGATGCGTAACAAGGAAACAGAAGCAGACTATCGTTATTTCCCTGATGCAAACCTTATGCCCATTGTTATTGATGATGAATGGCTTGAGAAAATCAAGGCAAATAAGCCGGTCGCAGTTGACGAAAAGGCTGAGGAATACGCAGCAGTAGGCATTTCTGATAAGGAAATTGCAATGCTTCTTTCAAACCATAAGCTCATGGCTCTTCTTGATGATACAGTTGCTCTTGGTTGCAACCCCAAGGATACTGCAAGCTGGATTCTCACAGACTGCGCAGGTATTCTTCGTAAGGACGGCAAAACTCTCAATGAGCTTGAGGTTACTGCAGAAACACTTTCAACTATTATTAAAATGGTTGATAGCGGTGACATTAACCGTAACGCAGGTAAGAAAATTCTTATTGCAGTTGTTGAAAACAATGTTGACCCCGTTGCATATTGCAAGGAGCAGGGTCTTGACAAGAAATTTGACTCTTCTGCAATTGATAGCGTAATTGATAAGGTTATCAGCGAAAACCCCAAGGCTGTTGAAGACTTCAACAACGGTAAGGTTAAAGCTCTTCAGGCACTCTTCGGTGCTTGTATGAAGGAGCTTCGCGGTGCAGGTGACCCCGCAGTTATCAAAGAGCTTTTAGAGAAAAAATTAAATAAATAATGCAAAAAGAACCGAAAGCTTCAATTTGAAACTCTCGGTTCTTTGTTATTTGTCGAAGAATTCGAAGTTAATATTTGTGTTGATAAATTTTTCAATATCTTTTTTATCTTTGAAAATTGAATATGCTAAAACGAGCTTTGCATAAGCAACTTCGTTGGTGCAACCATAAAGGAAATTGATTTTCTTTTTACTTGCTTCGTGGTTTCCCATAACTCTGACTGTGTCATAAATCTCGCCTTCATTTTTGGAGGGGGAAATATAGATGTCAATATCAGGATTTTCTTTTGCACACAAATTCATTAAATGCAAAACAGAATTTTCGTTAAGTGGCTCTGTGCAGGCAGTTCCTGAATGATATGTCCCGTGAAGAATTGCAGAAAACTTACTGTAATTGAATGAATCATAATCAAGCCCCACATAAGGAGTTATCATTAAAACCTTATTTTCTAAATGCCAATCACCATACTTATCTATAAGTGGTGATTTTTCTTTTTTTAGCTTTAATGCTTCGTCAAACCCGTTTGTTATATCAATTGCACCATTACTGAAAAAATCTTCGGAATAGTTGGGGCATTGAAGAATCCTTGAACCTGAATGCAGATACATTCTGCCATCTGAAATATTTTTATAAGTTGCATATACATTTGGTTCAATGCCTTTGCAGATAAGCTCAACCGCACTTCTGAAATTATCATTTCCGTTTGCTCTTTCTGAATCAAGTCTTGCATTACTTGAAACAAAAAATACAGGAATATCTGTGCTTGCAAGAATTAATGAGAAAAGAGCAGTTGAATAAGCGAGGGTATCTGTTCCGTGAGCAAAAATAACACCATCAAAATTGTCGGTGCTTATATATTTTCTGTATGTGTCAAGCATCACATTCCAATTATTTATTGACATATTCTCACTAAGAATGAAGAGATTTTCGGTTGGGGTTATCTGAACATCATTTTTAAAAGAGGAGTCAGAGCTTTTAAAATTCTCAATAAGCCTTACTCCTGCACCCTCGGATATTGAGAGAGTGCCGTGTTCATTGAGGGTGGTGCAGATTGTTCCACCAACAAGTATTAAAAGTATTTTTTTCATACTGCTATCACTTTCAATGGTTGTATGTATTCTTTCTGCCTGTTACAAGGTGGCAGAACACTCTGCCTGTTTTAGTCATAAACCTCTGAGGAATACCCTTGATTGTAACGCTTTTTGCAGTTTTATAATCAAATTCTGTTCCGTTTTTCTTGATTTTATTCAAATCCTTGAAGGAAAACATATTATACCAACGCTCAACCCTGCTTGTGTATTTTGAGGTATCATTTTCCTGAACCTCAAGAATGCGGTAGCCATACTGTGAAGAAAAGCGGTCGTCATTATAACGGGTGCTTAAGGAGTTACCGATATCAATACCATCCAATTTAACCGCGAAGGCATTGGTGTGGTCGTGACCACTGAATATACCTAAAACATCGCCCTTTTCAACCATAGCAGAAAACTGACCATAGTTATGGTAGCCACTGCAGGGAGTTTCGTTAAGAGTACCAAAATTCTTGGATTTGGGGTCGAACATATAGAACTCTTTTTTGTTATACATATGGGGGAAGGAGTAGAGCTTCCTTCTGTTGCACTTTTTTAGAGCTCTGTAAACATCCTCAACAATCATATGCTGAAAGGCGAGGGAATAAACCTTTTTGCCATTATTGGCATTGGTGATTTCGTCGCTTTTATTTTTATACCATTCTACCTGAGGAGGAAGAACACAACCATAGTGACCCTCGTCATCATAATCGTTGGAGTCAATAACCCAGAGGTTGAATTTCATTTCTGCGCCGTCCTCACTCATTACGGGAACATTAAAGGTAGCACAGTCGGGTAAATCTGTGTATTCACGGCTTACAGAACAAGAAAAGGTGTTGTAATAAGCCATAAGCTCTTCTCTTGTCATTGCGCCTCTTTCAGAATCGTGGTTGCCGAAGGTAACTGCAGTAGGAATACCCTTTTCCTCAAAAACATTCATAAGCTTGTCTATGAATGCCTTGGTTTTCTCAGGGTTATCATCATTGTGAACATTGTCGCCGGTGATAATTGCAATATCGGGCATCTCTTTTTTACAAGCCTCATTTATAAGCCACACAGACATTTCAATATTATCATCCTCAAGGTGAGTGTCTGTAATGTGCATTATTTTAAGCTTACCATTTTTGAATTTAATATTTTCCATTTTACATCTGCTCCAATATATATTGCTTAACATCTTCTAATTTGCTCTTTTGCCATTCGCCACTTTCGGCTTTTTCTGCAAGAGGACAAAGAATGAAAAAGTCGAGAGTTTCACCGGGTACTCTGCCTGTTCGGAGCTCTTCGGAAAAATGCGCCTTCCATTTCTCTTCAGTTGCACCCTTGAATTCCTCGGGCTTAAGGTAGGTCATCTGCCTTTTGGTTGCCTCAATGTGCATTTTAACTGAAAGGGGGGAGAGTAAATTGAAATCCTCCTCCTGCACATCAACGAATATGGGCGGTAAATTATATTTAATGATTTTTTCATCACCACGAACAATTTTAAGACCCATAGGCTCGTAAGAAAACTCATTTTCCGTGAAATTGAGCTTGACAATAATACCGAATTCGGTTTTATGCTGTGAGCGTTGGTAGTCGGTGTCAAAAATAAAATTACCTAAAGAATAGAAAATAATCTTATCCCCAACAGTTTCATAGTTCATAGGCACATGGGGGTGATGACCCACAACAATATCTGCACCCATTTCAAGATATTTGTGATATCTCTCTCGTGTATAGGGTGAAGGGAGAGGTGTGAACTCCTCGCCTGCGTGGGCAACAACAATACACCATCTGCATTCAGCTTTGATTTCGTTGATGGTGTTCTGAATAGCCTCAAGGTCACTCCAGCTATAGCAACCGGGCTTATCAACATCTGCTTTTCTGCAGGCTCGCTGATAACCAACACCGAAAAGACCGATGCCACCTGCTTCATCAATGATAACAGGCTTTCGGGCTTCCTCAATATTCATACCTGCGCCGATAGTCTGCACATTTAATTCCTTTGCGATATTAAGAGTGCTTTCAATACCATAGGGGCCTGCATCCATAATATGATTATTGCAGATGTTCCATATATCTGCCCCCATTTTGTTAAGCACCTTTACTGCCTTAGGGTCAATGGTATGAAGCAACTGTTGAACGCCACTCTGAGTGGTATTCTGCTCTGCGTTGGCAACAGGACCTTCCACATTGGGAATAACATGGTCGGCACTGTGAAGAAAATCAAGTATTTCTTCTGAAATTAAATCTTCATCATCCCATTTGCCGTAAAAATAACGGTCAAAGCCGATGTCACCTGTAAAAACTAAAGATGTTTTTTCTTTCATAATACACTCACTCTAAAAGTAATTTATATAAGGTAGGTTGAACATTGAATTCTGCCATAGCATTTTTAACCTCGTTCAATGCTTTTTCCTTTGTTGCTTTGGGGTTAGAGCCCTTAAGAACTGCACGGATAAGAATGTTTTTTGGTGTGTGGTCGAAATCAATGAATTCTAAAAGCTGGGTTTTGTAACCGCAGTATTCAAGAAGGTTTCCTCTTATGCTATCTGTAAGAAGAGCAGAAAAACGCTCCTGAATTATGCCGTAGCGGGTTAAAACCGAAAGGTTATCTGTTTTAATCTGACTGTTTAATTCGTGCTGACAGCAGGGAACAGAGAATATCATTTTTGCGCCCCAGTTAATTGCATTGTAAAGGGCAAAATCCGTTGCGGTGTCGCAGGCGTGAAGAGTGATAACCATATCAACACTGAAGGGACATTTATAGCCGTTAATATCGCCTAACTCAAAGCGAAGATTTTTATAACCGTATTTTTCGGCTGCCCTGTTGCATTTTTCAATAACATCTTTTTTCAGGTCAAGACCTATAATATTGGTTTCAATTTTCTTGATTTCGGTTAAATAATAGTAAACAATAAATGTTAAATATGATTTACCACAACCAAAATCGATTATGTTGAGCTTCTTTAAATTCTGTTGACGAACTCCGTCATCAATTATTTCAATAAGGCGGTTAATCTGCTTGTATTTATCATACATAGAGTTTATAACCTTGCCATCCTTTGTAAAGATACCCATATCAACAAGAGGTTCAATAACCTGACCCTCGGGGAGAAGATATTGTTTTTTTCGGTTGTGTTCCACAGGGGCAACAGGTGTTCCATTACCTGTGCTTCTTGTTTTAAATGCGAATTTTCCGTTTTTTGCGGTTATATAATATTCCTTCCCGTTGTCCCAGGCGTTGAGTTGTAAAAAATCTTTTTCCATAAGCTCAAAAGCACGGCCGGATACTTCATCAAATTGCACGTTTTCGTGGAACACCTGTTTTTCGGTATGCTTTGCAATCTGAAAGAATTTAGGCATTCTGCTTATGGTAATTTTTTTGAATTCATTTTCTTTGGAAGATGGCTTGCTGAGGACAGCCTTTTTTATTTCATTTTCGAAAATTTTATGTATTAAGTCTTTTAACTCCGACATAAAAAACCTCCGAATTTCAGTTTGTTAATGTGATTTTTTCTCCTGCAGATATTTCTGCCTTCAAGCAGTTGCCCTCAATTGTGAAGGCTTTGTCTGCTTTAAGATTTTTTGTTTTATCATTGAGCTTTATTCTCAATGTGGTATTGTCTGAAGCGGTAACACTTGCAGTTTTAAGAATACCATTGCTCCATTCAATATCAAAGGCGAGGTTGCCCCTTGCCTTGATGCCCTTGATTGAGCCATTGTCCCATTCGTCAGGCAATGCGGGTAAAAGCTCTGCAATTCTTTCATCCAATGAGCCCTCGTGACTCTGTAAAAGCATTTCTGTTATACCTGCAACACCGCCGAAGTTTCCGTCAATCTGGAAGGGCGGGTGAATGTCAAAGAGATTATTTGCAGTGCATTTTTTAAGAAGGTATTTAAGGTGGTTATAAGCATTGTTGCCGTCCTTAAGGCGAGTGTAGAAGCAGATTGTCCAGGCTCTTGACCAACCTGTTGAGCCACCACCGTTTTCAATTCTTCTTGCAATTGTTCTTTTTGCTGCCTCATAGATTTCGGGGTCACTCGGGTTTATCTGGTCCGCAGGGAAAAGACCGAAAAGGTGGGAAATATGACGGTGACCGGGCTCGGTTTCCTCATAATCCTTAATCCATTCGCGGATTGTTCCGTATCTTTCACTGATTTCCATTGGCGGAAGCTTATTTAAAACATCAGAAAGTGTGTTTGAGAAATCTTCATCGATGCCCAAAACCTTGCAAGCGTGAGCAGTGCGGGTGAAAAGGGCATAAATAATCTGGTAGTCAATTGTTGCGCCCTCGGTAAACATACTTTCCAGCTTTTCACCATTGGCATCAATGAAATAAAATTCATTTTCAGGTGAGTTTGAGGGCGATGTAATAAGCTGACCCTTTTCATTTTCTGTCAGATAGTCCTGAACAAATTCACAGGAGCCCTTTAAAATGGGATAAATTTCTTCAAGATATTCCTTGGAGTTAGTGTATTCATAATGCTCCCAGAGGTTAAGGCAAAGCCAAGAACCTGCCATGGGGAAAAAGCCACAGTCAACACTGTCGTGAACACCCGTTCTGCCGAAGGCATCGGTAGTATGGTTAATAACCCAGCCTCTTGCACCGAAAAGCTCCTTTGCAGTTTCAGCACCGAAAATGCTTATCATTTTCATAAAATGAATGAAGGGCGCGGTTGTTGCTGAAAGGTTACCGCTTTCCGCAGGCCAGTAGTTCATCTGAAGATTTATATTAGTGTGGAAATCGCTTCCCCAGGGGGGATTGAAATCGTGGCACCAGATACCCTGAAGATTTGCAGGCAAACGAGCATTCTTACCTGAACTTTCAATTAAAAGGTATCTGCCGAAATTATAGTAAAGGGAGAATAAATCAGGGTCATATTCATCCCATTTAAGCTCCTTGAGTCTTTGGCTTGTGGGAAGAGCGCTGAATTCGCTTTCAGGGAGAGTAAATTCAACATTCGAGAACCATTCCTTATGAGAGGAAATATGCTTTTCTTTAACATCCTCATAATCTGCATTGTAAAGCTTTTCAATAGTCTCGTTTAACTTAGCTTTAAAATCAATAGCTTCGTCAATATCAAATTTTTCTGCCTCGTAGTTGGTTTCAAAGGCAGAATAAATAATAAGATATGTAGCATCTGCAACGGTTATTGTGCTGTGGTCGTGAGAAAGCACACCATCGGTTTTGACCCTGAGCCTTGCCCCAAAGCTCATGCCCTCGCCACCTTTACCGTAGTGGTGATGAGTAGCATAGGTGATTCTGCCGTTCATAATGATTGTATCGTTTTCAACACAAGCGCTGTAAGCATCCTGCTTCCTTTTAATTGAAACATTGCAGGAAAATGGCTTGCCCTCTGCCTCAACCCTGTAAACAAAGCCGTCAAAATCTTCACTTATAAAGCATTCGCTTTTGTAATTTGCCTTGCTTTTAGTCCAGAAAATTCTGCAGATAGCCTCGCTTAATTCCAATTCCTTGCGGTAATTGGTGTAAGGGGATTTATCAAGAAAATCAATAAAAATTTCACCGAATGCCTCGTAGGAGCGAACAACGGGCGGGTCAGATAAAAATGTTTCTCTTGCAAGCTGAGCCGCTTCCTTAAGCTTTTCCCGGTGAAGCAATTTGCGGATTTCTGCAAGTGCCTCAGGGGAAGCGTGGTAGCTTTCCTCAATCTGCCTGCCGCTCCAGAGGGATTCCTCGTTAATTTCAATCTGCTCGCAGTCAGGGTTGCCATATTGCATAGCACCCACTCTGCCGTTACCTAAAGGCAAAGCCCACATCCAATCATTTACAAATTCATCATACCAAAGCTTTGTTGACATATTTTCACAACCCGATAATAGTTTTTTATCAATACAACATTATACCATATTAAAGCGAGATTTTTCAATAAAGAATATGGTTTTATTAGATAATTATAAAACGTTTTGTGGTAAAAAGAGAATAAAGTGCATACTGCATATGGATTTTGAAATTAAAAAGCTTCAATATTTTTTCAATGTTGCAATAGTAAAATGAAAATGCGAAGGTGGATTATATGCTTCCTTTTGCAGAAATGAAGAAAGGGGATACTTAAATGGACGCTATTACAAGTCTTTTAGGCGATTATGATTTTTCAGAAATTCTTGAAATTCTTATGAGCCTTTTTGAATCATTGATGTCACTTATCGGATAAAAATGTTTTTGACAACAAGTAAAAATGAACACCTCGTGAAACAAGCGTTTCCGGGTGTTCATTTTTTATATAACATTGTTTTTTGCTAAAATTGAGGTTTTGCCCTCAAATGAAAGAGGCTCGCCGTCAATAGTGGTAACAACGCCACCTGCTTCTTCAACAATGAGCTTGCCTGCGGCAAAATCCCAAGGAGAAACAATCAATTCAAAATAAAGGTCTGCTCTTCCGCAAGCAACCGAGCATAAATCCAGTGCGGCAGAACCGCTTCTTCTTATATCGAGGGCTTTGTAGAAATAATCTGTAAGTATCTCAATAGCTTTTGGGAAAAGCTCTTTATTATAGGGAGCGGAACCGAAAAGAACAAGGGCTTTGTCAAGAGGTTGAGCAGATACGGATATTTTTTTGCCGTTGAGGAACGCCCCCTGACCCTTGATTGCAGAAAACATTTCATCAAGATAAGGGTTATAAACAATGCCTGCGACAGCTTCTTTACCTTTTAACAATGCAACTGAAATTGCACTGTGATGATAATCCTTCACAAAGTTTGTTGTGCCGTCAATAGGGTCAACAATAAAGGCATAGCCATCGTCACTCAGCTCATCACTTGAGCCTTCTTCACCTATAAACCTTGCTTCAGGCAAAATTTCCTTCAAGCCGATTTCAAGCTGAGCCTGAATATTCTTATCATATTCGGTAACTAAATCTGCAACACCTGATTTTATATCAATTGCCATTCTTTCTCTGTCTGCATTAAGAATTACCTTACCGCAATCCGTAACAAGTGCGGTTATTTTATTAATTAAATCTGTCAAATCAATCACCATAACTTAAGTTTTTGTTAGTGGTATCCATTATATCAATTAACGAATTGCTTTGCAATAACTTTATAAAAGACCAACCCGTTTCAAATGTTTTATCTGTGTTTTTAAATATACCCTTGACAATCTAACTCTAATATGTTAGAGTGTGATTAGAAACAAACTCTAATATGTTAGAGTTAAGGAGTGGTTATAATGGAAACACCAAAAGTTTTTGAAAGTGAATATCGTTTTTGCTTGATTTTGTGGGAGCACGAGCCAATTAAAAGCAGTGAGCTTGTTAATCTTTGCAAGGAGCAGTTGGGTTGGAAGCCTACCACTACATACACCGTTATCAAGCGTTTGTCTGAAAGAGGTGTTTTGAAAAATGAAAACACCATCGTTTCTTCTTTAGTTTCAAAGGATGAGGTTCAGGCGTCCGAAATCAATGAAATGGTAGAAAAAACCTTTGAAGGCTCTCTTCCTGCATTTGTTGCAGCATTTACCAAGCATCAAAAAATCTCAGAAAAGGAAATCGATGAAGTTCAAAGGATGATTGACAGATTCAGGAAAGGAGAATAGTGATGGCTGATATATTCTTAAAAATAGTCAATATGAGCATTTCTGCTTGTTGGATTGTTCTTGCTATTGTGTTATTAAGAATTATATTGAAAAAAGCACCTAAATGGGTGAATTGCGTTCTTTGGGGAATTGCAGGATTGCGCCTTGTTATGCCTTTTTCTTTTGAAAGTGTATTCAGCCTTATTCCGAGTGCCGAAACTATAAGTAAGCCCGTTGATTCTCCAAGACCTCAGATTGAATCAGGTGTTACGATTATAGACAATCAGGTCAACAATTATCTCAAAGGCAACTACTTTGAGGGCGTTACAAGACCTGCAGGAAATTTTGCGGATATAACAACAATATTAGCTGTTATATGGGTTGTGGGAATCGTAGCTCTTTTAATTTATACAGCTATAAGCTTTATAAGATTGAAGAGGAAAATCGGAACGGCAGTTCTGCTTTGTGATAACATATATCAGAGTGAAGCTGTGCTATCACCTTTCGTTCTCGGTATGATTAAGCCCAAAATTTATTTACCGTTTAATATGAACGAGCAGGATATGGAGCATGTTATCGCTCACGAAAAAGCACATCTTCGCAGAAAAGACCATTTATGGAAACCTCTCGGGTTCTTAATTCTTACACCCCATTGGTTTAATCCTATGGTTTGGCTTGGTTATATTCTGCTTTGTAGAGATATTGAGCTTGCCTGTGATGAAAAGGTTGTAAAAGAATTTAATAATGAACAAAAAGCCGATTACTCCCAGGCACTTCTGACTTGTAGTGTGAACAGACGAATGATTGCTGCTTGTCCTGTTGCGTTTGGTGAGGTTGGCGTGAAGAACAGGGTTAAATCTGTATTGAACTATAAGAAACCGGCGTTTTGGCTTATTATTGTTGCGATATTTATAAGTATAGTGGTTGCAGTTTGCTTCTTAACAAATCCCCAAACCTCGTTAGACGATGAGTTGTCTGTGTTCCTTGATACCCAGATAGCAGACCATCATTATAGCGAAGGCTATACCGATGATAACTTTATCGCAGTACACCATAAGGTATTGGGTGTTGAAAAATCTGTCAATAAAACTACTGTTTATATGTGGGTTTTATATCACGAATACAGTTGCGAAAATGGTGAGATTAAATTAGAAACAGGAACATATATTCCTACAGTAATCACTGCAGAAAGAACAGGGTCGCACGGGCATTATAGATTACTTGAATATTGGGAACCCCATGATGGTTCACTTTATGTTGATGATATAAAAGGAAAATTTCCGTTGCATCTGCAGGAGCAAGCTCTTGATTCTCAAAGATATGTCGGAGAACAGCTTGAGTTTTGTGAAAACGCTGCAAAAGAATATTTTGATTCTGAAGCTGATTATGGTTCAATGGAAAAACTGGAAAATATATATCCCCAATTCTTTGATGTATCAACAGATGGTGGTTTAACTATTTATATATGGCAAATGGCTGAGGATGATTATAAATGCTATTTGGTGAATACTGCTCAGGAAGCAGTTTCTGACAATAGCTTTGCTTACGTCGGTGGTGCAACTATTTCGGAAATGAGAGCAATTCTCTCAACATATGATATTAATAAAGAAAATGTAACTGTTAAACCAATAATAAATCCTCTTTCAAGCTACTTTTATGAAATTGACGATACTTATTGTGAGTTCGTAAAGAATTTGTTTTGGTCCACACTTCCGTTATCAGAGCCAACAGAATTCAGATTGATAATGGATTCTTCAACATTTGATATTGATAACGATGGAAAAGATGAAAATTGTGCTCTCACTTACGGTCCGACATCAGGCCTTTTCACAATTGTTTTTACAGCAGTAGAGGTTGGTGAGGAAGAACCTGAATATATAAATACCTTTAATTATCCCGGTCAGTCTGCTGAATTTTACAAGACTAAAAATGGTGAAGTAAAGATAAAGTGTACTTACTATGATTATGAAAAAGGATTATCTGATGAGTTTAAGAAAAAGTTCCTTGATATTAAAATCGAAAATGACAATATAGTTCTCAAGGATGGTGATGAGAATATTCCGTATTGGGGCGTGCAAGGAGTAGAGCCAACGGAGTTCCTGAGAAAACTGTATGCTTTAGAAGAGGCGGTTGGTGAAGCTGTTCTGAGAGAAAATAATGGTAAGTATTTTATAAACACCATAAATAAAGCTAAGAACCCCTCAGCCAAAGCCTTTGAAGCTCACGAGATTTTGCATAGAATAAAAGATGATGAGAAAGATACACTTACTGTTTATGCAGTTACTTTATATGAAGAATATAACCTTGAAAACGGTAAGGTGGTGTCAGTCGGTTCAGGTGCTGCACCTGTAGAAATAGTGTTCAGTATAAAGGATGAATTGAAATACACGGTGAAAAGTTATCGTGTTCTTTCTAAAGAAGAAAATATTGAAGACTATATTTCAAAGGATGTTGAGTATGACGACGAAGAAACTATGATAATTCTCGAAGAGAATATAAGGAACGAGGTTTATTATCATTACGGAATCGAAACAGAAACACAATAAAAAATGGCAGATGCATAACATTAGGTTATGCACCTGCTTTTTTGTTGTGCTTGCTTTTCTTTTGCCAATAAAAATGCTCAAAGCCTTGATATATAAGGCTTTGAGCGATGGTGCGGGTAGCAGGGGTCGAACCTGTACACCTCTCGGCACAAGAACCTAACGGTAACACCACCTGGATGACAAGCCGTAAACCCAGTAGAATCAAGGGTTCTCGGCTTTTTGGTTTTTTGAGTTTTCTTACTATTTGCATAATAGTATAGGAAAATCGGTTTGTCAAGTTCTGTTTTCCTGTATGCTTTCAAAATTTTTTATAAGGCGAAAATGATTCGTCATACTTGTGGTTCATTTGTGAAACAGAACAGAATTGAAAATTATAACATCAAGGTTTCTTTTATGAAATTTGCATCGTATTTACAGTAACGAACTTTCTCATTGCCTTTTTCATTAGCAATGAGAGTAATTATTTCACCACGTGATCATTGCAGAATGTGTCGATAACCGGGATAATGGGGGAATTTATGGCTATATTGTTTTGCAAATTCTCACTGTCAGTACTTTGATAAACTTCATTCGTTAAATACAGAGAACTTTATCGCGGTACTGTAAAAAATAAATTATACATATAATGTAAACCTTAAATTTTTATTTCGGTATATTTACTTTGGGTTATAAGCAGTTCATTATTATCACGTATATCTTTTGTTAATTGTATCCCTTTTTTTATAAGTTCCACAGCATTGTCATAATTGAAAATGTCATCAGTATCCGTATTGTTGCTTGTAAGAATATGTTCGGACTGAAGGATTTCTTTAGCAATTTGCGTAGGTGTGTCGCTACCGGTGTCGGCGGCGTGGTTCATGTGGTTGCGCATTATTTTGACACCCAGATACAGTAGCATAACTGATTTTAGATTTTCAAGGTCTTTTAAACGTTGAGTTACTTTCATTTTCTTTTGATATGTAAGATTCTTTTTATCTGTTGAAGATAATTCTTTATTGTAGGCTTCAAGTTCTTCGAACTCCCGACCTCTATCAAATAGATAACAAGACAACTTTTTGCTATTAGTTACCATTTCGTTGAATAGAGAGTTTTTAGCTCTTCCAATTGATGTAGTAGTATCTCGCTCCCTTTTGAATCCGAGATAGTCAAAGCCTCTTGATGGTATATAAAAATCCAAAGCACGTTTGAATTTTTTGAGTTTTGCTTGTTCTTCTTTTGTGAATCTGACAGAGTTGTCAATGTCATAGTCACAAAAATATTCATAAGAAGGCGCAAGATACCCTTTCTCATTTGGCCTTTTAAATTCTTCGGATATTTTTTTTGCCAAAGCATCTTCTGCAGTTGATGGTAAAGAATCCCAAAATACTGTATAAAACTTCTCGCTATCTTCAACAATAGCGGATTGGTTTGAAACAGATAGCAAATCCAGACTGTTTATACCTGCATCCAAATATATTATCGGCATTTTTTCCACATAAATTGTGAAGGCCTGCTGAATGTAACCGTGGTCGACGCACCATTCAACAATTTCCGGGTAATCAAGCAAAGCCTTATCAATATGTAAGCTCTTTTTAATTATCGGCAAAAGAAGCGAGAAAATGTTTATACTAAGGCTTGAAATCTTTGTAGAGTTTTCGGGAGAGTATGCATACAAACTATCGCCGACAGCATTTTTAAATTTATCAAGTTTACTGATTTGTCCAAGACTTATTGCTTTTGTGAAATCATCAATATTATTAAGAATTTGGTTTATTTGTGTTAACTTTTCAATATCAACATCGTTAGGGTCCCTATCCGCTAACTCTTTGTCAAAATAATTTTTTAAATGAGTTATACTACCGGTAGCAATAAAGTCATTAGCTCCTTGAAGAATCTCATTTATTCTGTAAATATAGTTGATTTTATATATCGTTTTGTTTTGAAAATTGCTGTAAACAATGCATTTGCAATCTACTCCAACGATTTTTAAATATTGAATTAAAGAAACCATAAGATAACTGGTATCTCTGAAACCACCGGTGTAATCAATGTAAATGCTTCTTTCATCTTTGGTTTTTTCGCTGATATTACGATAAAGATTGTTTGCAATTTCTTTTGAATTTTCAATAACTAAGTCTTTAATAAAATCATAACAAATGTATTCTACCTCAACATCTTTTATGATATTACGATAATAATCAGTCATATTTTTGGTGCCGGTATATTCACTGTTTTCGTTTTTTTCTACAATTGAAAAGTCATCGTTGAAAACCATTTCGTCGTCAACCTTTTTTGATACGATGAAGATGATTTTTATTTTTTCATCCGGATTGTTGCTTTTTGCCTTTTCAAAAAGATATTTTACAGGCGCCTCGTTTGTATAGGTTCCTTTTATTGTGGATATACCATTTATAGTCTCGCCCGAGGGTAAAAAATAGTCTGTTTCTTTGCTCGGACGATAATCACTCAAAAAAGAAAGTATAACTGCCATTTGTATTCCTCTAATTTCTGTTTAATGCGGTTGTACCGATAACGACACCATTTTCATCAACTACCGGTGTACCGATGGTTAAAAGTCTGGATGTATCTCTGCCCAATTCCTTACAGGCTGCAACATAAAGTGCAGATACAACACAATAATCACATTCTGAAACAGGTGGAAGCTCGTCTACATCAGTGAAAATCAATGGGGTTTTTGTTGGTATTTCAATATCGTTGAAAGGAATTGAAACTGCATCCTTTTGCTCACAATGAGCGTTTAAAAGTGAACCGCTATAAGGTATTTCCACAAGTAAAGTTCCGCCGCGGTATTTTCTTGTTTTTTCATCATATACGCAATCCTTGTATATTTTTATCGGATGACCTCCGACAAATGATTTTATTCGTTCTTTCATAAAGTTAATCTCTTTCTTATTGTATGATATCCATCAAACCGAAGCCTTGAGGGTTTCTTTCGCCTAATCCAGTGTTATAAATAAACTCTAAGGCATGGTTGGGTCCTGTGATTTTTAAGGTACAATGATATCCCGTAAGCCAAATTTCTTTGTACCGCGTAACAACCTTTTTCCCTTCTTCCAAAAGCTCAATTTTCAATTCCGGTGGTTGAGCATTAAACGTCGATTTGTATTTTTTATAAAAGTTTTCCTGAAGCCTGTAAACAAAGTCGGGAGAGTCAGGTTTTATAAAAACAGTTTTTTCTGCCTCGGTTTTTTCTGAAACCATAATCGGCGAAATTGTTTTGAAAATAACCGAGTCTGAATTGATATGTCGGTTGTTTAAAAAAGCTCCTGATACATGTAACACTTGATTAAATATTTTAATAGTCGGGTTAAGCTCAATGCTTCGTTGCAAATCATCACAAAATTCAAAAAAAGGACTTCTTATTTCAAGATTAATTTTATCTTGAAATATTATTTTTTTATCCACAATTTTATAATTTCCTGATAAAGGACTGAAAACAAAAAATTTAAAGGTCTCTTTTTCTCCAAATCCGCAATCATGCCAGAAATCCGAAGCACCAACTTCTTTCAACTTGGAATAAATAGCACTTTGAAGCTGGTAGTTGTAGTTCAGCGGAATTTCAAGAGGTTCATAAGGTGTTAAAATCAGGGAGATTTGCATTGCTTTACCCTCCGTGGATATGATTATTTTCTTTTAGTGATTTTCGGGATTATAGTGAAAAGTATTGCCAGAAGGATTATCGAAAGTATGCACCCTGAAAGAGTACCTATCTGGGTAAAAAAATCTGCGGGAGCTTCTTGATTTTTAATATAACTGACAACAAGTGGAACAAGAACGGAAAAAATATTATAAAGAGTTTCAACAGACGCTGCTATTGTGAATATTTTAAAAAGTTTTTCAATGTTCTTTTCTTTTTGCTCCTCAGCATGTGTGGAAATGTCACTTATATCAGACATAAGTCCATCAATATCAAGAATGTTATACATCTGTTCATAGATGTTTTGGTAAGAATATTCATTAGAAACGGTTTTAAATGATTCTGCTAACTTAAAGTCATTGAGCTTTTTCTGGATTTGTAAAAGCTTACGGGGTTTATTTTTAAAAATCACCATATCAGTCATAAGTGAAAGCAGAGTGTGGCGCTGATTCTGAAGAGTTAAGAACAAACATAAATGATCGTTTTCAATATTTTTTGTTAAGAACTTTGATGAAAAATCATCTGCTTCAAGCAAGCATGTCAATGTGTTTGGACTACCGACCCATGTTATATTTGGCTTCGGTGAGAATCTCATATCATAATTACTGTTTCCAACGTAATTATCAATTGTATCCTGGGGATTCCCGTAACCTCTTCCAAGGCAAACCAGATGATCGTTTCTGACTTTTTCGGAGCTTTCTATTTTCTGACAAACCAACTGCAAAACATCGCAAATATAGGTTTCGGAAAAAGAAAGATAATAAAAGGGTGTTGTTAAATCTTCCTTTGATGCTTTGAAATTCTCGTAATCTTTTACCCCCAGAATGAAGCAGCAAATTTTAGCAAAGGTAGAATTGTTTTTTGTTGAGTTAGCAATGTGTCTGAAATAATAACTGAAGGTTTCGATTTGTGTCAAAGACATATCATTATAATTTACCTTGAAAAGTATATACCCCTTGGTTTTCCCAAAAATGAGAATGGATATTTCCTCAAGCGTTGCAGGAAAACGTTCATTTGTATTTGGTGCTTTGAAAGGAAAAAGATTGATAAAAAGATCTTCACAACCCACTCTCTTTTCTAAAGTGGGTAGATCAATCGTAAAATAATTATTGCTTTTGTAAATTTCTTTTATGTATGAAAAAACATAACGACAGGCTTTGAAACGCTCACTATCAGCTAAAATACTTCCTTCGCCATGAGAAATAAGTGAATTGATATGTTTGTTGAAGGCGTTATATTTCTGGCTTTTTATAGTGAACGGAATTGTGTAATAACCAAAGCCTTGGTTATATATAAATTGTTCTTTTGACATAACTTCAGTATTATTTTCCATAATATTACCTCTTTCCCAGATTATCTACAATTTTAGCATACTTAGACGTTTTATACAATGGTAACACTGACTTAAAACCGTTATCCTTATTTGTCAATTTTAACATTTTGTTTTTCTAGCTTTTCAATATTTTAATAGTATAAAAAAGAAAAACTTAACCGATTCAGAGAAAAACACTGTGCAAAATCGCACAGTGTTTTTTCGATCCATTACAGAGAGGTAAGCTAAAATAAATGCGGAATTCGGAGTACGGAATGAGGAATGTTTGGTCTGCAGAGTAATTATAGCTTTGCAAATTACCTATTCACTATTCACTCTTAACTTTTAACTGACGCGCAAGCGTCTTCGTCCCCTATAAGGGGTAAGGTAGAATTTTTTAATAAAGGACGGATTTAAAAATGGACAAAAAGTTTCAATCCCCTATAAGGTGTAAGGTAGAATCGTAAGCAAAAAACAAGAATTCTGCGAAAGTCTTTCTAAGTTTCAATCCCCTATAAGGGGTAAGGTAGAAATATGAAAACAAAAAAAACACTCGAAAGTAAAGTTTCAATCACCTATAAGGGGTAAGGTAGAGCGTGAACACGGAATTACGCACGATATGACTACAGAGTTTCAATCCCCTATAAGGGGTAAGGTAGAAAAGAAGGAGAAACCCTATGTTCGTGCGGATAGTTTCAATCCCCTATAAGGGGTAAGGTAGAACAACATTTTGTGTTCGTTCAAATTATATCATCCACCTTTTGTGTTGTCAAGTTTTCTGCTTGTCAGAAAAACTTCAAAAATTTAGTCAACCTACTGAAAAAACACACAAAATGAGTAGTTTTCGCTCAAAAAATGTACTTTTTTCTTGTGGTTGACTAATTTTTTTACAAAAAAGTTCTATCTGTATGGCTGTTTTTTCCTAAAACCCATTTTTTCGGCAAACCATATCCATCAAATTCATAAATTAAAACACAATCTTTTTCGGGTTCAATTTTTGCAACTAACTCACGCTTTAACGAATTTAATTTCCCATATGATAAAAAACCTTCATAAACAGATTTTTGGGTTGGCGGAAGATATTTTTTTACAATTTTCATTACTTTGGCTACTCTTTTGCTTTGAACATCATAAGCTAACACAACAAACATTTATCTCACCTGCCTAACCACCATTCTTTTTAGCGGTATTAAATCCAACAACTGGCATTGGCTCATAGTTCCCGTCTGCTATTTCTTTTATTTCTTTCTTACTATTTATTTCAAACCATATATACGCTTTTTCTGCAGGCATTCCGTCAAATCCGGGTGAAAATTTTTTCTTTTTTAGTTCCTCAGCTTGTTGCAGAAGTTTCTCTTTATTAGCAACCTCTTGTAAAATATTGTTCAACAAAACCACCTCTAATTTCTTATTTATAACTTAAAAATACACGAAAATTTAGTCAACCACAAGATGAAAGTGTTTTTTTTGAGTAAAAATCACTGTTTTTTTGCATTTTTTTGACAGGTTGACTAAATTGGGAGAGATTTTCTGACAAGTGAAAAACTTGACAACACAAAAGGTGGGTGATATAATCTAAAGGAACACAAAATGTTGTTCTACCTTACCCCTTATAGGGGATTGAAACTTTTTTTAATATATGTCTCGAGCATTGCTCGTAACTAAGGCTACCTTACCCCTTATAGGGGATTGAAACGGTTCAATTCCAAGCTGTCTTGCTTCAAATGCTTTCATCTACCTTACCCCTTATAGGGGATTGAAACAATAATAGCAATAAGAGCGGGAAGCCAGAAGATTTTTAAAACAACTACCTTACCCCTTATAGGGGATTGAAACACATATTTTTAAACATTACAAACTCTCCTTTAAAAATCTACCTTACCCCTTATAGGGGATTGAAACACTACCTTACTACTATAAGAGTGCTTATGAGCAGGCTACCTTACCCCTTATAGGTGACAAGATTCCTGAACGAAAAAGAAAAAACCGTGCTGCTTTAGTTGAAAAGCAGTAGCGGTTTTCTTTTTTATTGAAGTTCAATATATTTTCTTGAGATATTCAGGTTTTTTGTGTTGAATTTTTATATTATTTGTGCGATAATTCAATTATTACATAGTTTTATCTGATGAAAATTAATGGTGGGGTGTGTTAAATGTTAAGTAAACCTGTTTTAGCTTTGTATGATTTTGCATCAAAGCAAGAGTTTATTTACAGAACAGCAAAAATCAAAGAGATTTCCGGTGCATCTGAAATGTTGAGCAGTATGTACAGGACTTTTGTTGATGTGTTGGAGAAAGAAAAGATTTTTTTGAAGTATGACTTGAAAGATGAATTTAATTATACAGCTTTTGCTGATAATAATGCTATTATCGGCGAGGTGCTTTATGACGGTGGCGGTAACCTGATGGTGCTGTTCAAAGAAACGGAAGCTTACATAAATGCAAATAAGATAATTTCAAAGCATCTTCTTGAAAATTACCCTACTCTGAAAATGATATCGTGTTGTGTTGATGTAACAGGTGATTTTGAGGCTGACAGAAGAAACTTATATACAGAAAATGCACGGAGAAAAAACAGATTTCCAACACCTGAAATTTCTTCGGTTACACCATTTTCTCAAACGGATTCAAACACCTTTCTTCCTGTTGTGTATAAGGATGTAGAATTCGGGAAGGAGCAATCGTTGTCTGCAGACAGAGTAGCAAAGCTCAAAGCTTTTAAAAAACTTAAAAGCAATAAATTGGATTCACTTGACGGTTTAGTTGCAGTTATTTACATCGATGGCAACTCAATGGGTAATAAGTTAATTAAATGCTCATCCAAGGATTATAATGACGGGGTGAAGAAGCTAAGAAGTTTTTCAAAACAGGTCAATGAAATTTACGTTGAAAAGCCCATAGATGCAATACAAAAAACAATTGCCGATTCGCAATATAATGGTTTCAGAAAGGTAATCGGCGGCGGTGATGAAATAACAATTCTTTGTGATGCTCGAATAGCATTGAAGGTTGTTGAGGTTTATTTCAATATACTCGCAAGAGAAAAAATAATAATAAATGAAGAAAAAATTTCTTGTACAGCTTGTGCAGGTGTTGCGATTTTTCATGGTAAATCTCCATTCAGTACGGCATATGAGATTGCAGAAGCAGCCTGTGAATCTGCAAAGGAAAAAGCACACATAAAAGATGGTAATTATCTTGATTTCCATTATTGCCATGCCGGAATAACCAACAACTTTGAAGCCATAAGAGAATTTGAGCAAAAAGGGCTTACACGCAGACCCTATGAATTTGATTTGAAAAGAAATGAAAAAGGCGAGTTTGAAGGCTTTGTTGATTTCAACAGATATAGAGCACTTTTGAGAATGTCCGGCAGAGCCAATGTGAAGGCACTTGGTAACGCCGCACAGCAAAGTTTTGAAAAATATTGTGTAGAAGCAAAGAGAGTGAATGCTTATTTGCCAAAAAAATTTAATGGACGATATAAATGCAATTTGAACGAAATGAAGATAGTTTACGATATGGCAGAGTTTTATGATGTTTGGTTCGCAAAGGGGGATATAAAATGAAAAAAATATTAAAAATAACGCTTATGTCTGACCTTTGCGCTGCTGTTGGTAAAAACTATGCAGCCTTAATAGATACTGATACTGCACTTGATGAATTGGGCTTGCCATATATCCCATCCAAAAGATTAAAGGGGTGTTTGAGAGAGGTTGCAGAATTTGTCGAACTTGCCGAAGAAAAAATTGATAGTATTTTTGGCATAAGTGGAAACGATGTTTCGGGAACACTGTTTTTGACGGATGCAAAAATTGAGAATTACGAAGCATTCAGAAATGAGATTTTAAAAGAAAAATTGCCATATGCAAGGGTAATTGATCTTTTTTGCTCGGTGAGAAGTGAAACTGCAATTGAAAATGATACTGCAAAAGATAAGTCATTGCGTTTTATTCGAGTTGTTAACAGGCTGTCACCTATGGATAACAAAAATCTCAACTTTTTTGCAGAAATTACCTTTCCTGATGAAGCTTTTGATGATATTGCAAAGCTTTGCAAAGGTCTGCGAAACATTGGCTATCATCGTAATCGCGGTTTGGGTGTGGTTAAATGCGAGTTAATAGATTGCATTACATATAAGAACAATGACCTTAATTTTGATTTCGCAAAAACACCGGATACAATGTGCAGAATTGATTACAAAATTCTCTTGAAAAGCGATTTAATGCTTCCCAGCAATGATGCCAACAGCACATTGGATTACATCCCCGGGACCACTGTGTTAGGCTCTTTAGCAGGGAAATATGCAGGTGCGAACTTTGAAAAGGTGTTTTTATCCAACAGGGTCAGATTTGAGAATTTGTACTTAGTGGATGACGGCGGTAATAAATATGTTCCGTCACCACGCTTTTTCGGAAAAATAAAAGCGGCAACCGATGTGGCAGATAAGGGTGTTAAAAATCTTATTGCTTCAAGGAATGTTAACGACGGAAAAATTAGGAAACCTCTTAAAAAAGGTTTTGTCAATGTTACCCAAGGCTATAAAGATGTAGCTGTGAAAACAACCTACCATAATTCCATGCAGGGAAACGATAAGAATTTATATACCCAGGATTGTATCTGTGCAGGTCAGACTTTCAAGGGTTCAATTGTTGCTCCTTATGAAATTATGCAGGAGTTAGCGCCTTTGCTTGCAGATAACGAAATGAAATTCGGCAGAAGTAAAACGGCACAATATGCGACTTGCCGGATAATTTGGAAAAAAGCAACTTTAGAAAAGAACAATAAAAAACAAATTGCCACTAATCAAACAATTGCGTTTGTTTGTGAAAGTGATGTTATATTAACCGACGAAAACGGTATTTTTACAACAGAGCTTAAAGAATTAAAAAACCAACTTGGTCTTGGTTATGTTGCCGATGGTGATTTAGGAATTGAAACCAATATTTCCACAAAACTTATCACGGGCTACAATGCTAAGTGGAATTTGAAAAAAACGCAAATTCCTGCAATAAGTGCAGGTAGTTGTATTGTTTTGGATTTACCTGAGGATAAAGAATTCAGCGAATATCTTTACATAGGCGAAAAGCAAAATGAGGGCTTCGGTAAAATCAAACTGTATAACAATGTAAAAGAACTGAAGGTTGATAATCAAAAAAGAGAAGCTCCTATATCTATAAATGAGAGCACTAGCTTTTTAAAAGATAAGATTAATAGTATCCAATTAGATGACCAAATTATCAAAAAAGCGATAGATATTGTAGAAATGCTTGATAAAGATAAACAAGGCAATTTAAAAAAAGATCGTAACGGCAAGTTTATGTATAGGTATCTGAATATCAATTCTTCTCAAATCGGACGAGCCATGCTTATGTGCAAAGAATCGAAAGATAGAAATGATTTTAATCACAGGATTAATAGTATAAAAACAGATAGTGTAAGAAATAGTCTGAACTACTGTTTTAATGATTATTGCTTTAAGTTGGACGGCAAAACCAATATTGCCAATGATTGGACAAAAGCACAGAAACTAATATTAACAATACTTACATTGAAAAAATATCAATTGAAAGGAGCAGGAAAATGAGTTTAAATGAGTTCTATAGAACGTTTTATAAATTAGAAATCACTCTAAAATCTTCTTTTTCAATTGGTTCGGGTGCAAATGATTTCACAGATCACGATGTAATTGTTGATGCAGTCGGAACACCATTTATCCCTGCTACAGCAATTGCCGGCGTTTTAAGAAGTTACGTTTCAAAAAAACATTCGCAGGATATTGAGGATAAGATTTTCGGATTTATTCCTACCGAAAAAAATTCACTGAGAAATGAGCGAGAGTCGCAAATACGATTTTTTGATGGGCTATATAAAGGTGGCAAGGATGCATTTTTTATAGCTAACAGAGACTGCGTCAAGTTAAAGGATAAGCTTTCTGTAAATGGTGCAAAATTTGATATGCAAGTGGTGGAGCCGGGTGCCAAATTTGTTAGCTACATCGAGTTGTTTGAAAATAACGAGGATGTTATTGAAAACGCTTTATCTGCATTGAACTCCGGAATCATCAGGCTCGGTTCAAAAACATCGAGAGGCTACGGTTGCGTTTGCGTTAAAGCTTATAAAAAGAAAGTCGATTCTCCGAGTGATTGGCTTGATTTCGACTTGTTTGACGAAGGTAGTTGGTCTGAAAGCAGAGAATTAAGCTTTGAGGATGCTCCTGAATTAAAGTTAACAATAGGCTTGAAGTCTATTGGCGGAATTTCGATCAGGGAATATACCACAGATGTAAGTGATGACGAGACTGTAATGCCCGATTACAAAATGTTATCACTTCATACGAGAAACGGAAATCCTGTTATTCCGGGTACATCCTGGGCAGGCGTCATCAGAAGCCGAATGTCTGAATTTCTTGAGCCGAATAAGATAGAATCTCTGTTTGGTTTTGTGAATGAGCGAGAAAAAAGTGTGCAAAAATCAAAGATTATAATTGACGAAAGTGTATTGTCGGGTGGTGTGTTTAAAAATATTACCCGAAATGCATTGAATCGTTTTACAGGAAAAACAAAGGACAAATCACTATATACGGAAAGCACATATTATTTTGGTAACACAAATCTTTCACTCGCTTTTACCGAGAAGCCTGATGAAGAAATTAAAAAGGCGTTGCTGTTCACTCTTGCTGATTTACATAATGGCTTGATTTCCGTAGGTGGTTTGGTTTCTATCGGCAGAGGTTTGTTTGAAATTACCTCTGTTAACGGGAAAGAGTTTGAGGGTGAAGATATAATCGGTTTTTTAAAGGAGGAAATCGCAGATGCTTTATGAGAAACAAGAATTAGTTGAAAAGCTTACCTCATTAGATTATAAGTATACAATGGCGATTTGGACAGATAAGGCCGATTTTGTAGAGTGCGTTGATGACCTTGATAGACTGTTAGAAGTAAGGTCTTTTGATGAGCGTGGTGAATTCAAGGCGTATCGCAGTACAATTGATTCAAAATTCAAAATCAGAGTAATTACAAGCGACAGCGAATATGGCAACGGTTATATCGATGAAACGCACTATCTTGATATTGACACAACAAAGTGCGAAAAACAAAATCCACTTAAGGTTACAACAGGTGGTGGTAAATATCATTTACCTGAAGCTGTTGTGGATTGTGAATTGTTAAAAGTTCGATATTTTTACAAATATGATGATGACGGTGTTGCTCGGAAATTTGATTGGCGAATTGTGGGATTTGAAAAGGAAGGGAAAAGATGAATAATAAAAGGACCGAAATATTTGTAAACCCCTATAACTTTATTCCGTTGGGAAATGGTGTAGACAGAAAAGAGAAAAAAAGTTTGTCAGAAGGTTCCCTTACAGGTTACATATCCTGCAAATTAACCGTAAAAACTCCATTACTCCTGCCTGACCATAGTGCAGAAACTGGAAAAAATAAATTTGAGTTTTACAGTGTTTTAAATGAACCTACAATTCCCGGAAGTGAGCTCCGTGGTTGTATCAGATCAGTTTTCGAGACCGTTACCAACAGTTGTTTATCAGTGTTGGATGATAAAGAGAAAGTTAAAGGTGTTGTTGTCCCTGTATTTGATATGGTTAATCATACAAATAGAGAAAAACCATATACACCTTGTAAGAATAATGGCCTTTGTCCTGCCTGCTCGCTTTTTGGAGCATTAGGAAAAGCTTCTGCTATCAGGTTTTCTGATGCTCGTGGCATCAATGTTGAATTAGATGATGATTTCAGAATTCTTCCCGAGTTTTCGTCACCTAAATTTTCTACTATGTCATTCTATACATTTAACAGCAATACCGAATATAATGAGGAAAACGAGTACTACCCTCGCTGGAAATATAAGGATGCCAACACGTATATTCGTGGAAGAAAGTATTATTTCCATAAAAATGTCGATGACAGACAAATTAAAATGGGGCCTCGTCAAATTGCCACAAAGAGTGCAAAAAAAGGTGAATTCAATTTTAAAGTTTATTTTGAAAAAATAACCGAAAAAGAATTAAAACAGCTTTTATGGGTATTGACGTTAGGCGAAAATTCATCTGATTCTAAACTGATGCATAAGTTGGGAATGGGGCGTCCTGCTGGTTATGGCAGCGTTAAAATCACTGTTCAAGAAAGTGGTATTTTCCTTCGGAAAATTGAAAACGGCAGTTACATAACTGAAAATAAATCTTTTGAAGATTATGCCATAGCCTCTTACGATACAAGCTTATCTATGGATGAAGATGCGGTAAGAAAGTTGCTTACAATCTGCAACTTTGATTATCTCAAGGATTATGAAGTATCTTATCCTCTTTCCTACGATTCACACGGCAATGTTGAACCAAGCTTTAAATGGTTTAATAACAATGATGTTACAGAAAACAAAATGAAAGTAGGATACAGACAGATTTTACCTACTATTTCTGATGATTTAACTGAAAAACCGATTTTGAAAACGACAATGAAAAAATAGGGTTCGATACATAAAAACTGGCGTAATCTTTTTATCACTTATCAGGAATAAATTTAGCTAGGCAGAACCTTCGTTTTTTGTGTGATTTTCGCTGGACTTGTGGAAAGAGTTATGGTATGTGTTTGTGTTGCAAGAAAGGAGCGCAACACATGAGAATGATTGAAGATTTGTTCTACGGCAACATATGTCCATGCGAGAAGCATCTGACACGTGGAAGTGAGTATTCGCATTTGCTTGATTTGACGGTTAAGAATGAAGAAAAACTTTCTGTACTACTATCACCACAACAAAAAGATGTGTTTGAAAAACTAAAAGAGTGTATGACAGATATGAATAACATCTTGGAAAAAGAAGCTTTCATAGATGGCTTCAGGTTAGGGTTGAAACTGATGGCAGAATCGGTTTATGACAAATCAAGTGATATATAATCAAGAGTGAAATCAGCCGTTTGTTCGCCACTGTAAGCCGAACAAGAAGAGTTAGAGTAAGAGCAGGGAAACTAATCCCTGCTCTCATTTTTTCTTTTCTTGCCCATATGTAAAAATTTTAACTGCATAAATCAAAGAAGAGAAAGTCAAGGATTTTTTCAGAAACAGTGACGCAAGTGACGCTAATGACGCATCTTTTATGGGTGCTAAAACTTTCGTCACTTGCGTCATTTGCGTCATAACTAAACAGTTTCGGTTTAGATTGGGCATTAGCGGTACTGTAAATGGTACAATGGATATGGTAATATATGATTGTAGATGTGGAAACCAATATGATAAAGGTGATTGAAATGGTAAAAGGAAAAAACAAAAGGTTGTTCGCCGGATACTACAAGAAATATGATGACAGTCTGATTTATGTTGTTACGCTTGTAACAGATGTTGATACAGGTGCTGAAAGTGTAATTTTTCACGAAGGCGTGTATGCAGAAAATGTAACTTTCAAATCAATGAGCAGAGAATCTTTTTGCGAAATGGTTGAGGTTAATGGTGAACTGGTTGATAAGTTTACTCGTCAAACTAATATGAAGGTAACTGAAGCTCATGATACAAATATAATAGAAGCCGGATTCAACCCTCCCATGAGAAAGCCTAAAAAAGAAGATGGTGATATTGAGGTTTTTGATGGTCGCATGTTCAGATGCTCACCGGATTATGTTTCCTACGCAAGAGACCTTCTTGAAAACTACAGAGTTGACATTAAACGATATAAGCTGTGTGTACAATACGGTAGGTGCATAGGTGTACCGGGTAAGGAAGGCTTCCGATGTCTCAAAGAAGACATTACTTTTTTGAGAGATTGCTTCAAAACGGTTTTGGTGGAGTATCATCAATTTATGAAGGAGCGCTATCTGGAAGGAAAATCAATTCGCAAATATGCTGATGAGCATGGAATTAATCGTGGTAGTGTGGTGTATCTGAATCAGAAAATGATAAATGCTTTTGCTGATGAGTTGAGAAAACGAGATGAGTCGGATGGAGTTTGTAGGCTGAGAAAGTGAATAGATATAGTGTGAAAACACCTGCTTGAAAAAGCAGGTGTTATTTTTTTGTCCTTTTTTGGTTATGTCATTTTTGTGTCAAAAAGATACAAATTCCCCAATAAGGGAATAGAGGGGGTTAAAACAGAATGCTTCGAAATGGTTTTTACAAAACTCATTATGACAACACTGTGTCAAAAAAATATAGTTTCTACTAGTACAGGGTTGAGAGGACAAAAAGCATCTCTTTGTGTCGGATTTGTGTCAAAAAGATACGAAGTCGCTAATAGGGAAGTGAGAGGACAAATCAAAAGTTTTTTGAAAAATTTTTGATTTGTTGGAATATTTGGCTTTTCTTATGTCGGGGTATATATGGAAGGTTAAATTTCCGCGAACCTTGAAAATTGAATAGCCTGCCAACAGAGATATGTGGAATGGGTGGATTGAGCGATGACAACGGAAGAGATTATTCTGTATGCCGATGGAGAAAGGTGCTAAAGCACTCTCGCAAGAGAATCGGTAAGCCGAACATCTAACCACAAGCCGTAAAAGGATCTCTGTTGGATGCCAGGCAAACTGCATTGAACGAGGAAGATTTATGGACTTTCTCTCGTAGGTCAGAATCGGGATATGCAAAAATACTTAAAGAAAGGATGATGTAAATTCAAGTGTTAAAAGTCCCTGCTTTAGCTGGGGCAAGCAGAGCAGTCGGCTATCCGCCGACCGCAAACTACGGGCAGTAGCCCGAACCCACTTAAGAAACGAGGTGCATTATGCAAGAAAAACGAAAGAGAGATAAAACTCTCACAGTCCGACTTACAGAGTCGGAAAAAGCGCTCATTGAAAAGAAAGCAAAGCGTGCAAATATGAATCTTACTGAATACATAATTGCAGTTTCTAACAAGAGCAAAATCAATGTTGCCGAAAACACCAAACCCTTGTTGGTTGAGCTTAAACGAATCGGTAACAACATAAATCAGATTGCAATGAAGATAAATTCGGGAGCAGTTAGTTCATATAACTTCACTGAAGTAATCAATATGCAACGAAAGATTTATGAACAAATGCTGGAATTGGTAGGTAAAAACTGATGGCAACATTTCAATACATCAAAGAAACCAACCAAAGCATTGCAGCTATGAAAGGCGTAATAACTTACTGCACTCAGGACAAAAAAGTCTATGACAGGTTAAGTGAAAAAAGACTTGTTGGTGGAGTGAATTGTGATGGTGAAAATGCCTTTACTGAGTTCATGGTAACGAAAAAAAGTTACGGCAAAGTGAAAGGCACTAACTTCTATCAGTACGTGCAATCCATCTCTCCTGATGAAGATATTACACCTGAGCAGGTGCATAAAATCGGCTTGGAGTTCGCTGAAAAAGCATGGCAAGGTCACGAGGTTTTAGTTACAACTCACTCCGATGCTGACCATCTTCATAACCATTTCGTTATCAATTCCGTTAGCTTTGAAACGGGATTGAAGCTGAACCAACCACCTAATACCGTGGTTAAACTTCGAGGTTTGAATGATGAGCTTTGCAAAAAGTATGGCTACTCAATTCTCGAAACTTACACAGGCAAGGGCGACAGTTTATCACCAAGAGAGTATCGAGCTGCTGATAATGGTCAGAGTTGGAAA
>JAZMZY010000022.1:0-5395 GCA_045586265.1 Acutalibacteraceae bacterium
AAATCATCAAGGCTTACGATTTCTCCGTCGTTCCTTGTATTAAAATTTCTCTTTTCTTCCAACATTTTTATCACCATTGTCATTATACCACATATATGACAAAAAGCCCAGCATATGCTGGACTTTTTCGACAGTCTGAAATCCTCGTTCAGAAGAACGAGGATTTTTTATTTATTCACTTTTCACTAAAAAACCGCAAACGTTTTTTACTTTTTCACCATAAAACCCGTTTTATATTTGTAATATAAGTACAGAAACATTTTTATAGAAAATATTTACAAAAATTTATTTTATGTTATACTTTATATGTATAATTTTACATTCTTGAAAGGATGGTAGTAATGAAAACATCAAAGAAAGTTATCGCATTGGTTCTTTCCGTTGTTATGCTGGTTGGTTGTTTCTCCGCAACTGCTTTCGCAGTTGAAGAGGCTTACACTCCCTCTATCGTAATTCCCGGTATTTTCCAGAGCGAAACAAAGTATTATGAAGACGGAAAGGCAACCGATGCTGAACCCCCGTTCTTTATGGATTCAACAATTGAAATTGTCGGTTTGGCTCTTACAGAAGCTCTTATACCTCTCGGTGATATGCTTATCAGCCAGGAAGATAAGGATAACCGCGCAGCTCAGGCAGTTGCTGATGTGCTTGGCGAGGCACTTATGGAAAAGAGCCGTTGCGATGAAAACGGTCAGTTTGTTCACGATATCCGCGCAACAAAATATAATGACAGCTTCGCAGACCTCAGCGCACACGACCAGGAATATATCCTTGACCAGATTCCCTTGCAGAATTATATTGACATTGCAGGTGGCGAGAACCTCTATTTCTTCTCATACGCTTCTCTCGGCAATATGATTGACACTGCTCAGGAGCTTTATGATTTCATTCAGTTTGTTAAAGAGGATTCCGGCTCAGATAAGGTTAACATCGTTCCTATCAGCCAGGGTGGTTCTGTTGCAAATGCTCTTATGCAGATTTATGCTGATAACAACCGCTCAGTAGCAGAAGATATCAACAGAATCGTTTATGTTGTTCCTGCACTTGACGGTTCAACTCTCATTGGTGAAATTTATCAGTACGGTCTTCTTGATGACGAAGAGCTTTACACAACAATGCTCCCATCTCTTATTGGCGAAGAAGATATGCTCAGCTATCTTGTAAACATTATTCTTCGTATTATGCCCAACGCAAATGTAAATGCTATTCTTGACACTGCAGTTCATACTCTTATTATGGACTATATGAGATATTCAACTCTCCTTTGGGGTCTTTGCCCTTCAGGCAACTATGAGGCTTGTCGCGAAATGTACCTTATGGACGAGGGTCTTGAAGAAATCCGCAGACAGACTGACTGGTTCTACAATGCACAGTGCAAGCGCTATGATAATATAGAATATGCAATTGAAGACGGCGTTAAGGTATTTGATATTGTTGACTATAATGTTTCCCTTTATCAGCTGGTTGATTCCTGGGATGAGGTAAATGCAGACGGTATCATTCAGCTTGATTCAACCTCAATGGGTGCTTTCAGCTATGGTGTTGATGTTCAGCTTGGTGATGATTATGTTCCTGCTATAGCACACAACTGCTCTGACCCCCGAAACCACGACCACTCTGACCCCAACGGCATTGTTGATGCTTGTGCAGGTCTTCTTCCTGACACAACCTTCTATTTCTACAATCAGAACCACGAAAGAACAGGCTCCAATGATGTTATTATGAAGCTTGTTACAGAGCTTCTTGTTGACGAAAGCTTTGTTGATGTTTACTCAAAGGCAGATAAATTCCCTCAGTTCAATGTTGGCAGAAACTCAAAGGGTCTCATGAAAGACGTTGCTGAAATGAAAAACTATGACACAAGCGACCTTACAGAAGAAGAAAAGGCTCTTCTTGAGGATGCAATTGCTCAGGCAGAGGCTCAGCTTGACCAGACAAATGTTGACCTTGACGCATTTGAAGAAGCAAAGGATAATTTCTATTCAGTACGCGACCAGATTCTCAACAGAGATGCAGAGCCTGAAGAAAAAGTAAACGATGCTCACTTCAATTTCACTGATGCACTTAAACAGATTATGCAGTTATTAAGTGATATTCTTTATATGTTCTTCGGCGGCGCAGGCTTCGGCGAAATGTAATAATATAAACGGGGCTGTAAAAAAAGCGCAGACCGCATAAAACCATATATACCAAGGGGGTTCCTACAGTAAAAAAGCTGTAAGAACCCCATAAACATATTCAAAAATCAAAAAAACAAGAAAAATTAATGTTTTATGCTACGAACAAACCTCGCCACTCGACGTACACTTGTACGCCTTCGGGCAAATCCCGATAAGTCTGAAGCCTTATCGGGACTCGGTTTGTCCGTTCTGCATCTTTTTTTCCTATCCCCGAAACGAGGCTGTAAAAAAACTTATCGTTTTTTTACAGCCTCGTTTAGTTGCCAGATGCCAGTTGCCAGCATAGGGTCTGCGACACAATTATAAATGATAGATTTTAATCACTTAATAAATAACCGAACGCGCTTTCTACCTTGCCGTTTTTCATATAAACTCTTGTAACACGGCTGTTGATATTGCAGATTATTTCATAGTTTATTGTGTTAGCTTTTTTTGCGATTTCGTCAACTGAAATTGTTTCCTCTCCATCAGCACCGAAAATGGTTGCAGTGTCCCCTGCTTCAACATCGGGTATATCTGTAACATCAACCATAAACTGATCCATACAGACTCTGCCGATTATTTTAGCTCGTTTACCTCTTATAAGCACCTCGCCATTATTGGAAAGAACCCGCGTTACACCATCCGCATAGCCTGCGCAAAGAGTTGCAACTATTGTTTCTTTTTCGGTTGTGTAGGTGCAACCATAGCTGATGCATTCCCCTGCAGGCAGGGTTTTCACCTGAACAACCCGGGTTTTCATTGACATTACGGGCTTTGGAACATTTATATTATTGAACTCAACCTCGTCAGAGGGCTTCAAGCCATAAAGAATAATACCCTGGCGCACCATATCATATTTCTTTTCTAAATCTGCAATTGCCGCAGAATTATAAAGGTGCTTTATAGCCACATTTATTCCTGTATTTTCTAATTTTAAAACAAATTCATCAAACTTTTTCGCCTGCATTTTTGTATATGCCTTATCAAGCATATCTGCCGCTGCAAGGTGGCTGAAAGCTCCTTCAATTTCAATATTGGGGAGCTCTTTAATTTTTTTAATTTCCTCTATTGAAGCATCATTGCAAGCAAATCCGATTCGATTCATACCTGTATCAACTGCAATATGAAGAGGAGCTGTCACGCCTGCTTTTTTTGCAGCCTTTGAAAGAAGCTCTGCCTCATAAAAATCTGAAATTGTAGTAGTAATATTGAATTTTACAATATTATCATAATCCCCATAAGGAATATGGCCTAACACGAGAATAGGGCAATTTATTCCGTTTTTGCGAAGCTCCAGAGCCTCGTCAGTTGCGGCAACTGCCAGATAATCTGCTTTATTCTCTAAAAATTTTGCAACGCCAATAGCACCGTGGCCATAAGCATTTGCTTTAACCACAGCTAAAATTTTAATATTTTCAGGGAGCGCTTCCCTGACAGCGTCAAAATTGCACTCGAGTGCATCAAGATTTATCTCCACCCAAGTGCGCAAGGATTTAAAAATTTCGTTCATTAAAATTATTTACCTAAAAGTGTATTCATAAGTGCTGAATCGTCTGTAATAAGACCATCAACACCATATTTAATAAGCTTTTTAGCAACGCTCTCTTTGTTAACAGTCCAAGGATTAACCTGAAGACCTGCTCTATGAGCTCTTTCAACATAAAGTCGGCTCACAAGCATATAGTAAGGGTGCAAAGCATCTGCGCCGATTTCCTTTGCAAAGGCAACCGGACGTGGAGCGATTTTTACACCGATTAATTTATCAGGAGCGTAGAGAATACCTGTTTTGCAGTTTTTATCAATTTTTTTGCAAACAACAAGAATTGCAGGGTCAAAGCTTGATATGAGAAGCTTATCAAAAAGCCCGTGATTCTTAACTGCATCAATTGTTTTTTCTGCAAGTTCAGTACCCGCTTCGCCAAAATGCTCGCTTTTAAGCTCAATGTCAAGCACCTTCATTTTATCGCCCATTGATTTGCTAAGCTCTAAAAATTCATCCAGGGTAGGAATTTTTACACCTGCATATTCAGAGCTTTTATAGCTACCGAAATCATATTGGCGCAACTCCTCTAAGGTCATATCTTTAATTGCGCCCTTACCATCAGAGGTCTCATCAATGGTAAAATTATGGCAAACAACGGGAATGCCGTCCTTTGTTAAATGAATATCTGTTTCAAAGCCATCGCAACCTATTTCCATAGACATTTTAAAGGCTTCAATTGTGTTCTGAGGTGCAATAATATTGGCGCCTCTGTGAGCAATAACATTACATTCTGCCATTGTAATCCCCCACTTTTTTATATTCCTTTATAATTATACTTTAAATTGAGCTTTTATGCAACTTATTTTAACAAACCGGTAATTCCTGCAATTATAGCGCCCAACCCAACAACACCACCTGCAATAAGGGCGATTTTTTGTTTAAGGAAGCCATCTGCATCCCATATAAATGCAAGCTCGTTTAAAATGCCGTTGCCCATAAGCTCTTTATATGTATAGAACTTGGTTTCGTAATTTCCCGTATTTTCGTCAATATCAAAAATTCTTACACCGCGGTCTCTTGTGCCATAGCAACGGAAGGAAGCACAAGCAGTCTGAATAAAACTAATGCCGTCAACAACACCCTCAAAACAGTTACAATGGTCGTGGCCGAAAACAATTGCTTTAATATCGCCACATTCTTTTAACGCTTCAAGCTGACCTGTTTTTTCATCAACAGCGCAAATATACTCACCCATAACACCCTTGCAGGAGTCTTTAAGCTTGATATATTTACCATCGGGAGCCTTGATTGCACCTTTTGCATCCGCAGAGCATTCTTCTGTAAGCTCAAAGGTTTCAATCATAGGAATATGCTGAAACATTAAAGACGGAACAGGCTCTCCGCCATTATGGGCTTTAAGCTGTGCGCTTTTATTTTTATACCATTCAATAGCCTCAGGTTTAACAAGGGAAAAGCACTTATCAAGTTCTTTATCTTTCCAGGCAGAGTCTATCATCCAAAGATTAAATTTAATCTTCTCGCCATCCTCTGAATAAATTGGGAGGTTGTATGTTGCAACATCGGGAGAGGTTTCATCATCAAGACCAAGGCAGGTACTGTATTTTCTGTACATATCTGCCTGCTCGTCTTTAGTAAGGCGATTCATATCATCGTGATTACCGTAAATCATTGCGAAAGGAATTTTTCTTTCTTCAATGGGGGCAACAAGCTTATCAATGGCAGTTTCCAT